>DASWTI010000398.1:0-6189 GCA_036402215.1 Pseudonocardiaceae bacterium
CGCCGGTCCGGCCACCGGCCCGCGGGCCATCGCCGAGACCTACCGCTCGGCCCGCCGCTGCCTGGACGCCCTGCACGCGCTCGGCCGCACCGGCGAGGCGGCCTGCCCCGCCGACCTCGGCTTCGCCGGCCTGCTGCTCGCCGACGCCCAGGGCGAGGCCGTCCGGGCCTTCGTCCACCACACCGTCGGCTCCGTCCTGGACTACGACGCCCGGCGCGGCACCGAGCTCACCGCCACCCTGGAGGCGTACTTCGCCCACGACCGCAGCCCCGCCCGCTGCGCCCCCGCCCTGCACGTCCACGTCAACACCGTGGCCCAGCGCCTGGACCGCGTCCGCCAGCTCCTCGGCGACGACTGGACCACCCCCGCCCGCTCCCTCCAGATCCACCTCGCCCTCCACCTCCACCGCCTCCGCCCCCCGGCCTGACCCGCCGCCCGCCCCCACTGAAGGCGCCTTTCAGTCACACGAGCCGACTGAAGGCGCCTTTCAGCCACATCGGCCCGGCTGATGGCGCCTTTCAGCCGCATGAGCCGACTGAAGGCGCCTTTCAGCCACCACGTGTAGGACCGCGCACATGGGGGCAACCCACATGGCCGGCGAGGGTGCTGTGGGTGGGAGGCACGTGGTGCAGGCCCACAGCGGCCGCCGACGATGTGCGGCATGCGAACGGTCAGTGCTGCCGTGGGGATCGCCGTCGTCGCCGTGCTGCTGGCCCCGGTCACCGGGTCCGCCACGGCGGCACCGGGCACGCCGGACGGGCACTGCGCCCGCATGGAGCGGGTGCGGGTGCCGCTCGCCGAGCACCAGGAGCGGGCCTGCCTGGCCGACCTGACCACCGCGGGCACGGTGGCCACCGGGCACACCGATCCGGCCGACTGGGCCGGCCTGCACCCGCTGGGTGCGGTGAACCCCACCGGGGTGCCGGGCATCCAGGTCGACGGGTACTTCCCGGACACCTCGGCGTCCAACACCAACCGCGGCTGGAACCACGACTCGCAGTTCGTGATCCGGATGCCGGACCGCTGGAACGGCGGGCTCGTGGTGGCCGGCTCGGCGGGCGTGCGCGAGCAGTACGCCAACGACTTCGTGATCTCCGACCGGGTGCTCGCCGACGGCTACGCGTTCGTGTCCACGGACAAGGGCAACACCGGCGTGAACTTCTTCCTGGACGGGCGGCGTCCGGGCGACGCGCTCGCCGAGTGGAACTTCCGGGTGACGCAGCTCGCCGTCGCCGCGAAGGCCACGCTGCTGCAGCGGTACGGCCGGCTGCCCGGCCGCACCATCGCGGCCGGCATCTCCAACGGCGGCTACCTGGTGCGCTGGCAGTTGGAGAACAACCCCTGGCTGTACGACGCGGGCGTCGACTGGGAGGGCACGCTCTGGACCCAGGACCGCAACCTGTTCACGCTGCTGCCGCCCGCCCTGCGCGGCTACCAGCGGCTCGCGGCCGGCGACCCGGCCGGGCGGGACCAGGTGATCGCCGCCGGCTACCCCGCGGACACCGAGTTCCTCTGGCCCTTCCATCACCAGTACTACTGGGACTTCACGCAGCGCACCTACCGTGAGGAGTTCGACCCGGCGTTCGACGGGGACCTGGTGGCCGGCGTGCCGTTCTGCGCCTCCGGCACGCCGAACTGCGACGCCGACTACGACTACGCCGCCCGGGGCGGCGACGTCCGCGACGCGGTCGGCCGGGTGGACCTCACGGGGCGCATCGGGAAGCCGATGATCACCTTGCACGGCACCCTCGACACGCTGCTGCCGATCGGTGACTCCGACGCCTACCGCGACCTGGTGCGCGCCGCCGGGCGGGAGCGGCTGCACCGCTACTACCGCTTCGAGGGCGGCACCCACGTGGACGGCCTGTACGCGCTGTACCCGGACCGCATCCGGCCGCTGCTGCCGTGCTTCACCGCGGCCTTCGAGGCCGCCGAGGCCTGGCTCGACGGCCGGCGCCCGCCGGCGTCCGCCACACTGCCCCGGCCGACCGGCGGCGATCTGGCGAACACCTGCGTCCTGGCGGCGTAACCCGCGTTCCCGGCATTGACCGGGGTCCTCGGCCCTCCCTAGCGTCGGCAGACGGTCACGTTGTGAAGTCGACCCGTCACGCGCCTGGAGGACCCCGATATGGTGCGCAGAACCCTGGCCGCATGCGGTGCGTTTGCCGCCCTGGCCGTCACCCTCGGTCTCACGTCGGTCCCGGCGCAGGCCGCCCCGCTCGTCCCGGTGGCCGAGGCCGACGGCGTGGTGGTGCCCGGCGAGTACATCGTCACCACCCGCCCGGGCGCCGTGACGGTGGCCGCCGACGCCGGCGTCGCCGTGCTGCACCGCTACGAGCACGCCCTGCACGGCTTCGCCGCCAGGCTCGACGACCGGCAGCTCCGCGCGCTGCGGCGGGACAAGGACGTGCTGGCCATCGAGCCGAACCAGGTGGTGCACGCGCTGACCACCCAGACGCCCACCCCGAACTGGGGCCTGGACCGCATCGACCAGCGCGCCCTGCCGCTGAACAACCAGTACACCTTCACCTCGACCGGCACCGGCGTCACCGCGTACGTCATCGACACCGGCATCCAGCCGACGCACCCGGAGTTCGCCGGCCGCGCGGTGATCGGCTACGACGCCACCGGCGGCAACGGCATCGACTGCAACGGCCACGGCACGCACATCGCCGGCATCATCGGCTCGGCGACCTACGGCGTGGCCAAACGGGTCCGGCTGAGCGCCGTGCGCGTGCTGAACTGCACCGGCAGCGGCACCATCGCCCAGGTCATCGCCGGCGTCAACTGGGTGCAGGCGAACTCGCCCGGCCCGGCCGTGGCCAACATGTCCCTCGGCGGCGGCAGCAGCGCGGCGATGAACACGGCGGTCAACAACCTGGCCGCGTCCGGGGTGTTCGTCGCGGTCTCCGGCGGCTCCTCCGGCAGCGACGCCTGCAACTTCTCGCCGTCCGGCGCGTCCGGCGCGTTCGCCGTCTCGGCCACCGACCGCAACGACAACGCCGCGTCGTTCAACAACTTCGGCCGCTGCATCAAGATGTGCGCCCCCGGCGTGCTGATCACCTCGACCTGGCTGAACGGCGGCAGCGCCACCCTGAGCGGCACGTCGATGGCTAACCCGCACGTGGCCGGCGTGGCCGCCATGTACAAGCAGGTCGCGGGCGACCAGAGCAGCCCCACGGTCGCCGCCTGGCTGCTGCGCACGGCCACCCCGATCCCGCCGACCTCGTGCTCCGGCCTGCTGCTGTACACCGGCGGCCTCTGAGTTCCCCTTGGACGACCCCTGCACCCCGGAAGGGAACCCCGTATGAGAAGACCGTGGAACGCCGCCGTCGTGCTCGCGGCGGCCGCCGTGGCCGCCGGCCTGTCCGTCGCCCCGGCCCAGGCCGCGCCACTGGTCGCGGTCACCGCGGCGACCGGTGAGGTGATCGAGGGCGAGTACATCGTGCGCACCCGCCCCGGCGCCGCGCGCACCGTGGCCGACGCCCGCACCGACCGCACGATGTACGTCTACGACACGGCCGTGCACGGCTTCGCGGCCAAGCTGGACGCACGGGAGCTGCGGGCCCTGCAGCGCGACCCGGACGTCGTCGCCATCGAGCACAACCAGGTCGTGCACGCCAACGCCTCGCAGTCGCCCACCCCGAACTGGGGCCTGGACCGCATCGACCAGCGGAACCTGCCGCTGAACAACACGTTCACGTACTTCAACGACGGCACCGGCGTCACCGCGTACATCATCGACACCGGCATCCTGCCCTCGCACCCCGCGTTCGGCGGCAAGGCCTCGGTCGGCACCGACCTGATCGGCGGCAACGGCATCGACTGCAACGGCCACGGCACCCACATGGCCAGCACCATCGGCGCCACCGTCTACGGCGTGGCCAAGAACATCCGGCTGGTCGGCGTGCGGGTGCTCAACTGCACCGGCTCCGGCTCGTTCGCCACCGTCATCGCGGGCGTCAACTGGGTGCAGGCGAACTCGCCCGGCCCGTCCGTCGCGCTGATGGCCCTCGGCGGCGCGGCCAACCCCTCGGTGGACACCGCGGTCAACAACCTCGCCGCCTCCGGCGTGTTCGTCGGCGTCTCCGGCGGCAGCGGCGCCACCGACGCCTGCACCGTGTCCCCGGCGCGGGCGTCCGGCGCCTACGCGGTGATCCGCACGACGAACACCGACCAGTCGCCGGCGAGCAACAACTGGGGTTCGTGCATCGACATGCAGGCCCCGGGCACCAACATCCCCGGCGCCTGGCTGAACAACACCGTCCAGGTCATCTCCGGCACGTCGAGCGCGGCGGCCCACGCGGTCGGCGTCGCGGCCATGTTCAAGGACGCCGTCGGCGATGTGCCGAGTTCGGTCGTCGCGTCCTGGCTCAACGGCGTGGCCACGGCCGGCGTGCTGACCGGCGTGCACCCGCAGTCACCCAACCTGCTGCTGCACACCAACGGCATCTGACGTCCGCGGCGGGGTGGCCCCCGGTCCGCCGGGCCACCCCGCTAGCGTCGCCGCCATGTCCGAGCCGCAGCCCGGCGCCACCGCCACCGTCCGGCACGTCGTCACCGAGGCCGACACCGCGCTCGCCGTGGGCAGCGGCGACGTCCCCGTGCTGGGCACGCCGCGGCTGCTCGCGCTCGCCGAGGCCGCCACCGTCGCCGCCCTGACCCTCGACGCGGGCGCGACGACCGTCGGCACGCGGGTCGAGCTCGACCATCTGGCGGCCACCCCGGTCGGCGGCGCGGTGACCGTCGTGGCCGAGCTGGTGGAGGTGGCCGGGCGGTCGCTGCGCTTCACCGTGACGGCGACCGACGACGGCGGTGCGGCCGTGGCAACCGGCACCGTGGTCCGCGCGATGGTCGACAGAGCGCGATTCCTCAGGCGTGTCGGAGCCATTTCTGATCACTGAAAGTGACCCATACTTCCTGCTCATTGACGGTGCGACCTTCTCGGTACTTGGCTGCGGTCACACGTTGGTGTGAAACGATCACCCTATGAAGGGATCGCGCAGATGAAGTTGACGCTCCGTGCTCTCGCCGTCACGGCCCCCGTGGCCGTGGCCCTCTCCTTGGTGGCCGCCCCGGCCGAGGCCGGCCCGCTCGTGCTGGTCGACGCCCCCACCGGCCAGGTGGTGGCGGGCCAGTACATCGTCACCCTCGCCCCTGAGGCCGCCGCGCACGGCGTGGCCGCGGCGACCGGCGTCACGGCGAGCCACGTCTACACCCGTGCGGTCAACGGCTTCGCGGCCACCCTGTCCCCGTCCCAGCTGCGCGCCCTGCAGCGCGACCCCCGGGTCACCGGCATCGCGCCCAACGAGGTGGTCCGGGTCGACGCCACGCAGACCCCGACGCCGTCCTGGGGCCTGGACCGCATCGACCAGCGCGCCCTGCCGCTGGACAACTCCTACTCCTACACGGCCACCGGCGCCGGCGTCACCGCGTACGTCATCGACACCGGCATCGTGGCCGGCCACCCCGACTTCGGCACCCGCGCGGCCGTGGCCTACGACGCCACCGGCGGCAACGGCGTCGACTGCCACGGCCACGGCACGCACGTGGCCGGCACCGTCGGCGGCACCGCGCACGGCGTGGCCAAGGAGGTGGCGCTGCGCGGCGTCCGGGTGCTCGACTGCGCCGGCTCCGGCACCACCGCCGACGTCATCGAGGGCGTCGACTGGGTGACCGCCAACGCGGCCCGCCCGGCCGTGGCCAACATGTCGCTCGGCGGTTCCAAGAGCCGCGCGCTGAACACCGCCGTGGCCAACCTGTCCCGCTCGGGCGTGTTCATCGCCGTCTCCGCCGGCAACTCCGCCGCCGACGCCTGCAACCAGTCGCCGGCCAGCGAGCCCACCGCCGTGACCGTGGCGGCCTCGGCGATCGACGACTCCTCGGCCTCGTTCACCAACTTCGGCCGCTGCGTCGACCTCTACGCCCCCGGCGTGAACATCACCTCGGCCTGGCTCACCGGCACCCGCACCATCAGCGGCACCTCGATGGCCTCGCCGCACGTGGCCGGCGTCGGCGCCCTCTACAAGGACACCTTCGGCGACGCCTCCACCGCGACCATCGAGAGCTGGCTCGTCGCCAACGCGACCTCCGGCGCGCTGTCCGGCGTGCCGCGCCGCACGGCGAACCTGCTCCTGAACACGAACGGTCTCTAACCGGCGGCGGTCCGTGGGCGGGACGTTCCGCCCA
>DASWTI010000399.1:0-1699 GCA_036402215.1 Pseudonocardiaceae bacterium
CGGTCGCCGCGGCCGGCGTGCTGCTGCGCGGCATCACCGTGCCCGGCGCGGGCCGCCTCGGCGGACGCCCGCTGCCGGCGCCGATCGTGGTGCTGGGCCAGCTGTTCGTGCTGCTGAGCATGCTGACCGCGGTGTTCACCCGGACCGGCCTGCTGGCGGTGATCCCGACGCCCACCGCGCTCGGCGACCTGCGCAACACCCTGTCCGGGGCGATGGAGCAGGTGCGCTCCGGGGTGCCCCCGGTGGACGCCTCGACGGAGATGCTGCTGCTGATCACGCTGGGCCTCGGCCTGGTGGCGGTCGCGGTGGACGCCATCGCGGTGAGCGCCGCGGCGCCGGCGGCGGCCGGCCTGGTGCTGCTGTGCGTGTTCGCCGTGCCGGCCTCGGTGGCCGACGAGTTGCTTCCCTGGTGGACGTTCGTGGCCGGTGCCGTCGGCTTCGCCGCGCTGCTCGCCGTGGACGGCCAGCGCCGGCACCTGGCCTGGCGCGGCCCGACCACCGCGCCCGCCGACGCGGGTGCCGCGCCGACCGCGACCGTGGTGGCCGGCATCGCGCTCGTGGTGGCGCTGCTGGCCGGTGCCGCGTTGACCGTCGTGGGCACCGTCGGGCGGCTGCCGGGCGACGGCGCGGGCTCCGGCGGCAACGCGGGCATCGGTCTCAAGCCGTTCACCTCGCTGCGCGGCCACCTCGACAACGGCGGGGTGTTGGAGCTGTTCCGGGTGCGCGGCCTGGAGAGCCAGCAGTACCTGCGCGCGATGACGCTGCGCCGCTACGACCCCGGCGAGGGCTGGGAGGTGGACGGCATCAACGGCAGCCCGCTGTCCGACGACCTGCCGACCCCGCCCGGCCAGCTCCTCGACGGCGAGCGTGCGACCATCGACTTCGAGTCCATCCGGTACGCCGACACCTGGCTGCCGACGTACGGGGTGCCGCTGAGCATCCGGGGCGCGGGCCGCGGCTACCGCTACGACCCGGCCGCCGCCACCGTCGCCGGTGACCGCAACCGCCGGCCCGGCACCTACAGCGAGGAGGCGCTGTTCGTCAGCCCGGACGCCGACGCGCTGCGCGCCGCCCCGGAGAACGACGACCAGATCGACGGCGCCTACAAGAACATCGACGGCCTGGACGACCGGGTGGTCCAGCTCGCCCAGCAGCTCACCCAGGGCCGGGACAACCGGTTCGACAAGACGCTGGCGATCAACAACTTCTTCACCGCGGCGAACAGCGGCTTCTCCTACGAGCTGCGCACCCAGGCCGGCGGCAGCGACGACGCGCTGGTGGACTTCCTGTTCAACGGCAAGGCGGGCTACTGCGAGCAGTACGCCTCCTCGATGGGCGTGCTGCTGCGCGCCGCGGGCATCCCGGCCCGGGTGGTCATCGGCTACACCGCGGGCTACGAGTCCGGCGACGCCCGGGTGATCACCACCGAGGACGCGCACGCCTGGGTCGAGGTGTACTTCGGCGGCATCGGCTGGATGGTGTTCGACCCGACGCCGCTGTCCGACGGCCGCAGCGTGACGCCGCCGTACGTGCAGAGCGAGGCGAACCAGCCCGACGTGCCGGGCCAGAGCCCGGATCAGAACGAGAGCGCGACGGCGTCCGCCGCCCCGAGCACGAGCGCCGCCGCCGAGGCCACCGAGGACACCGGCGCGGCGGCCCCGACCGACGACGGCGGCGGCCCCGGCGCCTGGCTGCGGCC
>DASWTI010000400.1:0-11406 GCA_036402215.1 Pseudonocardiaceae bacterium
CGGCAGCCACGGGGGCAGCGCGGCGACCGGCCGTTCGCCGCGGCTGCCGGCGGCGGCGTGCCGGATGCGGGCCGCGGGAACCACGAGCACCAGGTGGTCGGCCCGGTTCGCCCGCCAGCCGAGGTCGAGGTCGTCGCGCAGCAGCGGCATCGCCGGGTCGAAGCCGCCGAGCGCGTTCCAGACGTCGCGGCGGACCAGGGCGCCGGCGCTGCCCACGGCGAGCACCTCGGTGTTCTGCGCCAGGCCGCCGCCCAGCAGGCCGGGGTCGAGCTCGGCGGCACCGAGCCCGGTCTGCCGGTGCCCGGCGGCGTCGGTGGACAGGCCGGCCTCGACCACCAGGCGCGGGTCGTCCCAGTCCAGGCAGAGCGGCCCGAGCAGGGCCACCGACGGCGAGGCCCCGGCGGCGCCGAGCAGCACGTCCAGGCAGTCCGGCGCGGGCGCGGAGTCGTCGTGCAGCAGCCACACCCAGCTTCCGGGGTCGCCCCAGCGGTCCTCGGCGCGCTCCACGGCATGCCGGACGGCATCGCCGAAGCCGGTGCCGGCCGGCAGGGTGAGCACGCCGTCGAGGAGCCGCCCGTCCAGCGCGGCAGCCAGCAACGCCGGGGTCTCGTCGGTGGAGCCGGTGTCGACGGCGAGCACGTACCGCGGCCGGGTGGCGAGCGCGCCGAGCGCGGCGAGGACGTCCGGCAGCCAGGCGGCACCGTCGTGGCACACCAGGACGGTGAGCACCGGTGCGGTGCGGACGTCGGGCAGCGGGCCGCGCGGACCGGCACCGGGCCGGTGATGGCCCATGCGCGAACCCGTCGGCACCCCGGCCCTCCCCTTCGGCGCTGGTCCGCGGGCGACTGCCGCGTACGGTCGCAACACCGTACGGCCAGCGGCACCGTCGGGCCGCACCCGCCGGTCACCCGGCCGGGGCGGATCCCGAGGTCAGGCCATGATGATCACGCGCGCCGCGGCCGCCGTGCGGCGACCCGGCGCGCGCCGGGCGTCAGACGGCGCGTCTCTTGAGCTTGCGCCGTTCACGCTCGGAGAGACCGCCCCAGATGCCGAAGCGCTCGTCGTGCCCGAGGGCGTACTCCAGGCACTCGGCCCGGACCTCGCAACCCGAGCAGATCCGCTTGGCCTCGCGCGTCGAGCCGCCCTTCTCAGGGAAGAACGCCTCCGGGTCGGTCTGGGCGCACAGCGCCCGCTCCTGCCAATCCTGCTCGTCGGCCTCGCCGCCCAGCTCGGCCATCGACAACATGCCGGTGGTCATCGAGCCGACGTCGGCCGGAGCGGAACCGATCCGATCCATCACCCGCGGCCCCCTTCGCCGTCGTGGTCATGTCGTTCCGCTTCCGAGGAACCGGCCGGCGAACCAGGGTGTGGGCGACTCCCAGGCCCTACCCGAGCTGTCCTGTCGTGCTGCCGTGGATGCGGACTCGCCGGCCCCGTTCCCGGCGAAATGACACGGTTGTGATTACACCCGTGTCATGCTCATGGGTCAAGCGGAAGCCACCCAACCGAGCGTGCATATCGCCGAATCCGCAAGACTTGCCGCGTGACACGCCGTGGGCCGAGCCCGATCTTTCTCGCGATGATCGCCGTGACGGCCCTCGGAGGGGCCCTTGCCTGCACCGATTCATCCGTCGCCGTCACCACCGGGATCGTTCTGCTGGTACTCGGCGGATGGGCGGTGTCGCTCTGCGTGCACGAGTTCGGCCACGCCTACGTCGCTCTGCGTGGCGGCGACCATTCGGTGCGTGCCAAGGGATATCTGACGCTGGACATCCGCCGTTATGCCGATCCGGTGCTCTCGCTCGTGCTGCCGTTGGTGCTGCTGCTGGCCGGTGGCTTCCCGCTGCCCGGCGGCGCGGTGTGGATCGAGCACCACGCGATCCGCTCCCGCGCGGCGCGCGCGGCCGTCTCCCTCGCCGGGCCGTCGTCCAACCTGGTGATCGGCGCGCTGCTCGTGGTGATCGCGGCGGCGGCGCCGATGCCGGAGGGGCTGCGCTGGGGGCTGGCCTGCCTGGCGCTGCTGCAGGTGCTGACGTTCGTGCTCAACATGCTGCCGGTGCCCGGGCTGGACGGCTTCGGCGTCATCGAGCCGTACCTGTCGTACGAGGCGCGCGCGTTCGCCGCGAAGGTGCGGCCGTGGGCACCGCTCGCCCTCTTCGTGCTGCTGATCTCCGTGCCCGCGGTGGCGGGGCCGCTGTTCGACGTGAGCTTCGCGATCTTCGACAGCATCGGCGGCGACCGGCCGGCGGCCGCGGAGGGCTTCGACCGCTTCCTGTTCTGGCGGTGACCGCGGGCGGTGAGGCGGTCCGTGGTCGTGGCGACGGTCCCGGGCGCCGCGGTCAGCGGGCCCCGGCCGAGGTCGCGCCCCACTCCTCCGGCGCCACCTCGCGCAGCACCGTGGCGAAGTCCCAGCGGTGGCCCTCCAGGTCCACCGAGCGGTAGCCGCGCAGGCCGTAGGAGGTGTCCTGCGGCTCGCTGAGGATGGTCGCCCCGGCCGCGCGGGCGGCCTCGCAGTGCGCGTCCACGTCGTCGACCGTGACGTGCAGGAACGAGTGGACGTGACCGGTGACCCGGGGCGACCGGTAGTCGCCGCCCGGCTCGCCGAGCATCACGGTGCCGTCGCCGACGGCCAGTTCGGCATGGCTCACCCGGCCCTCCGGCGTGGTGTAGCGCAGCGTCTCGGTGAACCCGTACGCCCGGCCCAGCCAGGTGATCGCGGCCGCGGCGTCCTCGTACAACAGGTACGGAGTGATGGTCGTCATCCCCCCAGTGAAACAGCGGCGGCGGGCGTCCGCCCGCCACGGCCTAGGCTCGGACACGTGAACGTCGTCGTACTCGCCGGCGGGGTGGGCGGTGCCCGCTTCCTGCTCGGCCTGCGGGAGCTGCTCGGCCCGGGCCACACGATCACCGCGGTGGTGAACACCGGCGACGACATCTGGTTGCACGGGCTCCGGGTGTGCCCGGACCTGGACACCTGCATGTACACCCTGGGCGGCGGCATCGACGGCGAGCGGGGCTGGGGCCGGGCCGCCGAGACCTGGTCGGTGCGCGAGGAACTGGCGGCCTACGGCGCGGACCCGGCCTGGTTCGGGCTCGGCGACCGGGACATCGCCACGCACCTGGTGCGCACCCGGATGCTGCGCGCCGGCTACCCGCTGTCCGCCGTGACCGAGGCGCTGTGCGTGCGCTGGCAGCCGGGCGTGACGCTGCTGCCGGCCACCGACGAGCGGCTGGAGACGCACGTGGTGGTCACCGACCCGGCGGGCGGGGACCCGGGCGCACGGCGGGCCATCCACTTCCAGGAGTGGTGGGTGCGGCACCGCGCGGCGCTGCCGGCGCACGAGTTCGTGCCGGTGGGCACCGAGGAGGCGCGGCCGGCGCCGGGCGTGCTGGGCGCCATCGCCGCGGCGGACGCCGTGCTGCTGGCCCCGTCGAACCCGGTGGTCAGCGTGGGCACCATCCTCGCGGTGCCGGGCATCACGACCGCGCTGCGGGCCGGCCCCGGCCGGGTGGTGGGGCTCTCGCCCATCGTGGACGGGCGGCCGCTGCGCGGGATGGCCGCCGAGTGCCTGGCCACGATCGGCGTGGACAGCACCGCCGAGGCCGTCGGGCGGCACTACGGGGCGCGCTCGGCGGGCGGGCTGCTGGACGGCTGGCTGGTGCACACCGGTGACGAGGCGGTGGTGGACGGGGTGGCGGTGCGCGCCGTGCCGCTGCTGATGACCGACGTGCCGGCGACGGCCGAGATGGCCAGGGCCGCGCTCGACCTCGCGGGGGTGTCCGCCGGTGTCTGACCAGGACCACGCGGCCGGGGAAGCCCGCGAGCTCGCCGCCGGCGGCGGCCATGAGCACCCTGCCGGCGGCGGCCTTGAGCACGGCGCCGGGGCGGCCGTGGAGATCCTGCCGGTTGCCGGGCTGCCGCGGTTCCGGCCGGGTGACGACCTGGCGGGGGCGATCGCGGCCGCGGCGCCCTGGCTGCGCGACGGGGACGTGCTGGTGGTGACCAGCAAGGTGCTGTCCAAGGTGGAGGGCCGGTTGGTGCCCGCGCCGGCCGACCCCGCGGCGCGCGACGACCTGCGGCGCGAGCTGGTGGAGCGCGAGGCGGTGCGCGTGCTCGCCCGCCGCGCCCGCACGCTGATCACCGAGAACCGGCTGGGCATCGTGCAGGCCGCCTCCGGCATCGACGCCTCGAACGTGGACCACACCGAGCTGGCGCTGCTGCCGGAGGACCCGGACGCGAGCGCGGCGGCGCTGCGCGCGGGGCTGCGCGAGCGGCTCGGCGTGGACGTGGCCGTGGTGGTCACCGACACCATGGGCCGCACCTGGCGGATCGGCCAGACCGACGTGGCGATCGGCGCGGCCGGGCTCACCGTGCTGCACCGCTACGCCGGCGCCCACGACGAGTACGGCAACGAGCTGCAGATCACCGAGGTCGCGGTGGCCGACGAGGTGGCCGGCGCGGCGGACCTGGTGAAGGGCAAGCTCACCGGCATCCCGGCGGCCGTGGTGCGCGGGCTGGCGCCGGCCGACGACGGCTCCACCGCGCGGCACCTGGTACGCCCGGTGGACGAGGACCTGTTCCGCATGGGCACCGCCGAGGCGATCGCCCAGGGGATGACCCTGGGCCGCCGGGAGGCCGTGCTCACCCGCCGCTCGGTGCGCGCGTTCACCGCCGACCCGGTGGACCCCGCGGCGATGCGGGCCGCGATCGGCGCCGCGCTGACCGCCCCCGCCCCGCACCACTCGCGGCCGGTGCGCCTCGTCTGGCTGCGCGACCGCGCGCTGCGCCACAAGCTGCTCGACCAGATGGGCGAGGCGTGGCGCGCCGACCTGGCCGGGGACGCGTTCACCGAGGAGCAGATCGACCGCCGGGTGAGCCGTGGCGAGCTGCTGTACGCCGCGCCGGAGCTGGTGCTGCCGTTCCTGGTGACCACCGGGGCGGCGCACGACTACCCGGACGAGCGCCGCCGGGCCGCCGAACGGACCATGTTCACCGTGGCCGGCGGGGCCGCCGTGCAGGGCCTGCTGGTGGCGCTGGCCGCCGAGGGCCTTGGCTCCTGCTGGGTCGGCTCGACGATCTTCGCCGCCGAGGCCGTGCACACCGTGCTCGACCTGCCGGCCGACTGGCAGCCGCTCGGCGCCGTGGCCATCGGCGTGCCGGCCGAGCCGCTCGTGGCCCGGGGCCCGCGGCTGGACGGGCTGGTGGAGCGGTGAGCCTGCACGCCGCCGCGGTGACGGCGCTGCGGGACTGGGAACCGGGGCCGGGCGAGCAGGACTCGCTGCGGCACGCGTTCCTGTCCTACCTGGACGCGCGGCCGGACGCCTGCCGGCGCTCGTGCGAGCCCGGCCACCTGACCGCCTCGGTGCTGCTGCTGGACGCCACCGCGGAGCACGCGCTGCTCACCCTGCACCCGCGGGTCGGACTGTGGCTGCAGCTCGGCGGGCACTGCGAGGACGACGCCACGCTGGTGGACGCGGCGCTGCGTGAGGCCACCGAGGAGTCCGGCATCGACGGCCTGACGATCGACCCGGCGCCGCTGCACCTGGCGGTGCACCCGATCACCTGCTCGCTCGGCCGGCCGACCCGGCACCTGGACGTGCGGTTCCTGGCGGTGGCCCCGGACGGCGCGGTGCCGCGATGTTCCGCGGAGTCCCGCGACCTGCGCTGGTGGCCGGTCGGCACCCCGGCCGGCACGCCGCTGGTGGCCCCGGACGTGCCGGTGCTCACCGCCCTGGCGCTCGCCCGGCGGGCCGCGGCGCCGATCGGCGCGTGACCCCGGCGGGCGCGTTGGCCCCGGACCGCGCGGCCGGTCGGACGCTCAGCGCGGGGACGGGCCCCAGCCCTCGGTGGGCATGATCGCCCCGCGGGCGATGATCATGGTGGACTCGGTGTCCTGACGGGGATCCACGGCGGCGATCAGCCGGCGCGGGATCTGCACGGTGGCCGCGGCGTCCATCGGCGAGGTGGCATCCTCGGGCGTCACGACGTGGGCGCGAGCGCGGGCCCTGGCGAGGGCCTCGTCGGCTCGGGCGAGGGCGTCCATCGGCGCGAACCCCTTACGTCATCGCCAGTCGGGTGTGCGGGATCCAGGGTAGTCGTACGCGAGTCCGCGAGGTATTACCAGAGCAGTTCGGTCCTCCGGTGTCGCGCGGCCGACCCGCCGGCGTCCGCGGTGCCGCGCCACCCGCCCCGGACGCGCCGCGACCCGGGACCGGCCGTGGCCCGTCCCGGGTCGCGGTGACGCCGTCGTCGTCGCCGGTCAGCGCGCCGCGGGCTCCTCCATGGCCGCCAGGATGCGGGTGCTGGAGTCGGCCTTGTCGGTACCACCGATCCCGTAGTGCAGCGAGATCCGGTTGCGCACCGCCGCCGCCGCCTCCTCGGCCGGGATCTCGTCCACGCTGCGCCGGTCACCGCCGTTGCAGAACTCGAGCTCGGTGTCCGGGTGGTCGGCGCGGATCAGGTCGAAGCTGCCGTCGATGCCGGGCCCGTCCTCCACCGCGATGTACACCTCGTCGACCACCCGCAACGCCTCCACGATGCGCGCGCGGTCGGTGTCCGGCTGGATCAGCCGGCCCTTCTTGAGGACCTGCTGCCGGTCGTTGTTGACGATCACGATGAGGTGGCCGGTGCGGGCGCGAGCGGCCTCGAAGAGGTCGAGGTGGCCGGTGTGGAGCGGGCCGAAGTACCCGCTGACGATCGATGCCCTCGCCGGTCGCTCGGGGTGGCTCATTGCTTCCCTCTCGAATCGGATGTGCTCACGTGCGGGGGCCGAGCCTAGAGCGTGCGGGGCCGGCCGCCGCGTGCGGCGGGGGACGCCCCGGTGGCCGAGGTACAGTCCGCGCGTGTCGGACGTGGGGTGCACGAGCTGCTGGCGCCCGTCCTTCCCGCTCGACCTCCGGGCCATGATCGGCCCGCTGCGGCACGGGCGCGGTGACCCGACGCAGCACCTCGGGCCGGACGGGACCCTGTGGCGCGCCTCGCACACGCCGCACGGCCCGGCGCTGCTGGCGCTGCGGCGGTTGCCCGACGGCCAGGTGCGGGCGACCGCGTGGGGGCCCGGTGCGGAGTGGACGCTGGACGGCGTGCCCGCGCTGCTCGGCGCCGAGGACGACGACAGCGGCTTCGTGGCGCACCACCCGCTGGTGGCGCAGGCGCGCCGGCGGCGGCCCGGGCTGCGGCTCGGCGCCAGCCGCCAGGTGTGGGACGTGCTGGTGCCGGCCGTGCTGGAGCAGAAGGTCACCGGCACCGAGGCGCACCGGTCGTGGCGCGAGCTGTGCCGGCGCTTCGGCTCGCCGCCGCCCGGCCCGGCGCCCGCCGGGATGCGCCTGCCGCCGACGCCGCGGCAGGTGCGCGAGATCCCGGACTGGCAGTGGCACCTGGCCGGCGTGGACCTCAAGCGGCGGCGGGCGATCCTCGCCGCGGCCACCGTGGCGCACCGGCTGGAGCAGGCCGTCACGCTGCGCGGCGAGGAGGGCCGCGCGCTGCTGCGCAAGGTCCCCGGCATCGGCGTCTGGACGGCGGCCGAGGTGGCGCAACGCTCCTGGGGTGACCCGGACGCCGTGAGCGTCGGCGACTACCACATCCCGTCGGTGGTGGGCTGGGCGCTCGTCGGCCGCCCGCTGGACGACGCCGGCATGCTGGAGGTCCTCGCGCCGTACGCGCCGCAGCGCCAGCGCGCCGTCCGCTACATCGAGGCGTCCGGCTTCACCAAGCCCCGCTTCGCCCCACGCTTCAGCCCGCGCGACTTCCGCGCCATGTGAGGCCCGCGCCCCGGGTCAGGTGCGGGCGGCGCGGGTCTGCAGGAACGACCGGGCGGCCAGCCCGGCGCGCAGGGCCAGGCGCAGCGGGGCGTGCAGCGGGCCGGAGTAGCGGCCGGACAGGTAGCGGTAGGTGCTGCGGTGGTGCTCGGCGAGCATCCGGCCGGACACCTTGGACGTGGCGTGCCCGCCCAGGTGCACGACCTCGGCGGACGGCACGTACACGTTGTCGTAGCCGGCCCGGCCGATGCGCTCCCCGAGGTCGACGTCCTCGAAGTACATGAAGTAGCCGGCGTCGAAGCCGCCGACCGCCTCGAACGCCTCGCGGCGCAGCAGCAGGCAGGAGCCGGACAGCCAGCCGGCCGTGCGCTCGGTGACCGCCGCGTCGGACTGCCGGTAGGCGCGGCTCCACGGGTTGCCCGGCCAGACCTTGCCGAACAGGGCGTGGCCGGCGCCGCGGCCGAGCGAGGGCACCAGCCGCGCGCTCGGGTACACCCGGCCGTCGGGCTCACGGATGAGCGGGCCGAGGGAGCCGGCGCGCGGCCAGCGGCCGGCGGCGTCGAGCAGGGTGTCCAGCGAGCCGGGCCGCCACTCGATGTCCGGGTTGGCCACCACCACCCAGCCGTAGTCGGCGGACAGCGTGGCCACCGCGTGGTTCGCGCCGCCGCCGTAGCCGAGGTTGCCGCCGGTGGGCACGAACTCGACGTTCTCCCGCGCGGCCGCGGCCCGCTCCGGGGCGCCGTCGGTGGAGCCGTTGTCGGCCAGGAGAACCTTCGGGACACGCGTCGTGGCGCCGGCGAGGCTGTCCAGGAAGGTGTCCAGCACCTCGCCCGGCGAGTACGTCACGGTCACCACGGCGAGGTCGTCGCCGTACCCATCTGCGGCCACGGCGCCGCATTCTGCCGCACCGCCGCGCCGCACCGGCCCGGCGGTCGCTCGCGCGGCGCTCGCACGCGGCTCGCGGCGCACCGGGAGGTGACTGAAAGGCGCCTTCAGTCATCTCGGCGGCACGGTGGCGAGCTCGCCGGAGGTGGCTGAAAGGCGCCTTCGGTCACGTCGCGGACGACGGCCTCAGCGCGTCCGGCGGCGGTGCAGCACGGCGGCGCGGCGGTACACCTCGCGGTGCACGGCGGCGCTCGCCGGCCAGGTGAAGTCCTTGGCCCGCTGCTGCGCCGCCGTGGACAGCGCGGAGCGGCGCGCCGGGTCGTCCAGCAGGTCGGAGAGCTCGGCCGCGATGTCGCCGGCGCCGATGCCGCAGTAGGCCACCGCGTCGCCGCCCACCTCGGGCAGCGAGAGCCGCCGCGTGGTGAGCACGCACGCGCCGCACGCCATTGCCTCCAGGACCGGCAGCCCGAAGCCCTCGCCGAGCGACGGGTACGCCACCAGCGCCGCGCCGCCGAGGAACCCGGCCAGGTTCTCGAACGGCAGGTACCCGGCGCGAATCACCCGGATGCGGTGCGGCACGGACTCCAGCGCCCGCTCGATCTGGGTGTCCCAGCCGGGCTGCCCGGCCAGCACCAGGGCAGGCGGGTCACGGCGGTCGCGGCAGGCGCGGGCGAAGCCGCGGATGAGCGCCGGCACGTTCTTGCGCGGCTCCAGCGCGCCGAGGAACGCCACGTACGGCGTGCGGCCGAGGCGCAGCCGGGTGCGCACCGCGGCCACCTCGTCCGGCGACGGCGGGTGGAACCGCTCGGTGTCCACGCCGTGGTACGCCACGTGCATGGCCCGGCGGTCCGCGCCGGCCACCCGGACCAGCTCGTCGGCGGTGCTGCGGCTCGGCACCACGCACAGCGTGGCGCGGCGCAGCGACGCCCGGGTCCAGGCCCGGAAGAACCGCGCCTTGACCGACGAGTGCAGCACCGAGTCGGTGAAGAACGTGGCGTCGTGCAGCGTCACCACGGAGGCGACGGGGCTGGCCACGGGCAGCGTGTAGTGCGGGGAGTGCACGACGTCCGCGCCGAGCCGGCGGGCCAGCACCGGCAGGTTGGCCTGCTCCCAGGTGAGCCGCGCGGTGCGGGTGGCCACCTGCTCGGCCGCCGGGACCACCCTGCTGTCCGGTGCGATCCGGGTGTAGAGGTCCGCGTCGCGGGGCTGGCAGACGACCGTGAGCCGGGCTCCGTCGGCGTTCAGCGCACCCGCCAGCGAGTCCACGTAACGGCCCACGCCACCGCGGTCCGCGGGGACCGCCGTGGCGTCCAGCAGCACGGACGGTTCGGCGACGGGCACCGGCCAAGACTACGGCCAGCCCGGAACGCCCCGGCCCGCAATCGTGAATTCAGCCCAGTCCGTGACGCAGGTCGGTGTGGATCCGCCAGACCTCGCGGGCCGCCCGCTGCCAGCTGAAGCGCTCCGCGCGGGCCTGCCCGGCGGCCACCAGCGCGGCCGTCCGGTCCGGGTTCTCGAACACCGTGCGCAGCCCGTTGGCCAGGCCGGCCGGGTCGCCCCGGCGCACCGTCACGCCGCAGCCGCCGGCCACCTCGATGAGCGCCGGCACGTCGGAGTGCACCACCGGCACGCCGGCCGCCATGCCCTCCAGCAGCGGCAGCCCGAAGCCCTCGGCGAGGCTCGGCACCACGAGCACCGTGGCCCGGTGCAGCACCACGGACAGGTCGGCGTCGGACAGCCGCCCGAGCACCCGCAGCCGCGCCCGGTCCAGCCCGGCCTCGTCGGCCAGCCGCATCGGGTCGACGCCGCCCCAGCCGGGCTGGCCGGCCAGCAGCAGCGGCAGGTGCGGCGCGTCCGGCTTGGTGAGCGCGGCGATCAGCACGTCGAGGCCCTTGCGCGGCTCCAGGGTGCCGACCGCCAGCAGGTAGCGCGGCGGCAGCTCCAGCCGCCGCGCGATGGCGTCCGCGCGGGACCGTTCCGGCTCGGCGGCGAGCACGGCCGGCACCCCCTCGCCGACGATGTGCACGCGGCACTGCGGCTGCGTGTGCCGGGTGAGCTCGGAGGCCACCGCGCCGGTCGGCACCACGAGCGCGCTCGCCTGGCGCGCCGCGCGGCCGATGGCCCGCTGGTGCCAGCGGGCGCCGCGCTCGGTGAGCGTCTGCGGGTGGCTCCACGGCACGGTGTCGTGCACGGTGACGACGAGCGAGCGGCCACGGCGCGGGGGCGGGGCGAGTGGCGTGGTGGCGTGCACCGAGTCGCCGCCCGGCCAGAGCGGCACGCCGCGATCCCAGGCGGCGATCAGCGCGCGGCGGGTGAGCGGCAGCACGCGCGGGCCCTCGACGCCCGGAATGACGGCCGGCGTGGGGTCGGCGTGCCGCGCCACTGCGGTGGAGAGCGTCCAGCCGGAGGGCGTGGTCTCGGCGAGCGCCACGGTCAGCTCGCGGGTGTACCGCCCGGTTCCGCCCGGCACGTCGGCGAGCAGCTGCTCGGTGAGGACGACCAGCCGGGGCACCGCGTCAGAGTGCCACCGCCGCAGGTGAGGGCCGTCACCGGGCCGCCGTTACGGTGTCCCGGTGACCGGCCCGCGCAGCACCGTCGTCGTGGTGACGTGGCGCGGCCGCGACCTCGTGGGCCGCTGCCTGGACGCGCTCGCCGCGCAGTCCGCGCCGCACGCGCTGCTCGTGGTGGACAACGCCTCCGACGACGGGACGGCGGCCGTGCTGGCCGGGCGCGGCGTGCCGGTGCTGCGGCTGCCGCGCAACG
>DASWTI010000401.1:0-22352 GCA_036402215.1 Pseudonocardiaceae bacterium
GGTGGCGCGGTGGCGGTGGCCGCCGGCCTGGTGGGTTCCTCGGTGCTGGCCGCGGCCGGCGGCCTGCTGACCGTGCAGTTCCTGGGGTTCGCCCAGCCGGCGCCCGGCCTGCTGGGGCAGGACACGCTGACCGCGCTGGCCGCCGTGACGATCGGCGGGGTGAGCCTGTTCGGGCGGCGCGGCGGGGTGCTGGGCACCGTGCTCGGAGTGCTGGTGGTGCTGCTGACGCAGCGGCTGATCCTGCTGCACGGCGCCGAGACCGGGGTGACCCTGGTGGTGCTGGGCGGGATGCTGGTGGCGGGGCTGGTGGTGACCCGGCTGATGGAGCTGGCCGGCCGGCGGGTCACGCCGGACTCGTTCGGGCCGTGAACGCGAACCGGCCGCCGCACCCGGGGTGGGGGCGGCGGCCGGTGGGCCAGGTGTGGCCTCAGTCGGTGACGGTCACGCCCATCGAGCGGGCGGAACCGGCGACGGCCTGCATGGCGGCGTCGATGTCCGTGGTGTTCAGGTCCGGCAGCTTGCGCTCCGCGATCGCCCGGATCTGGTCCCGGCTGATCTTGCCGCCCGACTCGTGCCCGGGACGCTGCGAACCCTTGCCGACGCCCATCGCCTGACGGATCAGGAAGCTGGTCGGCGGGGTCTTGTAGCGCAGGTCGTAGGACCGGTCCTCGAAGACCGTGACCACGACCGGCACGACCTCGCCGCGCTGGCCGGAGGTCTTGTCGTCGTACTCGAGCTTGAGCTGCCGGGTGTTGACACCGGTCGGGCCGAGCATCTTGCCGAGCTCGACCATCGACGCGTTCGCCGCCTCCAGCTCCAAGGTCACCTGGAGTGTCCTCTTCTTTTGCTTCGGTGGCACGTGCGTCAACCTCTCGTCCGGTCAGGGATTGAGCGGCGTCCAACGTCTCGTATCGATCGCGGGGACCGCCGCCGGTCGAGGGTAGCACCCGGCCGCGGGTGCCCCGCACGGCGCCCTGCCCCACCTGGAGTCTTTGGCGGAGAGTAATCGTTCTGCTACCGATAGGGACGTACCTGCCGACAGATCCGGAGGTCACCCCATGTCCCGAACCCGATTCCTGGCACGCGCGACGGCCGCCGCCGCGGTGCTGGCCTTCGCGCTCACCCCCAGCGCGACCGCCGCGGTGGTGCCCGAGCACGCCGTCGTGGTGTGCCAGTCCGCAAGCTTCTACGCCAACTACGACCACGCCCGGCGCCAGCCCGTCGGCTTCCTGCGCACCTTGTACTACGGCAACAAGGTGGGGCACACGCGCGGCGCGCACCCCGTGTACTACGGCTGGGCGGCGGCCCTGGACTTCGGCCCGAACCAGTGGGGTTACCTGCGCTACGAGTGCATCGGCGGGTGGGGGTCGTGGTGAGCCGGCCCGCCGTCCGCGGCGGGATCGCCGCCGCCGTCACCGCCGCCGCGCTGTGCGTCGTCGCGGCGCCCGCCGAGGCCTACAGCGGCGGCACGCCGGGTGAGCGGGAGACCGTGTGCGCGCAGACCCTGGCGGTGCGCACCGAGCCGCTGGGCGCCTGGCTCGGCACGCTGTACCAGGGGCAGACCTTCCTGGTGTACCGGGTGAGCGGGCAGTGGGTGGAGGGCTTCGCCTACGGCCACATCAACCACCGCGGCTGGGTGCAGAACGGCTGGTTCTGCTGACCGGGGCCGGGCACGCCTGATCGGCCCCTGGCCCGCGGCGCTCGTGGGCGGGACACTCGGCGCCCGCCCACGAGCGAGTGGAGGACCGTCATGACACGTTTCCTGTCCGGCCGGGTCGCCGTCGTCACCGGAGGCGGCCGCGGCATCGGCGCCGAGATCGCGGCCGCGCTGGCCAGGGCCGGCGCCTCGGTGGCGATCGGCGACGTGGACCTGCAGGCCGCCGAGCAGACCGTGGCCGGGCTGCCCGGCGAAGCGCTGGCGCTGCCGCTGGACGTCACCGACCGGCCGGGGTTCACCGCGTTCCTGGACGAGGTGGAGCGCCGGCTCGGCCCGCTGGACGTGCTGGTCAACAACGCCGGGATCATGGCGCTGTCCCGCATCGAGGACGAGGACGACGAGCTGACCGCGCGCCAGCTCGCGGTGAACCTGCACGGCGTCATCCACGGCACCCGGGAGGCGGTGCGCCGGATGCGGCCGCGCGGCCGCGGCACGATCGTCAACGTGGCCTCCACGGCGGGCCGGCAGGGCGTGGTGGCGGCGGCGACGTACTGCGCGACCAAGCACGGCGTGGTCGGGTTCACCGAGTCGGCGCGGCTGGAGCTGCGCGGCAGCGGCGTGGAGCTCATGTGCGTCCTGCCGGGCGTGGTGCGCACCCGGCTGGCCACCGGCCTGCCGGACGCCCGCGGGCTGCCCACGCTGGAGCCGCGGGACGTGGCGATCGCCGTGCTGGAGGCGTTGCGCCACCACCGGTTCGAGGTGTTCGTGCCGGCGCGGGCCGGGCGGCTGGTGCGGGCCGGGGCGCTCATGCCGCGGCGGCTGCGGGAGACGATCGCCCGGGCCATCGGCACCGAGCGGATCATGGTGGAGGGCATGGCGGCGCCCGAGCGCGCCGAGTACGAGAAGCGGATCTAGGCCCTAGATTCGAGTCGTGCCCGACCTCACGCCTGACGAGTTCCGTCGTGCCGGCCACGAGGCCGTCGAGTGGATAGCCCGCTACCGGGAGAGCCTGGAGGAGCGGCCGGTGCGCGGCGACACCGCGCCCGGCGACGTGCGGGCCGCGCTGCCGGGCGCGCTGCCGGAGCACGGCGAGCCGTTCGGTGAGCTGCTCGCCGACCTGGACCGGACGATCACCCCGGGGCTGGTGCACTGGCAGCACCCGTCGTTCTTCGGGTACTTCCCGTCGAACTCCTCCCTGGCCTCGGTGCTCGGCGACCTTTTGAGCGGGGGCATCGGCGTGCAGGGGATGCTCTGGTCCACCGGGCCGGCGGCGACCGAGCTGGAGCAGCACCTGACCGACCTGCTGGTGCCGGCACTGGGGCTGCCGGAGGCGTTCGCCGGGGCCGGTGGGGGCGGCGGCATGATCACCGAGTCGTCCTCGTCGGCGAACCTGGTCGCGCTGCTCGCGGCGCTGCACCGCTCCTCGCTGAACGGGGAGCGCGGCGACTGGCAGGGACACGGCGTGGACCGCTCCGAGGTGGTGTACGTGTCCGCGCACACGCACTCCTCGGTGGAGAAGGCCGCGCGGATCGCCGGGCTGGGCACGGCCGCCGTGCGCGTGGTGGCGAGCGACCCGGTGACCGCGGCGATGGACCCGGTGGCGCTGCGGGAGGCGATCGAGGACGACCGCGCCACCGGGCGGCGGCCGGTCATGGTGTGCGCCACGGTGGGCACCACGTCGACCGGCGCGGTGGACCCGGTGCGGGCGATCGGCGAGGTGTGCGTGGAACGCGGCGTCTGGCTGCACGTGGACGCCGCCTGGGCCGGCGCGGCGACCGTGTGCCCGGAGCTGCGGCACCTGGTGGACGGCCTGGAGTACGCGGACTCCTACTGCACGGACGCGCACAAGTGGCTGCTCACGGCGTTCGACTGCACGCTGTTCTGGACCAGCCGGCCCGCGGCGCTCGCGGAGGCGCTGGCCGTGGTGCCGGAGTACCTGCGCAACGCCGCCTCGGAGTCGGGCCAGGTGGTGGACTACCGGGACTGGCAGGTGCCGCTGGGACGGCGGTTCCGCGCGCTCAAGCTGTGGGCGGTGCTGCGGCACTACGGCCTGGAGGGGCTGCGCGAGCACATCCGCGGTCACGTGGCGCTCGCCGCGGAGCTGGCCGGGCGGGCGCGGCGCTCGGCGGTGTTCGAGCTGGCCGCGCCGCCGTGCCTGGGGCTGGTGTGCCTGCGGGTGCGTGCCACGGACCCGCTGGCGGGGGACGCGGCGACGCGCGCGGTGCTGGAGCGGGTGAACGCGGGCGGTCGCGTGCTGCTGACGCACACGGTGGCCGGCGACCGCTACCTGATCCGGGTGGCGATCGGCGGGGTGGCCACGGAGCGGCGGCACGTGGACGCGCTCTGGGCCGAGCTGGAGGCCGCCGCGCGAGGGTGAGCCGCGGTCAGCTGCCGACGCGCAGCAGGCCCTCCTGGACCACGGTGACCAGCAGGGTGCCGTCGCGGGAGTAGAAGCGGCCGGTGGCCAGGCCGCGGGCGCCGGAGGCGGACGGCGAGGAGCAGTCGTACAGCACCCAGTCGTCGGCGCGGAACGGGCGGTGGAACCACATGGCGTGGTCCAGGCTGGCACCGAGCACGTTGTCCAGCGCCCAGGAGACGCCGTGCCGGGTGAGCACCGCGTCGAGCAGCGTCATGTCCGAGGCGTACGCCAGCACGCACACGTGCAGCAACGCGTCGTCGGGCAACGTGCCGTCGGCGCGCATCCAGACCCGGTTGACCGCCTCGCGCGGGCCGCGCTCGCGGGACACCCACGGCGGGTCGGTGACGTAGCGGACGTCGATCGGCCGCGGCATCCGGGCCCACGCGCCGAGCCGGTCGGCGTAGGGGCCGATCTGCTCGTGGAAGGTGGGCAGCCCGTCCGGGTCCGGCACGTCCGGCATCGGGTCGGCGTGCTCGATGCCGCGCTCGTCCTTCTGGAAGGAGGCGGACAGCGCGAAGATCGCCTGGCCGTGCTGGATGGCGACGACGCGGCGGGTGGTGAAGGAGCGGCCGTCGCGGATGCGGTCGACGTCGTACACGATCGGCGCCGTCGGGTCGCCCGGCCGTATGAAGTAGGCGTGCAGGGAGTGGACGTGCCGCTCGGGGGGCACGGTGCGCCCGGCGGCGACCAGCGCCTGGCCGGCGACCTGCCCGCCGAACACCCGCAGCCGGGCGGTCGGCACGCTGGCGCCGCGGAAGATGTTCTCCTCGATGCGCTCCAGGTCCAGCAGCGCGACGAGGCCGTCGAGCACGGGCTGTCCGCTCAGGATCTCCGTGCCCATCGGCACCCCCGTCAGGCGTGGTCCTCCTCACCGAGCCGGTGGACGCGGATGAGGTTGGTCGAGCCGACCGTACCCGGCGGCGAGCCGGCCACGATGACCACGGTGTCGCCCGGCTGGTAGCGCCCGATGGACAGCACCGCGTGGTCCACCAGCCGCACCATGGCGTCCGTGGAGGCCACGCCGGGCACCAGGAAGGTCTCGGTCCCCCAGGTCAGGGCGAGCTGGCTGCGCACGTGCGGCTCGGGGGTGAAGGCGAGCAGCGGCAGCCGGGTGTGCAGCCGCGCGAGCCGGCGCATGGTGTCGCCGGACTGGGTGAACGCGATGAGCGCCTTGGCGCCGAGCCGCTCGCCGATGTCGCGCGCCGCGTAGGAGAGCACGCCGCGCTTGGTGCGCGGCACGTGCGACAGCGGCGGCGCGTCCACCGAGCCCTCCTCGACCGCCTCGATGATGCGGCCCATGGTGCCCACCGCCTCGATCGGGTAGCGGCCGACGCTGGTCTCGCCGGACAGCATGACGGCGTCCGCGCCGTCCAGCACGGCGTTCGCCACGTCCGAGGCCTCGGCGCGGGTGGGGCGCGAGTTCTCGATCATGGAGTCGAGCATCTGGGTGGCCACGATGACCGGCTTGGCGTTCTCCCTGGCGATCTGCACGGCGCGCTTCTGCACCAGCGGCACGCGCTCCAGCGGCAGCTCCACGCCGAGGTCGCCGCGGGCGACCATGATGCCGTCGAAGGCGAGCACGATCGCCTCCAGGTCGTTCACCGCCTCCGGCTTCTCCAGCTTGGCGATCACCGGGCGGCGCGCGGCGCCGATGCGGTCCATCACCTGGTGCACCAGGTCGATGTCCGCCGGGGAGCGCACGAAGGACAGCGCGATGAAGTCCACGCCGAGGCCGAGCGCGAACTCCAGGTCCTCGGTGTCCTTGGCGGACAGCGCCGGCACCGAGACGTTCATGCCGGGCAGCGAGATGCCCTTGTTGTCGCTGACGGTGCCGCCCTCGGTCACCCGGCAGACCACGTCGGGGCCATCGACGGCGGTGACGGTGAGGCCGACCTTGCCGTCGTCGACGAGCAGCCGGTCGCCGACCGCGGCGTCCTCGGCGAGGCCCTTGTAGGTGGTGGACACCCGGTCGTGGGTGCCGGGCACGTCCTCGACGGTGATCCGCACGGTGTCGCCGGTGCGCCACTCGACGGGGCCGGCGGCGAAGCGGCCGAGGCGGATCTTGGGGCCCTGCAGGTCGGCCAGCACCCCGACGGCGCGGCCGGTGCGGTCCGAGGCGTCCCGGACCAGCTCGTAGGCCTGCTTGTGGTCGGCGTGGCTGCCGTGGCTGAAGTTGAGGCGGGCCACGTCCATCCCGGCGTCCACCAGTTCCCGCACCCGCTCCGGGGTGGCGGTGGCGGGCCCGAGGGTGCATACGATCTTCGCGCGGCGACTCACGTGGGCCTACCTTAGACCCGCCCGGCTGTGAGCATCGTCGCAGCTCCCGATCGACACGCGCCGCTCACGCCCTGTTCACCGGGGGTCAGCGGACCGTCGCCGGCCCGGGCACGCAGCGTCAGCGGCGGGGCATGGTGCTGGGGCCGACGTGGTCGTCGAGCCACTCGATGAGGGGGCGTAGCGCGACGTGCGCCGCGCGCACCCGGTCCAGGCATGCCGGCGCGTGCAGCTCGTCGTCCGGTTCCCAGCGGCGGTAGCCGTAGAGGCCCTTGTGCCGCAGCAGTTCGATCCGCGGGTGGTCGGCGTCGTAACCGCGCGGGCGGGTGCGCAGCCGCTCGCCGCCGCGCTCGAATCCCTGCTGGGCCAGGGTCTTCAGCCGTTGCTCCAGGTCGGCGCCGCGCCGGTCGTCGTCGATGGCCGTGCGCAGGCGCTCGACCTGGTCGGGGTTCGGCGAGTAGTAGCCGGCGGCGACCAGCAGGCCGTCTGCGCCGACCTCCAGGTACAGGTGGCCGACGGTGGCGCCGCAGTGCGTCTTGTAGGGCGTCTTGTCCTTGCTGAACCGCAGGTCGCGGTACGGGCGGAAGATCTTGCCCCGGCCGAGCTCCGGTTCCAGGTCGGCCAGCAGCGCGGCCATCGGCGCGTGCACGTGCTCGTCGTAGACGGGCTTGTGGTCCGTCCAGTACGCCTTGGAGTTGTCGGCCTCCAGGCCCTCGTAGAAGTCCACCAGCCGCTCGCCGAACCCACCGAAACCCACGGCGGCAGGGTACGCCGCGCGGCGGCCGGCCGAACCGTCAGCGCACGCTCAGCGGCAGGGCGTTGGGGGCGACCGGGGACGGCAGGTCCGAGGCGCCTGTGAGGTACGCGTCGACGGCGGCCGCGGCCGAGCGGCCCTCGGCGATGGCCCAGACCACGAGCGAGGCACCGCGGTGCGCGTCACCGCACACGAAGACGCCGGGGGCCGATGTCTGCCAGTCGGAGCCGCAGGAGAGCGCGCCACGGCCGTTGCGGTCCAGGCCCAGGCCGTCGAGCAGCGGCATCGGCTGCACGCCGTCGAAGCCGATGGCGAGCAGCGCCAGGGTGCACGGCAGCTCGACCACCGCGTCGGACAACGGCGTGACCAGGCGCTCGCCGGAGGCCGAGCGGGTCACCCGGACCTCGCGCAGCACCACCGACCGCACCGCGCCGTCGTCGTCACCGGTGAACCGCTCGACGGCCACCGCGAAGCGGCGGGCACCGCCTTCCTCGTGCGCCGGGTAGGTGCGCAGGATCAGCGGCCAGGTGGGCCACGGCGACCGCTCGTGGTCGCGTGCCCCGGGCGGCTCCGGGTAGAGGTCGAGTTGCACGACGGAGGCCGCGCCCTGACGGTGCGCGGTGCCCAGGCAGTCGGCCGCGGTGTCGCCGCCGCCGATGATCACCACGTGCCGGCCGGCGGCGTCGACCGGGGACGGGCCGTCGCCCTCGCAGGCGCGGTTGGCCGGCACCAGGTGCTCCATCGCCAGGTGCACGCCGCGCAGGCCGCGACCGGGGACGTCGGTGTCCCGTCCGCGCAGGGCGCCCACGGCGAGCACCACCGCGTCGTGGGAGGCGCGCAGCTCGTCCACCGGCAGGTCCACGCCGACCTCGCACGAGGTGACGAAGCGGGTGCCCTCGGCGCGGAGCTGGGCGAGCCGCCGGTCGAGCACGGCCTTCTCCATCTTGAACTCGGGGATGCCGTAGCGCAGCAGCCCGCCGAGCCGGTCGTCGCGCTCGTACACGACCACGTCGTGACCGGCGCGGGTGAGCTGCTGCGCGGCGGCCAGCCCGGCCGGGCCGGAGCCGACCACCGCCACCCGGCGGCCGGAGGCCACCGCGGCCTGCACGGCGGGTACCGGGCCGGCGTCCCAGGCGGCGTCGGCGATCGCCTGCTCGACGCGCTTGATGGCCACCGCTCCCCCGGCGTCCGGGGTGAGGGCCAGCACGCACGCGGCCTCGCACGGCGCCGGGCAGAGCCGGCCGGTGAACTCCGGGAAGTTGTTGGTGGCGTGCAGCCGCTCGGCGGCCGCGCCCCAGTCGCCGCGGCGCACCAGGTCGTTCCACTCGGGGATCAGGTTGCCGAGCGGGCAACCGGCCGAGCCGGAGTGGCAGAACGGGATGCCGCAGTCCATGCAGCGCGCCGCCTGGGTGGACACCTGGCCGGCGCGCACCGCGGGGTCGAGCGCGGCGTACACCTCGGCCCAGTCGCCGAGCCGCTCGTCCACCGGCCGCTTGGGCGCCTCGGCGCGCCGGTACCGCAGGAAGCCCTCGGGGTCAGCCACGGGACGCCTCCATGATCGCCTGGTCCACGTCGCGGCCCTCGGCCCGCGCCACCCGCGCGGCCTCCAGGACCCGCTGGTAGTCGGTCGGCATGACCTTGGTGAACGCCGCGGAGCGCCGCGGCCAGTCGCCGAGCAGCGAGCCCGCGACGGCCGAGCCGGTGAGCTCGTGGTGCCGGGCGACGATGCCGCGCAGCCAGCGCAGGTCCTCGGCGTCCGGCCGTTGCAGCCGCACCATGCCGTGGTTGACGTCGCCGGCGTCCAGGTCCAGGACGAACGCCACGCCGCCGCTCATGCCGGCCGCCAGGTTGCGTCCGGTGCGGCCGAGGATCACCGCGCGGCCGCCGGTCATGTACTCGCACGCGTGGTCGCCGACGCCCTCGGCCACCGCGACCGCGCCGGAGTTGCGCACGCAGAACCGCTCCCCCACGCGGCCGCGCAGGAACAGCTCGCCGCCGGTGGCGCCGTAGCCGATGACGTTTCCGGCGATCACCTGGTCCTCGGCGGCGAACCGGGCGTCCGGGTGCGGCCGCACCACGATCCGCCCGCCGGACAGGCCCTTGCCGACGTAGTCGTTGGCGTCGCCGATCAGGTCCAGGGTGATGCCGGGCGGCAGGAACGCGCCGAGCGACTGCCCGGCCGAGCCGGTGAGCGTGATGTGCACGGTGTCGTCGGAGAGGCCGGCGCCGCCGTAGCGGCGGGTCACCTCGGCGCCGAGCAGGGTGCCGACGGTGCGGTTGACGTTGCGCACCGGGAGTTCGATGCGCACCGGGTGCGCGTCCTCCAGGGCGGCCTCGGCGAGCTGGATGAGGGTGCGGTCGAGCGCGTGCTCCAGCCCGTGGTCCTGGTCGCGGAGGCGCCGCCGGGCCGGGCCGTGGGGCGAGCCCGGCTGCCGGAAGATCGGCGTGAGGTCGAGCCCGCCGGCCTTCCAGTGCTCGACCGCGCGGTCCACGTCGAGCAGCGCGGCCTGGCCGACGGCCTCGTCGAGGGTGCGGAAACCGAGGCGGGCCAGCCACTCCCGGGTCTCCTCGGCGACGAACTCGAAGTACGTCTGGACGAACTCCGGGCGACCGGTGTAGCGGGCGCGCAGCGTGGGGTTCTGGGTGGCCACGCCGACCGGGCAGGTGTCCAGGTGGCAGACCCGCATCATCACGCAGCCGGCCACCACGAGCGGCGCGGTGGCGAAGCCGAACTCCTCGGCGCCGAGCAGCGCGGCGACCATGACGTCGCGCCCGGTCTTCATGGCGCCGTCCACCTGCACGGTGATCCGGTCGCGCAGGCCGTTGAGCACGAGGGTCTGCTGGGTCTCGGCGAGGCCGATCTCCCAGGGCGTGCCGGCGTGCTTGAGCGAGGTCAGCGGGGAGGCTCCGGTGCCGCCGTCGTGGCCGGAGATGAGCACCACGTCGGCGTGTGCCTTGGCCACCCCGGCGGCCACCGTGCCGACCCCGACCTCGCTCACCAGCTTGACGTGCACGCGCGCGGAGTCGTTGGCGTTCTTCAGGTCGTGGATGAGCTGGGCCAGGTCCTCGATGGAGTAGATGTCGTGGTGCGGCGGCGGCGAGATGAGGCCCACGCCGGGCGTCGAGTGCCGGGTGCGGGCGATCCACGGGTAGACCTTGTTCGGCGGCAGCTGGCCGCCCTCGCCGGGCTTGGCACCCTGCGCCATCTTGATCTGGATGTCGTCGGCGTGCACCAGGTACTCGCTGGTGACACCGAACCGGCCGCTCGCCACCTGCTTGATGGCCGAGCGCCGCTCCGGGTCGTACAGCCGCTCCGGGTCCTCGCCGCCCTCGCCGGTGTTGGAGCGCCCGCCGAGCCGGTTCATCGCCACGGCCAGCGTCTCGTGCGCCTCGGCGGAGATCGAGCCGTAGCTCATGGCGCCGGTGTTGAAGCGGCGCAGGATCGACCGGACCGGCTCGACCTCCTCGATCGGCACCGGCTCCCGCACCGGGCGGAAGGAGAACAGCCCGCGCAGCGCCCCGCCCTCGGCGTTGAGCCGGTCGCACTCCGCGGTGTACTCGCGGTACACGTCGTAACGGCGGGTGCGGGTGGCGTGCTGGAGCAGGAACACCGTCTCCGGGGTGAACAGGTGCAGCTCGCCGTCGCGGCGCCACTGGTACTCGCCGCCCACGTCGAGGCGGCGGTACGCCCGGTCGGCCGGGTTGTCCGGGTAGGCCCGGCGGTGCCGCGCGGCCACCTCGGCGGCGAGCACGTCGAGGCCGACGCCGCCGAGCGGCGAGGCGGTGCCGGTGAAGTACTCGTCCACCACCTCGCGGGCCAGGCCCACGGCCTGGAACACCTGGGCGGCGGTGTACGCGCCGACGGTGGAGATGCCCATCTTGGACATCACCTTGAGCACGCCCTTGACCAGCGCGCCGACGTAGTTGGCGACGGCGGCGCGTGGTGACAGCCCGGTGAGCACGCCCTCCGACACCAGGTCCTCGATGGTCTCGAAGGCCAGGTACGGGTTGACGGCCGCGGCGCCGTAGCCGAGCAGCAGCGCCACGTGGTGCACCTCGCGGGCGTCGCCGGTCTCCACCACGAGGGCCACCCGGGTGCGCTCCCGCTGGCGCACCAGGTGGTGGTGCACGGCGGAGACCAGCAGCAACGACGGGATGGGCGCCCGGGCGTGGTCGGAGTCCCGGTCGGAGAGCACCAGGATGCGGGCCCCGGCGGCGATCGCGGCGGAGGCCTCGGCGCGCACCCGCTCGACGGCGGCGGCCAGCGCCGCTCCCCCACCGGCCACGTCGTAGAGCCCGGAGAGCACCGCCGAGGCGAACCCGGGCAGGTCGCCGTCGTCGTTGATGTGGATGAGCTTGGCCAGCTCCTCGTTGTCGATCACCGGGGAGCGCAGCACCACGTGCCGGCAGCTCGCCGGGCCGGGCGCCAGCAGGTTCTGCTCCGGGCCCATGACGCGCGCCATCGAGGTGACGATCTCCTCGCGGATGGCGTCCAGCGGCGGGTTGGTGACCTGGGCGAAGAGCTGCGTGAAGTAGTCGTGGAGCAGCCGCGGCCGCTGCGAGGTGGCGGCCACCGGGGTGTCGGTGCCCATGGAGCCGATGGGCTCGGCACCGCCCGCCGCCATCGGCGTGAGCAGCACCCGCAGCTCCTCCTCGGTGTAGCCGAAGGTGAGCTGGCGGCGCACCACGGCCTCGTGCGGCAGCGGCGGGTGCTCCCGCTCGGGCAGCGTCTCCAGGTCCATCAGCCCGGCGTGCAGCCACTCGTCGTACGGCAGCTCGGCGGCCAGCTCGGCCTTGATCTCGTCGTCGTCCACGAGCCGGCCGCGCGCGGTGTCCACCAGGAACATCCGGCCGGGCTGCAGGCGCCCCTTGGCCACCACCTGGTCCGGCGGGATGTCCAGCACCCCGGTCTCGCTGGCCAGGACCACGCGGTCGTCGGCGGTGTGCCACCAGCGGGCCGGGCGCAGCCCGTTGCGGTCGAGCACCGCGCCGACCACGGTGCCGTCGGTGAAGGTCACGCAGGCCGGGCCGTCCCAGGGCTCCATGAGGCTCGCGTGGAACTGGTAGAAGGCGCGGCGCCGCCCGTCCATGGTGGCGTGCCGCTCCCAGGCCTCCGGGATCATCATCAGCACCGCGTGCGGCAGGCTGCGGCCACCGAGGTGCAGCAGCTCCAGCACCTCGTCGAAGCTCGCGGAGTCCGAGGCGCCCGGCGTGCAGATCGGGAAGAGCCGCCGCAGGTCGCCAGGGATCAGGTCCGACTCCAGCAGCGCCTCGCGGGCCCGCATCCGGTTGCGGTTGCCCTTGATGGTGTTGATCTCCCCGTTGTGCGCGACGAAGCGGAACGGGTGCGCGAGCGGCCAGCTGGGGAAGGTGTTGGTGGAGAAGCGGCTGTGCACCAGGGCGATGGCGCTGGCCACCCGCTCGTCGCCGAGGTCGGCGAAGAACCGCGGGAGCTGGCCGGTGGTGAGCATGCCCTTGTAGACGAGGGTGCGCGAGGACAGCGAGGCGAAGTACAGCGGGCAGCCGTCCTCGGCGGCGATCAGCTCGGCGCGGCGGCGCAGGCAGAAGGCCGATCGGTCGAGCTCGACGCCCGCCGCGTCGGCGGTGTGCGCGGCGCTGCCCTCGGCCGGGGCGACGAAGAGCATCGCGAAGTGCGGCATGCAGGCGGCCGCGGTGGGGCCGACGCCGGCGTGCTCCGGGCGCACCGGCACGTCGCGCCAGCCGAGCACGTCCAGGCCCTCCTCGGCGGCGACGCGCTCGACGAGCGCCACGGCCGTGGCGCGGGCGTCCTGGTCGGCCGGCAGGAAGGCAATGCCGGCGGCGTAGCGGTGCGCGCCGTCCTCGCGCGGCCCCGGCAGCCGCACGCCTGCCACCTCGCGCAGGAAGGCGTCCGGGAGTTGGATGAGGATGCCGGCCCCGTCGCCGCTCGTGGGCTCGGCGCCTGCCGCACCCCGGTGCTCCAGGTTGGCCAGCGCGGTCAGGGCGTCGGCCACGATGGCGTGGCTGCGGCGGCCGCGCACGTCGGCCACCATGGCGACGCCGCAGGAGTCACGCTCCGTCGCCGGGTCGTAGAGGCCATGGGCGTCCGGGACCGCGGAAAAGGGCAGGGACAAGGCACACCTCCGAGCGTCCACGTGCGTCGCGCGCGTGAGCGCGCGGAACGGGACGGCGGTGGCCCGCGTTGTGTCCGCGACTGTAACAGCCGCGAAACATGGGGGCACGGCCTCGTGAGCGAGCCGTGACGCGGGCGGGCAATGACGCGGTGGCGTCGCCCGCCAGGGTAGCGGGACGGCCGGCGGGTCGCGGCCGGTCAGGCGCGGGGGCGCTCCCCCGGTCCGCCGGCGGCGTCCCCGGCGGCGTCGTCACGGGTGGCGTCACCGCTGTCGTCGCGGGCGCCGGCGGCCGGGCGATCGGGGTCACTCTCGGTGATCACAGCCGAGGTGGCCGGTTCGGCCTCGGGGCCGTCGACCGCGGCGTCGCGCGACCTGGCGTCCCGGTCCGCCGCCGAGGCGGACGCGGGGTCGTCGGGGCCGTTCGCACGGTCGGCAGCGACGGGGTCGTCGGGGCCGGCCGCGCCATCAGGACCCGCCGCCCCGGCCGCGACGGCCGCGCCATCAGGACCGTCAGGGCCGTCGGTGGTCGCGGGGTCCGCCGGGGACAGGACCTCGCGCGGGCCGCGGACCAGCAGCAGGTAGGCCACGGCCAGCAGGAACACCACGACCGACGTGATGACGTTGACGCGCTGGCCGAACAGGATGGTGGCCGGGTCGTCGCGCATCAGCTCGATCCAGAACCGGCCGGCCGTGTAGCCGGCCACGTACAGCGCGAACGCCCGGCCGCGGCCGAGCCGGAAGCGGCGGTCCGCCCAGACCACCAGGATCGCCACGCCGACGTTCCAGAGCAGCTCGTAGAGGAACGTGGGGTGCACGATCGCGATCGGCGGGCCGCCGTCGGCGATGCCGCCGAGGGTGTCCTGCTCGCCGGTCGCCGGGTCGACCCGGCGGTAGATCTCCAGGCCCCACGGCAGCGTGGTGACCCGGCCGAAGAGCTCCTGGTTGAACCAGTTGCCGAGCCGGCCGATCGCCTGGGCCAGCACGATGCCCGGGGCGCACGCGTCGGCGATGGCGGTGAGCGGCACGCCCTTGCGGCGGGCGCCGATCCAGGCGCCCAGGGCGCCGAGCGAGATGGCACCCCAGATGCCCAGGCCGCCCTGCCAGATGCGCAGCGCGTCGAGCGGGTCACCGCCGGGGCCGAAGTACGTCCGCCAGTCGGTGAGCACGTGGTAGAGCCGCCCGCCGATCAGGCCGAACGGCACCGCGAACACGGCGATGTCGGTGATGGTGCCGGCCGCGCCACCGCGGGCCTGGAAGCGCCGCTCGCCCCACCAGATGGCCACGATGATGCCGACGATGATGCAGAGCGCGTAGGCCCTGATCGGCACCGGGCCGAGCTGCCACACGCCACGGTCCGGACTGGGGATGCTGGCCAGCAGGGCGGTCACGCGCCCACCGTAGTGGGTGAGCCGGAGGTGACCCAGGGGCGGTCGCCGGTGCTCGATAGAGTGGCCGTCTCGGCCGGTCGGTGAGGGATGTCAGGGGGCGCCGGTGACGATCCGTCGGACGTGCGTGGGGGTGGCCGCGGCCGCGTTGCTCGCCGGGTGCGGCGGCGGGCCCGGCCCGGACCCGCTGCCGGAGCTGGCGCCGCGCGGCACCACCATGACCACCGCCACCCTGGAACGCCAGGACCTGACCAGCACCGTGAGCCTGTCCGGGAAGGTCGTGGTCAACCCGGTGTTCGGGCTGGTGGCGCCGCTCGACGGCCAGGTCCGCTACCTGGAGGTGCGACCGCCGGCGGGCACGCCCGTGAAGCCCACCCGGGTGGCGAACGTGTGGGCCGCCGGGAAGCCGACCCCGGTGGAGGTACCGGCCGGGGCGGTGTTCGCCGGGCGGCTCGCCGACGACCGGTCCACGGTCACCGCCGGCATGCCGATCGTCTCGGCGAAGCACGTGGGCTACGGCATCGTCGCCGAGGTCACGGGCGAGCAGGCCTACCAGCTGTCCGACTCGCTGACCTCGGTGCGCGCGCAGATCAGCAACGGGCCGGGGCCGTTCGACTGCTCGGTGCTGGGCACCATCGCCGCGCTGCCCGCCGGCACCATCCCGCGGCCGGAGCCGGAGCCGCCGGCCGAGGAGCCCGCCGAGGGCGAGACGGCGCCTCCGGTAGCGGCGCCGCCGGCCCCGGAGCAGCCGGCGCCCTCGGAGGCGACCGGGCTGCGGCTGGTGTGCGTGGCGCCGGTCGGCGTGAAGCTGATCAACGGCGCCGCGGTGACCGTCGAGGTGGTCACCGCGTCGGTGACGCAGGCGCTGGTGGCGCCGGTCGAGGCCGTCGCCGGGCGGCAGGGCGCGGGTCAGGTGGACGTCCTGGACGCGGACGGCAGCCGCCGCACCGTGCAGGTGGAGCTCGGGCTCACCGACGGGCGCGTGGTGGAGATCAAGGCCGGGCTGACCGGGACCGAGACGCTCGCCGTGCCGGGCCCGAGTCTGCCGGCCGCGCCGGGGGAGCCCGGCGCCGGTGACCCGTCCGCCCCGCCGACGAAGTGACGGCCTCCGCCGCGCCGGACCCACCGGCCGCCCGCACCACGCCGATGCCCGTCACCCCGGCCGGCGGTCCGGCTGCGCCTCCGGTGGCCGGCGAACCGCTGGTGGAGCTGGCCGGGGTGAGCAAGACGCTCGGCGGGCAGGGTGCGCCGCGGCCGATCCTGACCGGCGTGGACCTGACGGTGCGGGCCGGTGAGAGCGTCGCCGTCCTGGGCCGCTCCGGCTCCGGCAAGAGCACCCTGCTGAGTCTGATCGGGCTGTTCGACCGGCCGGACGGCGGCAGCTACCGGCTGGGCGGGCGGGACATCACGCGGGTCTCCGAGCGCCGGGCCGCGCGGCTGCGCAGCGACGAGTTCGGCTTCATCTTCCAGCGCTTCTTCCTGCTCAAGCACCTGACGGCCGCGCAGAACGTGGCGATGGCGCTGGTCAACGGCCAGGGCTGGCTGCCGCGGCGGCACCGCCGGGCACGGGTGCTGGCGGCGCTGGAGCAGGTGGGCATCGCGCACCTGGCGAAGCACCGGCCGCAGCGGCTGTCCGGCGGCGAGCAGCAGCGGGTGGCGATCGCCCGCGCGCTGGTGCGGCGGCCGCGGCTGCTGCTGGCCGACGAGCCGACCGGCGCGCTGGACACCGAGACCGGGCAGCTGGTCATCGGCGCCCTGCACGAGGCCACGACGCGCGGCTGCGGGCTCATCCTGGTGACGCACGACCGGGAGCACGCCGCGCGGATGGGCCGGGTGCTGCGCCTGGCCGACGGCACGCTGCGGCCGGAGGTGGCCCCGTGATCCGGCTGTCCGGGCGCCTGCGGTCGGCGATGGTGATCGGTGGCCAGGGCATCCGGGCCCGCAAGCTGCGCACCCTGCTGTCGATGGTGAGCCTCTTCCTGGGGGTGCTCGCCGTGGTGTCCGTGCAGGCCGGGGCGGAGATCGCCGAGCGGGCGCTGCTGACCGACGTCGAGCTCACCACCGGCCGGGACGGCACCCTGCAGTGGTACCTGCCGCCGGGCCCGGACGTGGAGCGCGTGGTCACGGAGACGCTGCGCGGGCGCTCCGACGCGGTCGCCTTCACGAGCACCAACGCGGTGATCGGCGAGCCGGACGTGGACCCGGTGAACCCCGGCGCCTCGCCCATCCGCTACGCCGGGGAGGGCGGCGGCGTCGGCTACTGCGATCCGAGCGGCGCCTGTTACGGCCCCGATGGCGGGCCGGCCGGCGAGGCCAGGGTGACGGGCGCCGCCGTCGAGGTGCAGCTCATGGCGCTGACCGGCGACCTGCGGGCGTTCCGCCCGTTCCTGCTGGAGTCCGGGAGCTGGCTGGACTTCACCGGCGCGCCGTCGTTGTCGCCGCGCCTGGTGCTCAACCGGGAGGCGGCGCTGGCGCTGCGGCAGTACCGGGTGCCGGCCGAGCTGACCGTGCCCGGCGGCGCGCGGCACCCGACGCCACGCATCGAGGGCGTGGTGCACGACGGCGGTTACGGGCCGGTGGCCTACGTGCGCGCCGACGAGCTGGCCAACTGGCTGCCGGCCACCGCCGCGCCCGCCGACCCGCGGCAGGGCGGCGGCCCCGGCATACAGGTGATGTCCGTGCCGGGCGCCGAGATCGAGCAGACGCTGCGGGCCAGGCTCGTCGGGGCGGGCGTCCCCGAGGACCAGCTGTTCACGCAGCCGGTGAACGCCAGGGAGAACCTGACCGACCAGCTGGCGCTGATGCGCTGGATCTTCCTGGCCATGGCGGCGCTGGTGCTGCTGATCGGCGTGGCCGGCATCCTCAACGTGGGCCTGGCCACGGTCGGTGAGCGCATCGAGGAGTTCGCGCTGCGCCGCGCGGTGGGCACGCCGCGGCTGCTGCTGGCCGGGATCGTGCTCACCGAGACGCTGCTGACCGGCCTGCTCACCGCGGCCGCCGCGATCGGCGCCGGCGTGCTGGGCCTGGAGCTGGCGGGGCCGGTCCTGGGTGACCGGCTGCCGATGCTCGACGGCGTCACGTTCCCGTGGGAGGCGGGCGCCGCCGGCATCCTGGCCGGGCTGGCGGCCGGTGTGCTCGGCGGGCTGATCCCGGCGCTGCGGGCGGCCCGCATCCCCATCGCGACGGTGATGCGGGCCTGACCCGGTGGTGTGCCGCCGACCGGCGGGACCGATCGGCGGCAGCGGTCAGCAGTAGCCGGCGACGGGACCGTTGAGGCCGGTCCACATGAAGGCGTCGGTGACCCAGGTGCCGTCGCTGAGCCGGTTCCAGAGGCTCGTGCTGCCCCAGCGGCCGGTGTGCGTGGTGCCGTTGGCGGAGCAGGAGATCGTCACGCGGGTGCCGTCGTTGACGGTGCCCGCCAGGCCGTAGCCGGTGCCGGGGCCGGTGCGCTTGTTGACCACCGTGCCGCCGTTGCCGTCGATGATGCCCTGGTTGAAGCCGAGGGCGCCGTAGTTGTGCAGGACGCCGCCGGGGTAGCGCACGGTGCTGCCGTGCAGCGCGTACCCGCCGTAGGCGCTGCCGGCGATCGGCACCCAGCCACCGATGTTGTGGTTGTTGATGCCGACGTAGGCGCTGTTCTGGCGCAGCCCGAAGTGCACGTGCCGGCCGCTGGCGGAGCCGCCGCAGGTGACGTCGGTGCCGGTGTCGCCGAGCCGGGCGCCGGCGCCCACCGAGAGGCCGTTGGCGCTGATGTTGTTCCACAGGTGGTAGTAGTCCGTGGAGTAGCCGCGGTCGTGGATGACGCGCAGCCAGCCGCGGCACATGGTGTAGGCGGCGCCGGCCCGCGCGGCACGGACCACCTGGTCGCCGCCGTGCAGGTCGAGCGAGCTGTACGGCAACTCGCCGCCGCCCCAGCCGTGCGGGCCGCCGCTCATCACCCAGCCGGTCCCGGCGGACCAGGGCAGCTGCATGCCGGTGCGGTAGTCGCCGCCGGCCTGGGCCGGGGTGGCGTCACCGTCGTGGTCGGCGAACAGGGTGCGTTCCTGGGTGGTGGTGAGCGGGGACTCCTTGGCCAGGGCGGCGAACGCCGGCTCGCCCTCCATACCCAGGGTCCAGCCGTCGGCGGTGCGCTCGGCCAGGAACAGCCAGCCGTGCGGCTTGGTCTTGCTGCCGGGCCGGCCGGCCAGCACGGCGGTGCCGAACGCGTGGTCGGCGTCCTGGCGGGTGATGGTGACGATCGGGCTGCGGCTCTCGGCGGCGGCCCGGCCGTCCACCTGCTTGCCGAGCAGGTGCTGGGTGACGGTGGCGGTCAGGTCCGGGGCCTCGGCGGTGGCGGAGGACGTCGGGACGAACAGGGCCACCACGGCGACGCCGGTGGCTGCCAGGACGGGAACGGCTGATCGCAGGGACGGGCGCACGGGTGCTCCTCCGGGGCGGGGACGGAACGGACCGCGATCACGCGGTCACCAGGAGTGTCCATCGGGAACGCGCCCGCCCATACCTGCCGATGGGGCAATCGTGCCCGTGAGAGACGCGGCGAGAGCCGGGCGAGAGACTGGGCCAGACGTCGCAAACCGAGCCACCACAACCACCACGAGCCGCGAGCCGCGACCGCGGGCCGACACCGCAGCCGGCCGACGCCCCACCGGCCGCCCACCCCGAGCGCGTGGGATGAATCCCCGCATCTCGGGGTGAAGGGTCCATTCGCACCCAACGACGAGCGGCTGAGGCGAGGGGTGGAGGGCCGCGCGGATGGGTTCTAGGCGGGCGTGGGGACGCTGCGCACGCCGGCGGCGAGTTCCTCGGTGAGCGGCCGTACGGTGCCACCGGTCACGGCGCTGACGAAGGCGGAGCCCACGATGACGGCGTCGGCGAACGCGGCGACCTCGGCGGCCTGGGCGCCGGAGCGCACCCCGAGGCCGACGCCGACCGGGAGGTCGCGGCCGGAGGCGGCGCAGTGCTCCCGGACCCGGGCCACCAGGCCGGGGGCCGCCGAGCCGACCGCGTCGCGGGCGCCGGTGACACCCATGGTGGACGCCGCGTACAGGAAGCCGCGCGAGGCGTCGGCGGTCATCGCCAGCCGGTCCGGCGTGGAGGACGGCGCCACCAGGAAGATCCGGTCCAGCCCGTGGGCGTCGGAGGCGGCGAACCAGCCGGCGGCCTCGTCCGGGATGAGGTCCGGGGTGATCATGCCGAGCCCGCCGGCCGCGGCCAGGTCGCGGGCGAAGGCGTCCACGCCGTACCGCAGCACCGGGTTCCAGTAGCTCATCACCACGGCCCGGCCACCCGCGCCGGCGACGGCCTCGACCACGCGGAACACGTCGCGCAGCCGCACCCCGGCGCGCAGCGCCTCGGTGGCCGCGGCCTGGATGGTGGGGCCGTCCATCACGGGGTCGGAGTACGGGATGCCGACCTCGACGAGGTCGCAGCCGGCGTCGACCATGGCGCGCAGCGCGTCGATCGAGCCGTCCACCGTGGGGAAGCCGGCCGGCAGGTAGCCGACGAGCGCGGCCCGGCCCTCGGCGCGGCAGGAGGCGAACAGAGGGGCGAGACGGGCGGTCGTCACGTGGTCACTCCATCAGCCCGAACCAGCGGCCGGCGGTGTCGACGTCCTTGTCGCCGCGGCCGGACAGGTTCACCAGGATCGTGGCGTCCGGGCCCAGCTCGCGGCCCAGGGTGACGGCGCCGGCCACCGCGTGCGCCGACTCGATGGCCGGGATGATGCCCTCGGTGCGGCACAGCAGCCGGAAGGCCGCCATCGCCTCGGCGTCGGTCACCGGGAAGTACTCGGCGCGGCCGAGGTCCTTGAGGTAGGAGTGCTCGGGGCCGACGCCCGGGTAATCCAGGCCGGCGGAGATCGAGTGCGGCTCGACGGTCTGACCGTCCTCGTCCTGGAGCAGGTAGGACAGCGCGCCGTGCAGCGCCCCCGGGGTGCCCTCGGTGAGGGTGGCCGCGTGCCGCCCGGTCTCCACGCCGTCGCCGGCCGCCTCGTAGCCGCACAGCCGGACCCCGGGGTCGTCCAGGAAGGCGTGGAAGATGCCGATGGCGTTGGAGCCGCCGCCGACGCAGGCCGCCACGGCGGTGGGCAGCCCGCCGGTGAGGTCCAGCACCTGCTGGCGCGCCTCCAGGCCGATCACCCGGTGGAAGTCGCGCACCATGACCGGGAACGGGTGCGGGCCGGCCACGGTGCCGAGCAGGTAGTGCGTGGTGTCGACGTTGGTCACCCAGTCCCGCAGCGCCTCGTTGATGGCGTCCTTGAGGGTCCGCGAGCCGGCCGCCACCGGGATCACCTCGGCGCCGAGCAGTCGCATCCGGGCGACGTTGAGCGCCTGCCGGCGGGTGTCCTCCTCGCCCATGTAGACGACGCACTCCAGGCCGAGCAGCGCGCACGCGGTGGCGGTGGCCACGCCGTGCTGGCCGGCGCCGGTCTCGGCGATCACCCGCGGCTTGCCCATCCGCTTGGTGAGCAGCGCCTGGCCGAGCACGTTGTTGATCTTGTGCGAGCCGGTGTGGTTGAGGTCCTCGCGCTTGAGCAGCAGGCGCGCGCCGCCGGCGTGCTCGGACAGCCGGGTGGCCTCGGTGAGCGGGGACGGGCGGCCGCTGTAGTCGCGGTGCAGCCGGTCCAGCTCCGCCAGGAACTCCGGGTCGACGCGGGCCTTCTCGTAGTACGTGGTGAGCTCGTCGAGCGCGGCGATCAGCGCCTCGGGGACGAACCGCCCGCCGTAGCGCCCGAAGTGCCCGTGCTCGTCCGGCTCGTGGCCGCTGCGGTGGGTCAGTCCCTCGCCGGCTGTGGGGTAGTTCCTGGTGGTCATCGGGACGGCTTGGGGCACGCGGGGTGCGAGCCAGCGGTGACCAGCTGGGTCACGGCCAGCCGCGGGTCGCCGCTCGTCACCAGGCCCTCGCCGACCAGCACGGCGTCCGCGCCGGCGCCGGCGTAGGCCAGCAGGTCCGCGGTGCCGCGGACGCCGGACTCGGCGATGCGCAGCGTCTCGTTGGGCAGGCCGGCCGCGATCCGGCCGAACACGTCGCGGTCCACCTCGAGGGTGTGCAGGTTGCGCGCGTTGACCCCGATGAGCTTGGCGCCGGCCTCCAGGGCACGGTCCGCCTCCTCGCCGGTGTGCACCTCGACGAGCGCGGTCATGCCGAGCGACTCCACGCGGTCGAGCAGCGCCTCCAGGGCGTTCTGCTCCAGCGCGGCGACGATCAGCAGCACCACGTCCGCGCCGTGCGCGCGGGCCTCGTGCACCTGGTACGGGCTGACGATGAAGTCCTTGCGCAGCAAAGGAAGGTCGACGGCCGCGCGCACCGCGTCGAGGTCGGCCAGGGAACCCCCGAAGTGCCGGCCCTCGGTGAGCACGCTGATCATCCGGGCACCGCCGGCGGCATACTCCTTGGCCAGCCAGGCGGGGTCGTCGATGACCGCGATCTGCCCCTTGGACGGGCTGCGCCGCTTGACCTCGGCGACCACGCCGATGCCGGGCAGGTCGCGCAGCGCGGCGAGGGCGTCCCGCGGTTCCGGCGCCGCCGCCGCGCGGGCCTTCATCTCGTCGAACGAGATGGTGCTCTCGCGGTCGGCGAGGTCGGCTCGCACCCCTTCCAGGATGGACTCCAGGACGCTCAAGCCGTTAACCCCTTCCCGTACCCGGGTCGCCTGCCGATGCTAAACCCGTCCCCCGCCACCCCCCGCCACCGGGGTCACGTCCGTCCCCGCCTTGTGACTGAAAGGCGCCTTCAGCCGTGTCAGCCGGCT
>DASWTI010000402.1:0-8628 GCA_036402215.1 Pseudonocardiaceae bacterium
GGAGCTGGCCGTGGAGCGGGAGCGGCTGCGGGCCGCGCTGCTGGACGCCGGGCTGCCGGTGGCGCCGAGCGAGGCGAACTTCCTGTGGCTGCCGATCGGCGAGGCCGCGCTCGGGTTCGCCGAGCAGTGCCGCGCCGCCGGGGTGCTGGTGCGGCCGTACCCGGGCAGCGGCGTGCGGGTCACCGTCGGCACGCCCGAGGCGCACGCGGTGCTGTGCGCGGTGGCCGCCCGGTCGGAGGCGGCATGCGCGTCCTGATGGTGAGCTGGGGCTGGCGCACGCACTTCTTCCCGCTGGTGCCGCTGGGCTGGGCGCTGCTGGCCGCCGGCCACCAGGTGCGGATGGCCGGGCAGCCGTCCATGGTGGAGCCGATCACCCGGGCCGGGCTGCCGGCCGTCGGGGTGGGCACGGACCTGGATTTCGCGGAGGCGTTCCGCGGCCAGCTCGGCCGGGTGGGCACCCGCGCCGACCGCGCCCGGGCGGACGTCGCGCCGGTGGTCACCGCCGACGGCGGCATCGTCGGCCACGCCGACGCCATGGTGGACGACCTGATCGCGTTCGGCGAGGCGTTCCGGCCGGACCTGGTGGTGCACGACCCGTACAACCTGGCCGCCGCGCTCGCCGCGGCCCGGCTCCGGGTGCCGGCCGTGCGGCAGCTCTGGGGCGCGGACTCCGGCACGGACGTCGTGGTGGACGAACGGGTGGTCGGCCCGCGCGCGGCCCGGCTGGGCGTCACCGCCGACGTGAGCCTGACCGGCGTGCTCACGCTGGACCCGTGCCCGCCGGGGATGCAGGTGCCGTTGCCCGGGCCGAGCCACCCGGTGCGCTTCGTGCCGTACAACGGCGCGGCCGTGGTGCCGCCGTGGCTGCGGGAGCCGCCGGCCCGCGACCGGGTGTGCGTGACCTGGGGGACGGTGCTGCCGGACCTGGGCATGGTGGACCCGGTGGGAGTGCGGGCCGTGGTCTCGGCACTCGCCGAGCTGGACGTCGAGGTGGTCGTGGTGGTCGCCGAGTCGCTGCACGAGGGGTTGCGCGGGCTGCCGCCGTCGGTGCGGCTGGTGGCGGCGCCGCTGGCGTTGCACGTGCTGCTGCCGACGTGCCGGCTGCTGGTGCACCAGGGCGGGTCGGGCGCGATCCTCACCGCCATGGCCTGCGGGGTGCCGCAGCTCGCGCTGCCCCAGGTGAACGACCAGCACTTCAACACCGAGCGGCTGACGGCGGCCGGCGGCGGGCTCGGGCTCAGCGCCGAGGAGGCCACCCCGGCGGCGATCCGGGACGCGGCGGCCGCGCTGCTGGGCGACCCGGCGTGGGCCGGGCGGGCCGAGGGGCTGCGGCTGGCCGTCCAGCGGCGGCCCAGCCCGGCGCAGGTGCTGCCGGTCCTCACGGAGCTGGCCGCGGCCGGGGTGCCGGCGTGACGACCGCGACGGTCACAACGACGGCGACGGCCACGACGACTGCGACGACGGCGGAGGTGCCGCGATGACCACGACCACGGTGCGGTGGCCGCTCGCCCCGTCGCCCTCGATCCACCACCCGTCGCCGGAGCTGACCCGGCTGCGCGAGACCGAGCCGGTGGCGCCGGTGACCATGCCGGACGGCAGCCGCGCCTGGCTGGTCACCCGGCACGCCGACGTGCGCACCGTGCTCACCGACCCGCGGTTCAGCCGCGCCCTGGCGAGCCGCGCGCAGCCCGGCGAGGAGATCGGCTCGCTCACCGCGGACTCGCTGATCGGCATGGACCCGCCGCGGCACACCCGGCTGCGGCGGCTGGTGAACCGGGCGTTCACGCCGCGGCGCGTCGAGGGACTGCGGCCGTGGGTCGCCGGGCTGGTCGACCGGCTGGTGGACGACCTGGTGGCGGCCGGGCGCCCGGCGGACCTGGTGCGCCACGTGTCGATGCCGCTGCCGATCGAGGTGATCAGCGAGCTGTTCGGGCTGCCGGAGGCCGACCGGCCGCACTGCAAGGCCTGGTCCGACGCGCTCATGGGCGGCCACAACGACCCGCCGGCCGCGCGCGCCGCCATGGCCGGCTTCGCCCGCGTCATCGAGAGCCGTCGCGCACACCCCGGCGACGACCTGACCACCGCGCTCATCCAGGCCCGCGACGAGCACGGCGCGCTGTCCGGCGACGAGCTGCTCGGCATGGCGGTGGGCATCCTGGTGGGCGGGCACGAGAGCACCACGCAGCTGGTGAACCTGTCGCTGCTCACGCTGCTGCGCTTCCCGGCGGAGCTGGCCCGGCTGCGCGCCGACCTGACGCTGCTGCCCGGCGCCGTCGAGGAGCTGCTGCGCTTCGTCCAGATCGGCGACACCGGCGTGCTCCCGCCCAGGGTCACCACCGAGCCGGTGACCCTGGCCGGCGTCGACCTGCCGGCCGGCGCGTTCGTGATGTGCGCGTTCGTCACGGCCAACCGGGACCCCGCGGTGTTCGCCGACCCCGACCGCCTCGACCTCACCCGGCACCCCAACCCGCACCTGGGCCTCGGCGTGGGCATCCACTACTGCCTGGGCGGCCCGCTCGCCGTGCTGGAGCTGGAGGAGACGCTGCGCGCCCTGCTCACCCGGCTGCCGGCGCTCACCCTCGCGGTGCCCGAGCGGGACCTCCGGTTCACCCCGGGCCTGGCGGTCCGCAGCCTCGCCGGGCTCCCGGTCACCTGGTGACGGCGCGCCCCAGCGTGGGGACGTACGCGGTGACCATGTCGGCGCACTCCTTGCGGTGCGCCAGGGCGGCCACCAGGCCGGGCAGCGTGCTGCCGGGCGGGCGGGACGGGACGTCGAGGTAGCGGTCCAGGACGCCGGCCAGCAGCCGCAGGTCGGCCGGGGTGACGGCGTCGAGCCGGCGGCGCACCTGGAGTGCCTCGCCGAGCGCGGGGTCGCCGAGGTGGGCGGCGAAGCGCTCGGCGTCGGTCACCGGTGAGCCGGCCTCGACCGTCGTGACGAACGCGCAGGAGCGGGCCAGGTAGAGCGCGAGGCGCACCAGCCCGGGGCCGTGCTCGGCGAACTCGGCGTCGTCCACCCGCAGCAGCGTCGCGGCCGCGGCCATGTCGTCGCGGAACGGGCCGTAGGACGCCGGCTGCCGGTAGCCGTCCAGCACCTCGGCCAGGATGCCGTGCGGGTCCTCCAGCACGCGGCCGTCGCAGCGCAGGTGCAGCACGAACAGCGCGCCCTCCCGGCTCATCCGCAGCAGCTGCGCCGCGGGCAGCGCGGTCACGTCCACCCGGCCACAGGCATACCGGCGGGTGCCGTCCCGCACCACCTGCAACACGTCGATGTCCGAGCCGGGGCCGGCCGTGCCGCGCGCCTGGCTGCCGTACACCAGCACGCCCAGGCTCTCCCCGCGCAGCCCCGCCAGCACCTCGTCCCGCAGGTCGTCGACAGGGCTCCCCCGGACCGCGGACACCAGGTCATGGTAACCACGGATCTCCTGCCTCAGCCGGTTCCCGGCCGCGAGCCACCGGGCTCCGGGGCGCCGGGCCTCGGGCTGCCGGGCTCCGAGGCATCGGGCGACAGGCCGTCGGGCGGCGGGGCGTCGGGCTCCGGGGCGTCGGGCTCCGGGCCGTCGGGCGGCGGGGCGTCGTCGGCACGGGCCGTGCGGAAGGCCGAGAACCGCAGCGCCACCGCCCCCGCGGCCAGGCCCACCACGCCGGCCCAGAGCGCCGGCCGGTACCCGAGCGTGTCGGCCAGCAGCCCGCCCAGCGGGGCGCCGACGACCACCGCGGCGCGGTTGAGCGAGCGCATGGTGGCGTTCATCCGGCCCTGCAACCCGTCCGGCGTCACCGCCTGCCGGTAGGCCATCTCGATCGGCCCCTCGCCGCCCAGCCCGAGGCCGAACAGGAACTGGCCGAGCCCGGCGAGCACCCAGGCCGGCCAGGCGTCCGCCGCCGGGGCGAGCGCCACCAGCGCGAACCCGAGCGCCTCCACCAGGCGAGCGCCGGCGATGGTGGACGGGTAGCCGGCGGTCCGGCCGAGCCGGATGGAGAGGGCGTTGCCGAGCAGCGCGCCCACCCCGGCCAGGGCGAACGTGACGCCCAGCGTGAACGCGTCGAACCCGAGCGCCAGCAGCACGAACGGCACGTACACCGTCCCGAGCACGCCGGAGCAGAGGAACCAGCCGTGCCCGGCGAGCGCCATCGGCCGCAGCACCCGGTGCCCGTACACCCAGGCCAGGCCCTCCCGGATCTCCCGGGCCAGGCCACGGCGCGCGGCCCGCGGCGGCCGTGGGTCCGTCGCGCGGACGGTGGCGGTGAGCAGGCCGGAGACGGCGTAGCTGACGGCGTCCACCAGCAGCGCGGCGGGCGCGCCGACCCAGGAGACCAGGCCACCGGCGACCACCGGGCCGGAGGTCTGGGCGACCGCCGTGCTCTGCTGCAGCCGCACGTTGGCCGGCCCGAGCAGCGCGCGCGGCACCAGGCGCGGCAGGAAGGACTGGCTCGCCGCATCGTTCAGCACAGACAGCGCGCCGAACAGCAGCATGACCGCCAGCAGCAGCGGCACCGTGAGCAGGCCGGCCCAGGCCAGCGCCGGCACTGTCGCGAGCAGCACGGCCCGCCCGAGATCGGTCGACACCAGCACCGGGCGCCGCCGCCACCGGTCCGCGAGCACGCCGGCCACCAGCCCCAGCACCAGGTACGGCAGCCAGCGCGCCGCGTTCACCAGCCCCACGTCCGTGGCCGTGCCGCCGAGGGTCACCACCACCAGCACCTGCAACGCCAGCGTCGTGACGTACGTGCCGAGGTCGGACACCGTGGACGCCGCCCAGAAACGGGTGAAGCCGCCGTGGTCCCGCAGCCCGCTCGTCACGCCCCGCAGAATGCCCGTCCCGCCCCCGGCCCGCCCCGCAGGGGTCGGCCGATCCGAGCGTCAGCGCGATGTCCCGAAGCCCACGGCCTTCCCTCGACCACCAGGCCCCAGGCTCAACGGACAGCTCCCCGCCCGCCTGGGGCGAATGGACCAGGTGCCCCGCCATGTGGGTGGAATGGTCCATTGGCCCCAGGTTGGGGGAGGTCGCCGGGGCGCGCGGGGCTGGTGTGTTCACGCTGGGTCGCGGTGGAGTCGCTCGTAACACCCGGGCCGGTGACCTCGATCAGGGATACTGACCTACCCGCCGTTCCCTGTCCCCGAGGAGGACCGTGTCCGAGATCGGTCTGGCCGAAGCGATCCAGGCGTTGCGCGAGGAACTGGCGGAGGCCATGGCCGACGCCGAGGACCAGGACGTGCGCTTCCGGCTGGGGAAGATCGACCTGGAGTTCCAGGTCCTGGTGAGCGACAAGCTGGAGGGCAACGCCGGCGTCAAGTTCTGGGTCGTCAACGCCGGCACGAAGTACAGCGACACCAACACGATCACCCACACCGTCCGCGTCGAGCTGCAGCCGGCCACGGCCGACGGCGACGAGGTGTGGACCGGGGACCGGCGTCACGAGCCGCGCTGACGCCGTGACCCCTCCCGCGGTCGAGGTGCTCGGCGCCGGGGCGGACTACGGCAGCGGCCTGCCGATCGGCGCGACGCTGGTACTGACGGCCGCCCACCTGGTGCCCGAGCCGCCCTCCCACCGAGCCACAGGTCCCCCCGGCACCCGGCCGCCGGGTCCCCCCGGCGACCAGGCCACGGAACCACCCGGCAACCAGCCAGCTGGCGGCCGGCCAGCCGACGACCAGCCAACCGGCGACCAGGCACCCAGCGACCAGCCAGCCTGCGACCAGCCAGCCGGCAACCAGGCAGCCAGCGGCCGGACACCCGAGCCACCCCAGCCATCCGGCAACGAGCCACCTGAACCACCCGCCGGACAGCCATCCGCCGGCCGCACACCCGAGCCATCCGCCGAACGGGTGCCGACACCGGCCGGGCATCGGGTCCGGCTCGCGGACGGCCGCACCATCGACGCCGAGGTGGTGTGGCGGGGCGATCCCGCCGTGCTGGACGTGGCGCTGCTGGCCATCGCCGAGCCGCTGGACACCCCGCCCGCGCGCTTCGGCGACCTCACCGCCGCCGCCGGACGGCCGGAGTTCACCGCGGTGGGCTTCCCGGCGTTCGCGGAGCGCTCCGGCCGGCGCGAGTCCAAGCGCGTGGACGGCACCGTGCAGCTCGGCTCCTACCACGCCTCCGGGCTGCTGGACCTGAGCATCGGCAGCGCCGCGCCGCGGGACACCCGGCAGGACCCGTGGCGCGGCTTCTCCGGCGCCGCCGTGCGCGTCGGCGACCTCGTGGTCGGCGTGGTCTCCCGTCGGCTGCCCGCGGCCGGCACCACGAGCGCGGACGCCACCGACGTCGGCGCGGCGCTGGCCGACCCTGTGTTCCGGCGGCTGGTGGAGGACGCGGGCTGCGTGGTGCTGCCGGTCCGCGCGCCGGAACCGGCCGCGGTGCTGGAGCACCGGCGCATGGTGGCCGGGCTGTCCGGTCTGCGCCGCAACCTGACCAGCGAGTACCTGCCGTTCGTGGAGCCCGGCGAGCACGAGTCGTCGCCGGCCGCGCTGCTGCGGCGGCTGGACACCGACGCCGACCGCGGCGTGGTGCTGGTGGGCGCGGCCGGGTCGGGCAAGAGCCGCACGTGCTTCGAGGTGGCACGGCTCGCCGAGGAGGCCGGCTGGCGCGCCGTGCACGTGCTGCCCGGCGAACCACTGGCCACGTACGAGCAGGTCAGCGAGGCGGTGCTGGCCGGGCGGGCGCCGACGCTGGTGATCCTCGACTACCTCAACGAGTACCGCGGGCTGGACCCGGCCTCGCTGTGCTCACGGCTCATCCCGGAGGCGCGCGGCCACGGCATCCGGGTCGCCGTGCTGGCGTCCGCGCGGCCCGGCTGGCTGCTGCGCGCGGAGGCCGCGTACGTGCAGCGCGGGTTCGACCAGGTACCGCTGCGCACCGACGTGGAGCACCAGGCGGCGATCCGGCAGTCCATCCTGACCAGCCAGGCGCCCCGGGCGCTCGACGCGCTGGGCCCGCGCTGGCTCGCCGCGGCGTGCGGCAAGCGGCCGGTCATCGCCATGCTCATCGCGCGGGCCGTCGAGCTGCGGCTGGACGCGGGCCTGCCGGTGGACACCCTGGCCGGAGTGCGCGAGGGCGACCTGCTGGGCTGGCTGGACAGCCGGCTCGCCGAGGACGAGCTGACGGTGCCGCGGCCGGCGTCGCCGTTCGACCTGACGGTGCCCAGCCCGCAGCTGCAGGCCATCGTCGCGCTGGTCACCGCGTGCCCCCAGCCGCGCGCCGAGGTCGAGGCGGCCGCCGTGCGCACCCTCGGCGGGGGGCCGTCGGCGGCGGCCCTCGCCACCCACCTGCTGGACGTCGTGATCGGCATGGGCTGGGTGGAGAGCGAGGAGGACCGGCTGGTCGCCACCCACGACATCGTGGTCGACCACCTGCTGGAGCAGGTGCTGCTGAGCCAGCCCGGCGACCGGGTGCGCGCCGACGTGGCCGGGGCGGTGCTGCGGCCGTGCCGGACGTCGGCACGCACGTGCGGCCGCTACGTCACGCACCTGACCCGGCTGCTGCGCGACCTGGACCTGGAGGAGCGCGGCGCCGGGCTCGCCGAGTTCTGCGCCGCGTGGCTGGACGACGCGCTGCCCGACGTGTCGGTGGCCATGCGCGAGGACCCGGCGGCCGCCACCTTCGCCCTGTCCGCGCTGCTGGACGGCCCGCCGTGGGCCGAGGTCGCCGAGCGCCGCTGGTCGGAGCTGTTCACGCCGTGGCTCGCCGCGCACGGCGACGACGTCCACGTGCGGCACCTGTTCGGCACCGGGCTGCGGCGCGAGCGCGCCACCAAGCTCGTGCCGGCCGCGCTGGAGTGGGTGCGCGCCCACCTGGACAGCCTCGGGGCGCGGTCGGTGTTGCTCGCGCTGCTGGCCCGCCCGGACCTCGGCCCCCTGGAGCCCACCGCCGTCGCCCTCGCCGTCGACTGGGCCGGCGAGTGCCGCCGCACCGAGCAGGCACACGCCGTGTTCCAGCAGTTGCTCGGCCGCACCGACCTCCCCCGTGACGCCGTGACCCGGCTCGCCTCCTACGCCGAGGACTGGCTGGCCGCGCACGGCACGAAGTTCTCCGCCAACTTCGTGCTCAAGGCGCTGCTGGCCCGGCCCGACCTGCCCGCCGCGACCATGACCGCCACCGTCCGCCACGCCGTTGCCTGGTTCGACGGCCGCGGCATCGTGTACGACGCGAACTTCGTGCTCAGGGCGCTGCTGGACCGGCCCGACCTGCCGCCCGACGTGCTGGGCACCGCCCTGCGGCACTCCGAGACCTGGCTCCGCCAACGCGGCACCGTGCCCGAGGCCGGCTTCCTGCTCAAGGGCATGCTGGCCCGTCCCGACCTGCCCCCGTCCACCCTCCGGGCCGTCGAGCGGCACGCCCTCACCTGGCTCGACCACCACGCCTCGACCGCCGGCGCCGACTTCGTCCTCACGGCCCTCCTCGGCCGCCCCGACCTGGACGACGCCGCCGCCCGCGCCACCCTGGCCCATGCCAACCGCTGGCTCGACCACCACGCCACCACCCTCGACGCCAGCTTCGTCCTCGGCGCCCTCCTCACCCGCCCCGACCTGACCACCGCCATCCCGGCGCCCACCACCGGCCAGCAGCTCCCGCCGGCGTCGCCGGCCGCCCCGGCGACCTCCCCGGCGCCGCCGGTCGCGGTCCCCCGGCC
>DASWTI010000403.1:0-9792 GCA_036402215.1 Pseudonocardiaceae bacterium
CGTACCCGCTCCAAGGAGATCCTGGACGCCACCGGCGTCAGCCCGGATCTGCGGAGCAAGGATCTCTCGGACGAGGATCTGGCCAAGCTCCGCGAGTACATCGAGGAGTCGCTGAAGGTCGAGGGTGACCTGCGCCGCGAAGTGCAGGCCGACATCCGTCGCAAGATCGAGATCGGTTGCTACCAGGGCCTGCGCCACCGTCGTGGCCTGCCCGTGCGTGGACAGCGCACCAAGACCAACGCCCGTACCCGTAAGGGTCCGAAGCGCACCATTGCAGGCAAGAAGAAGGCGAAGTAATGCCCCCCAAGTCACGTAGCACCGGTCCGAAGAAGACCCAGAAGGCGCGTCGCAGGGACAAGAAGAACGTCCCGCACGGCGCCGCTCACATCAAGAGCACGTTCAACAACACGATCGTCTCGATCTGCGACCCCGCCGGCAACGTGATCAGCTGGGCGTCCGCCGGCCACGTCGGCTTCAAGGGCTCCCGCAAGTCGACCCCGTTCGCCGCGCAGATGGCCGCCGAGAACGCGGCCCGCAAGGCCGCCGAGCACGGCATGCGCAAGGTGGACGTGTTCGTCAAGGGCCCCGGCTCCGGCCGGGAGACCGCGATCCGTTCGCTGCAGGCCGCCGGCCTCGAGGTCGGCACCATCCAGGACGTGACCCCGCAGCCGCACAACGGCTGCCGCCCGCCCAAGCGGCGCCGGGTCTGACGCGCGGGGAGGAGTAGCTACCCATGGCTCGTTACACCGGACCCGCGACCCGCAAGTCGCGGCGACTCAAGACCGACCTCATCGGTGGTGACGTCGCCTTCGAGCGTCGTCCGTACCCCCCGGGTCAGCACGGCAGGGCTCGCATCAAGGAGAGCGAGTACCTGCTGCAGATGCAGGAGAAGCAGAAGGCGCGCTTCACGTACGGCGTGCTGGAGAAGCAGTTCCGCCGGTACTACGAGGAGGCGAACCGCCGCCCCGGCAAGACCGGTGAGAACCTGCTGCAGATCCTGGAGTCCCGGCTGGACAACGTGGTCTACCGCGCCGGCCTGGCGCGCAGCCGCCGCCACGCGCGGCAGCTCGTGAACCACGGCCACTTCACGGTCAACGGCGTGAAGGTCGACGTCCCGAGCTTCCGGGTGTCGAGGTTCGACATCGTGGACGTGCGGCCGAAGTCGTTGCAGACCACCCCGTTCCTCATCGCCAAGGAGACCCTCGGCGAGCGGGTCTGCCCGGCCTGGCTGCAGGTCGTGCCGACCACGCTGCGGATCCTCGTGCACCAGCTCCCCGAGCGGGCGCAGATCGAGGCCCCGCTGCAGGAGCAGCTCATCGTCGAGCTGTACTCGAAGTAGCAGGACCGGCGCCGGCACCGTGGTGGTGCCGGCGCCGCGCCACCCTTATCGGCGTCATATGGCGGGCGCCGGCATGGAGGAAGAACAACGTGCTCATCTCACAGCGTCCGACCCTGACCGAGGACCCGGTCGACGCCGTCCGCTCGCGGTTCGTCATCGAGCCCCTCGAGCCCGGCTTCGGCTACACCCTCGGCAACTCGATCCGCCGGACCCTGCTGTCGTCGATCCCCGGCGCGGCGGTCACCAGCATCCGCATCGACGGCGTGCTGCACGAGTTCACCACGGTCCCCGGGGTGAAGGAGGATGTCACCGACATCATCCTGAACCTCAAGGAGCTCGTGGTCAGCTCCGAGGAGGACGAGCCGGTCACCATGTACCTGCGCAAGCAGGGCCCCGGTGACGTGACCGCGGGCGACATCGTCCCGCCGGCCGGCGTCACCGTGCACAACCCCGACCTGCACATCGCCACGCTGAACGCGAAGGGCAAGCTCGAGATCGAGCTCGTCGTGGAGCGCGGCCGCGGCTATGTGCCGGCCGTCCAGAACAAGCAGGCCGGCGCCGAGATCGGCCGCATCCCGGTGGACTCGATCTACTCCCCGGTGCTCAAGGTGACCTACAAGGTCGAGGCCACCCGCGTCGAGCAGCGCACCGACTTCGACAAGCTGGTGCTCGACGTCGAGACCAAGCCGTCGATCACCCCGCGGGACGCGGTGGCCTCGGCCGGCCGCACCCTGGTCGAGCTCTTCGGCCTGGCCCGCGAGCTGAACATCGACGCCGAGGGCATCGAGATCGGCCCGTCGCCGGCCGAGGCGGACACCATCGCCGCGTTCGCCATGCCGATCGAGGACCTGGACCTCACGGTCCGCTCGTACAACTGCCTCAAGCGTGAGGGCATCCACACCGTGGGCGAGCTGGTCTCCCGGTCCGAGGCGGACCTGCTGGACATCCGCAACTTCGGCGCGAAGTCGATCGACGAGGTCAAGATGAAGCTCGTCGGCCTCGGCCTCGCGCTCAAGGACAGCCCGCCCGGCTTCGACCCGTCGGCCGCCGCGGTGGACTACGCCAGCGACGGCTGGTCGTCCGGTGACCTCACCGCGACCACCGACGACGGCCACGACTACGCCGAGACCGAGCAGCTCTGAGCCTGCTGCCCCACGAAGGAGCGCAAAGGAAATGCCCAGCCCGACCAAGGGTGCCCGTCTCGGCGGGTCGCCGGCGCACGAGCGGCTGATCCTGGCCAACCTGGCCACGTCGCTGTTCGAGCACGGACGGATCACCACGACCGCGGCGAAGGCGCGGCGGCTGCGGCCGTACGCCGAGCGGCTGATCACCAAGGCCAAGCGCGGCGACCTGCACAACCGCCGCGAGGTCATGCGGGTCATCCGTGACAAGGACGTGGTGCACAAGCTGTTCGCGGAGATCGGCCCGTTCTTCGCCGACCGCACCGGTGGCTACACCCGCATCGTGAAGACGATGCCGCGCAAGGGCGACAACGCCCCGATGGCGGTCATCGAGCTGCTCCAGCAGAAGACGGCGACGTCCGAGGCGGAGCGTGCGCGGCGCACCCGGTTCGCCAGGAAGGACGCGGCGGCCACCACGCCGGCCACCGAGGAGCGGGCGGACGAGACCACGGCCGACGCCACGGCGCCGGCCGCGGACGAGGCCGCCGTCACCGAGGTCGAGGAGAGCCCGGCCACCGAGGACGCGCCGTACGGCGAGGGCAGCCACGCCCCGCTGGACGACGACTCGCAGCCGGAGGGTTACCCGATCAAGGGCAACGCCGGCTCGATGCTCTACCACACGCCGGAGAGCCCGTCCTACGGCCAGACCAAGGCCGAGGTGTGGTTCGCCACGCCGGAGGCCGCGGAGGCCGCGGGCTTCCAGCTCCCGCCGTCGCAGCGTGAGGACGGCTCGGACTGAGCCACGGTACGCACTCCGACGAGCCCGTCGCCCCCGCTGGGGACGGCGGGCTCGTCCGCATCCGCCTGGACCTCGGCTACGACGGGACGGACTTCTCCGGCTGGGCCCGTCAGCCTGGACGGCGCACGGTCCAGGCAGCGCTGGAGGACGCGCTGGCCACCGTGCTGCGGCTACCGGTGGCGCTCACCGTCGCCGGGCGCACCGACGCCGGCGTGCACGCCACCGGTCAGGTCGCGCACGCCGACGTGCCGGCCCCGGTGGACGCGGACGCGCTCGCCCGGCGGCTGCGGCGGCTGCTGCCCGCGGACGTCACGGTGGCCGCGGCGCGCGTGGTGCCGGCGGAGTTCGACGCCCGGTTCTCCGCGCTGCGCCGGCACTACGAGTACCGGGTGGCCGACCGGCCGTCGGCGGCCCTGCCGTTGTGGCGGCGCGACACCCTGGCCTGGCGCGCGCCGCTGGACGAGGAGCGGATGAACGCGGCGGCGGCCCGGCTGCTGGGCGAGCACGACTTCGCCGCCTTCTGCCGGCGGCGCGAGGGCGCCACCACGGTGCGCGAGCTGCAGGTCCTGTCCTGGGCGCGCGGCGCGGACGGCGTGTTGCGCTGCCACGTCAGCGCGGACGCCTTCTGCCACACCATGGTCCGCTCACTGGTCGGCGCCCTGCTGCCGGTCGGCGACGGCCGCCGCGCCCTGTCCTGGCCCGCCGAGGTGCTCGCCGCCGGCATCCGCTCCTCCGACGTGGCACCCCCGCACCCCCTCACCCTCACCGCCGTCGACTATCCGGACGACGCCGAGCTGGCCGCCCGCGCCACCACCACCCGCGCGGTCCGTACCCTGCCCTCGTCCTGATCGGCAGGCACCCGGGCACGGTCGCCACGCAGGGCGGTGGCCCGCGGTCCCGGGGGTGGGAGACCGCGGGCCACCGCTATTCAGGGTGCGGCCAGGTGGTCAGACGGTGATGCCGAAGGAGCTGATGTAGCCGGTGTCGTACCGGTAGAAGTCCCGCACCGACAGCCGCCAGGTGCCGTTGGCGGCCTCCGACGACAGGTTGACCGTGTAGGTGGCGATGACGTTGTCGGCGCTGTCGCTGGAGCTGGTGCTCTTCAGGCGGTAGGTGCTGCCGTCCGGCGCGATCAGGTCGACCTGGAGGTCACCGCGCCAGGTGTGCCGGATGTCGACGGACACCTGGCTGGACGCGGAGGCGTTGCGGTTGCAGCCGCTGATGGTGACGGCGCTGGTGACGGCGGACCCGTAGTCCGGGATGTTCACGTCGGTGCCGTTGGTGCCGGAGCAGCCCGGCGGCGGCGGGGGCGGCGGCTCGGTCCCGCCACCACCGACGTACAGCAGGCGGTTCGGCGAGCCGGTGCCCGGGCTTGTCACCTTGTTCGGGGTGGAGGCGGCGTAGAGCGCGCTCGCCACCGCGGACGGGCCGACGGACGGGTTGCCCTGCAGGTACAGCGCCACGGCGCCGGCCACGTGCGGGGTGGCCATCGAGGTGCCGCTGATGGTGTTGGTGGCCGTGTTGCTGGTGTACCAGGCGGCGGTGATGTTGCTGCCCGGGGCGAAGATGTCGGTGCAGGTGCCGTAGTTGGAGAACGAGGAGCGGGCGTCGGTGTTCGTGGTCGAGTTGACCGTGATGCCCTCGGCCACGCGGGCCGGCGAGGAGTTGCAGGCGCTCGTGTTCGAGTTGCCGGAGGCCAGCGCGTAGGTCACGCCGTCGGCGATGGAGTTGCGCACGGCGGTGTCCAGGGCCGACGCGGCGCCGCCGCCGAGGCTCATGTTGGCCACGGCCGGGCCGGAGGTGTGGTGGCTGGTCACCCAGTCCACGCCGGCGATGACACCCGCGTTGGAACCGGAGCCGGAGCAGGTGAGCACCTTGACGGCGATGAGCGAGACGCCCTTGGCCACGCCGTACGTGGTGCCGCCGGTGGTGCTGGCGACGTGGGTGCCGTGGCCGTTGCAGTCGGTGTTGTTGCCGTCGCCGGTGGTGTTGGTGCCCCAGGTGGCGCGGCCGCCGAAGTCGGCGTGCGAGGTCCGGATGCCGGTGTCGATGATGTATGCCGTGACCCCGGACCCGGTGGCGTTGTACGTGTAGCTGTTGTTCAGCGGCAGGTCACGCTGATCGATGCGGTCCAGGCCCCACGACGGCGTGGGCGACTGGGTGGCGGCGATCGAGACCGTGGAGTTCTGCTCGACGAACGCCACCGCGGGGTCGGCGGCGAGCCTGCGGGCCTCGGCCTCGCTCATGGTGCCGGCGAAGCCGCGCAGCGCGGTGCCGTACTGGTGGGTGACCGTGGCCTTGTGCTTGGCGGACAGCTGGGCGGTGAGGGCCTGGGTGCTCTGGATGCCCATGCCGTCCTTGTAGACGACGATGTAGCTGTCCTTGATCGCGCCGGCGCTGGTGGCGCCGAGCACGGTGCCTTGGGCCTGCGCGGGCAGGGCGGTCAGGCCGCCCAGCGCCAGCGCGGTGCCGGCGAGAATCCCCAGCCCGGCGATTCGCCGGCCTCGGGGCGCGCGGTTCTCTCCCATTGTTCTCCTCATGCAGGGTCTACCGGACCCGCAGGTCACGGCACGTACGGCCGGACCGCCGGTCAGGTTTCGGGGGAGGTGCAGGGGTTGTTCGCGCGAACGAGCCGACGGTAGATCGAGTGACCACGGAAGACAATTAGGCAACTACTTCTCGCGACGAACGGCGTGACCTGTACGGATGAGTGCTACCGGCTGAGTGGTCGAGCACCCCTCGCTGACGGTGACCCCGGATGCGCACAGCGACGACGAACGCCGCTGGTCGAGGGCCTCGACCAGCGGCGTCCGGGGTGGAGCTACGAGGGCGTCAGCCCGCGTTCAGCGACACGTCGTCCACGACGAACGACGTCTGGTACGACCAGTCCTCGGTGGCGGTGAACCGCAGGGTGATGGACTGGCCGGCGTACGCGCCGACGTTGAACGACCGCTGCACGTAGCCGGACGGGTTGAGGTTGGTGTACGTGGCGATCGTGGTGCCGTTGACGGTGGCGGTGAAGGTGTCGAACACGGCGGGCTCGTACTCCGCGGTGACGATCTTCAACCAGAACGAGAGCGTCGAGTTGGTGCAGCCGGCCGGGATGGTGACGGTCTGCTGGATGTACTCGGTGCTCGTGTAGCCGTAGCCGCCGAGCCACGACGACCGGACGCCGGAGCGCGGGGCGCCGATGCCGGTCCAGTTGTAGATGGAGCCGGTCTGGCCGGACCAGCCGGTCACGCCGCTCTCGAAGCCGCCGTTGACGATCTTCTCGCCGCCGCCGGAGCAGCCGCCGCCGGCCGGGTTGATCGTCCACTGGAACGTGGTGCTGCCGGACTGGCCGCCGGCGGACGCGGTCACGGTGACCGTGTAGGTGCCGGGCGTGGTCGGCGTGCCGGAGATGAGGCCGCTGGAGGCGTTGATCGACAGGCCCGGGGGCAGGCCGGTGGCCGACCAGGTGTACGGCGGGGTGCCGCCGCTGGCGGTCATCTGCAGGCTGGTGGCCACGCCGACGGTGCCGGTCTGGCTACCGGGGTTGTTCACCTGCGGGCCGCCCGGGTTGCCGCCGTTGTTCACGTAGAGCAGGCGGTTCGGCGAGCCGGTGCCGGGGCTGGTGATGACGCCGGGCGTCGACTCGGCCGACATGGTCGACCACACCTGGGCCGGCGTCGCGCTCGGCGTGCGGGCCAGGATGATCGCGGCGCCACCGGCCACGTGCGGGGTGGCCATCGAGGTGCCGCTGATGGTGTTGGTGGCGGAGTCGTTGGTGATCCAGGCCGCGGTGATGTTCTGGCCGGGGGCGAAGATGTCGGTGCAGGTGCCGAAGTTGGAGAACGAGGCGCGGGCGTCGGTGTTGGTGGAGGCGTTCACGGTGATCGCCTCGGCGACCCGGGCCGGGGTGAAGTTGCAGGCGTCGGCGTTGGAGTTGCCGGACGCGATCGCGTAGGTCACGCCGTCGGTGATGGAGCGCCGCACCGCGTTCTCGGTGGTGGCGTCCGAACCCGAGCCGCCGAGGCTCATGTTGGCCACGGCCGGGCCGGAGGCGTGGTGGCTGGTGACCCAGTCGATGCCCGCCGCGACGCCGGCGAACGAGCCGGAGCCCTGGCAGTTCAGCACCTTGACGGCGATCAGCGAGACGCCCTTGGCCACACCGTAGGCGGTGCCGCCGGTGGTGCTGGCGACGTGGGTGCCGTGGCCGTTGCAGTCGGTGTTGTTGCCGTCGCCGGTGGTGTTGGTGCCCCAGGTGGCGCGGCCGCCGAAGTCGGTGTGGGTGGTCCGGATGCCGGTGTCGATGATGTACGCGGTGACGCCGGAGCCGGTGTTCGGGTAGGTGTAGCTGTTGTCCAGCGGCAGGGCGCGCTGGTCGATGCGGTCCAGGCCCCACGACGGGGTCGGGTTCTGGGTCGCGGCCAGCGTCACCTTGCGGTTGACCGACACATAGTCGACGGCGGGGTCGGCGGCCAGCTTGGCGGCGGCCGACTCGGACATGGTGCCGGCGAACCCGCGCAGCGCCGCGGTGTACTGGTGCTGGACCGTGGCGTTGTGCTTCACCGCCAGGCTGTCGACCAGCGAGTCGACGCCCTGCGCCGACAGGCCGTTGTCCTTGAAGACGACGATGTAGCTGTCCTTGATCGCGTCCGGGGCGCCGGCGTAGAGAATGGGCCCGGTCGCCGCGGCCGGCAGTGCCGCGACGGTCGCCATCGCGAGCGATGCCGCCGCGGCGAGACCGAGGCCGGCCAGTCGCCGGTTCAACGGCGTGCGAAAACTACCCATATCGGGGTCTCCCTCATGCGGATCCGCCCTGGTCGGCCGCACGTGGGTCACGTGGCGCCGTCCAGGGCTACAGGGGTGTTTTCGTCCGCGCGGACCTCGCTGACGTTAGGGCCGCCCGCCACTGAGCACAATCATTCGACTACCAGTTGCGACAAAGGGGGGTGGCAGGTTCGCGAAGCGATGCGCCGCGCCCATCAAGCCCATGAGCCGGATGGAGTACGGCCCGCCCGGGAATCGAGTTCGATCACGATTCCCGGGACCGGGCCGCACCGCTATTCGATCAACGCGTGTGCCAGAACACCTGGCCGTTCGGGCCGTAGATCACGATGTTGGCGTCGTCCTGCACGACCAGCCGGTCGGCCGCCGTGCCGTGGGTGCCGGTGTGCCACACCGCGGTGCCGTCGGCCCGGTAGAGCACGAAGTTGCCGTCGTACTGCATGACCGCGCGCACGGCGCCACTGCCGTGAGTGCTGGTGTGCCAGAGCGCGGCACCGGCGGAGTTGTACTGCACCAGGTTGCCGTCGCCCTGCATGACCAGCGTGTAGACGCCGTTGGCGGAGCGGCGGAACTGGCCGACCTCCAGCGCCTGGCCGCGGGTGAGGGTGTCGTCCGCCGGCGGGGGCGGCGTGCTGGAGCCGGTGAACAGCAGGCGGTTCGGCGTGTTCGCGCCGGGGCTCGGGATCTTGTTCGGCGTGGCGGTGTTCACGATGTGCGCGTGCACCTGGGCCGGCGTGGCGCCGGTGTTGCCGGACAGGTAGAGCGCGGCGGCGCCGGCCACGTGCGGGGTGGCCATCGAGGTGCCGCTGATCGTGCTGGTCGCCGTGTCGCTCGTGGACCAGGCGCTGGTGATGTTCACGCCGGGGCCGAACAGGTCGGTGCAGGCGCCGATGTTGGAGAACGAGGCGCGGTTGTCACCGATGTCCGAGGCGTTCACGGTGAGCGCCGTGCCCACCCGCGCGGGGGAGAAGTTGCAGGCGTCCGCGCCGTAGCTGTTGCCCGAGGCGATCGCGTACGTGACGCCGGAGGCGATGGAGTTGGCCACCGCGGTGTCCAGCGCGGTCTGCACGCCGCCGCCCAGGCTCATGTTCGCCACCGACGGGCCGGGGCTGTTCGCCGTCACCCAGTCCACGCCCGCGACGACGCCCGCGGTGGTGCCGGAGCCGGCGCAGTTCAGCACCTTCACCGCCACCAGGCGCACGCCCTTGGCCACGCCGTACGCGCCGCCACCCACGGTGCCGGCCACGTGCGTGCCGTGCCCGTGGCAGTCGGTGTTGTTGCCGTCCCCGGTGGTGTTGGTTCCCCAGGTGGCCCGGCCGCCGAAGTCCTGGTGCGTGGTGCGGATGCCGGTGTCCAGGATGTAGGCGGTGATGTTGGACGCGGTGGTGGAGTAGCTGTACCGCTGGTTCAGCGGCAGGTGCTGCTGGTCGACGCGGTCCAGGCCCCACGACGGCGGGTTCAACTGGTCGGCGGCGATGCCCACCGAGTGGTTCTGCGCCACGTAGGCCACGCCCGGCTCGGCGGCGATGCGCTTGGCGGCGGCCTCGCTCATGCTGCCCGCGAAGCCGCGCAGCGCCGCCGAGTACCGGTGCTCGACGGTCGCGCCGTGCGCCTTCGCCAGGTCAGTGGTGAGCGCGTCCACGCCCTGTGCCGAGACGGCCTTGTCGTCGAAGACCACGATGTAGCTGCCGGCGATGGCGGTGGCCCCGCCGGCGTCGGCGATCCGGGGCTCGGCCGCGGCGGGTGCCGCCGTGGCGGTCGCG
>DASWTI010000404.1:0-10218 GCA_036402215.1 Pseudonocardiaceae bacterium
GGCGGTGGCGACGAGGCTCGGGCCGGGCGCGGCAGGCCGGACGGCGACCGCCGGGCTCGGCGGCGCGGCCACGGGTTCCGCGCGTCCCTCGCCGCCGGTCCGTCCACCGGGGGACCGCGCCCGTTACTCATCGCCCACAAAGCGATCGCCGCGGCGTCCGGCCGAACTCTGTTCGCGGACCACGGCCGGCACCCGGCACTGGCAGTGGGCCGCCGACGTGCGAGGACGCCGGCCACCACCCAGCCGCGGTCCACCCCCAACCGTCCACAGCAACGTTACGGGGCGCCGGGTTCCCCGGGGGGTATCACGTCGGGGTACGGTGAGCGGTGCGGTAACGCCTGCCGGGCCGGTGGGCCGCGTTGCCGTGGCCATGCACTTCCGGACCGCTAGTAACACCAAGGCTGCTGCTTGCGATGAACAAGACGGGGGACGGGATCGACGTCCTGGTTGGCGCCGCGATCGATGGTGATCGCTCGGCAATCGAGCGCCTCCTCGCGTCGATTCAGCCCCTGGTGGTGCGGTACTGCCGCGCCCGTGTCGGCAGACAGGAACGCTCGTACGCCTCGGCGGACGATGTTGCCCAGGAGGTGTGTCTCGCGGTGCTGACAGCACTGCCGTCGTACCGGGACCAGGGTCGCCCCTTCCTGGCCTTCGTGTACGGCATCGCCGCGCACAAGGTTGCGGACGCGCACCGGTCCGCGGCGAGGAACAGGAGTGAGCCGGTTCCGGAGTTCCCGGACGCGCCGGAGCTGCGTGATGGTCCTGAGCAGCGGGCGATGAACGGGGAGTTGTCGGGCCGGATGGCCCGTCTGATGAGCACCTTGCCGCCGAAGCAGCGCGAGATTCTGGTGTTGCGGGTGGTGGTGGGGTTGTCGGCGGATGAGACGGCGGATGCGGTTGGATCCACACCGGGTGCGGTGCGGGTCGCGCAGCATCGGGCGTTGAACCGGCTCAGAAAGGCTCTCGCGGCGGAGGAGGTGGTCTAGAAGTGAATGGTGAGCAGGGCGGCGCGGGGCGCGGTCGTCCCCGGGACTTCGCTATGGACGAGCCGATCCCGGCCGGCGCGACCGAGCCGGTGGACGTGGTCCAGGTACGGGCCGACGAGGCTCTGATCGCCGCCCTCGGCAGGGCGGACACCCCGGTCGGTGACCCCGCCGACCCCATCGACGAGCGCCTGGCCGGGCTCCTTCGGTCCTGGCGTGACGACGTCCACTCGGTGCCGGAACGGCCGCTGGTGGACCTGACGACCGCCCAGGCGGCGCTGGCGACCGCTCCTCGCCCACGCCGCCGGCACAACCCCGTCGGCCCCTGGGCCACGGCGGCGGCGGTCCTGGTCATCGCGTTCGTCGGCATGGGCCTCGCGGCCAAGGGTGCCGAGCCCGGCGACCCGCTGTGGAACGTCACCAAGGTGCTCTACTCGGAGAAGGCGAAGTCGGTCGAGGCCGCCGTGACGGTGCGGAACAAGCTCGACCAGGCCACGGCGGCGCTGCACTCCGGCAAGATCTCCGAGGCGCAGGACGCCCTGGAGGAGGCCCGGCGCAACCTGTCGGCCATCGCGATCGAGGACGGCCAGCAGGACCTGGCGGACCGCACCGAGCAGCTCCAGGCGGAGCTCGTGGGCAACACCGGACCCAAACCCCCGGCGACCTCGCAGGTCGGTGCCCCGGCCACGTCGACCAGCGCGCTGGTGTCCACGACGTCGCAGGCCCCGGCGCCGCCGCCGGTGACCAGCGAGCCACCGCCGCCGGCCACCACGGACAGCCCCACGCCGACGACGGAACCGGGGACCGGAGTCGGTACCTCCAGCCCGGAACCGCCCAGCGTGCCGGGCGGTGGTGGCAGCTCCGGCAGCACGGAGGAGCGTGGCGAGGACACCTCGTCCACGACGGGCTCCGGCTCCGGCATCACCGGCTAGACAGCACGGCAACGCACAACAGAAACGGCGAGACCGACGAGGCCCCGGCGGACGCTCAGTCCGCCGGGGCCTCGCACGCCAGCGTCGCGTCCGCGAAGCCGCGGCAGTAGTCCCAGCTCACGTACAGCGAGGTGTCCGGCTCGCAGGCCGGCTCGTGCGGCCGCACCCGGCCGTCCCGCAGCAGCTGCCGCAGGCTCGACTGCAGCAGCTCCCACTCGTGGAAGTGCGGCTGCTCGCAGTCCGCGCAGTCGACCACGATGCCGCGGATGCCCCTGGGCTCCAGCAGCAGCTGGTACAGCGCCAGGTCGGTGAGGTCGGCGAGCACGTCGGCGCGCTCGGACTCGTCGAGCTGCTCCGCCGGGTCGTCCATCGCCTCCAGCTCCCGGGCGGGGTCCAGCGGATCCCCGGCGAACGGGTCGGGCGGCAGTGCGTCGTGCCTCACGACGGAGCACGGTACCCCTTCGCCCGAACGAAGTGCGGGACCGTCGGCGGATACCATGGCGAACAGGCGCACCCCCTGCCCGAAGAAAGGCACCGGACCCCGTATGACCAGCCAGCAGGCAGTCGAACCCGGCCTTCCCTCCAAGTTCGCGGCGCTGGGCCTCACGTTCGACGACGTGCTGCTGCTGCCGGCCGAGTCCGACGTCATCCCGAGCGCGGTGGACACCACGAGCCGCCTCTCCCGCAACGTGGTGCTGCGCATCCCGCTGCTGTCCGCCGCGATGGACACCGTCACCGAGGCACGGATGGCGATCGCCATGGCCCGCCAGGGCGGCATGGGCGTGCTGCAGCGCAACCTCTCCGCCGGCGAGCAGGCGGCGCAGGTCGAGGTGGTGAAGCGCTCCGAGGCCGGCATGGTCACCGACCCGGTCACCTGCTCGCCGCAGGCCACGCTCGCCGAGGTCGACGCGCTGTGCGCCAAGTTCCGCATCTCCGGCGTGCCGGTGACCGACGCGGACGGCCAGCTCGTCGGCATCATCACCAACCGGGACATGCGCTTCGAGCTCGACCACGGCAAGCTCGTCGAGGACGTCATGACGCGCATGCCGCTGGTCACCGCGCAGGTCGGCGTCACCGCGGAGGCCGCCCTCGGCCTGCTGCGCCGGCACAAGGTGGAGAAGCTGCCGATCGTGGACGGTGCCGGCCGGTTGCGCGGGCTGATCACCGTGAAGGACTTCGTCAAGACCGAGCAGTACCCGGTGGCCACCAAGGACCCGGACGGCCGGCTCGTGGTCGGCGCGGCGATCGGCGTGGGCGAGGACGCCCGTGAGCGGGCCGGGGCGCTGGTGGACGCCGGCGTGGACGTGCTCGTGGTGGACACCGCGCACGGCCACTCCCGGGGCGTCATCGAGATGGTCGCCGACTGCAAGAAGCTGTTCGGCGACGCCGTGGACGTGGTGGGCGGCAACGTCGCGACCCGGGCCGGCGCGCAGGCCCTGGTGGACGCCGGGGCGGACGCGGTGAAGGTGGGCGTCGGGCCGGGCTCGATCTGCACCACGCGCGTCGTCGCCGGCGTCGGCGTGCCGCAGGTGACCGCCATCCACGAGGCCTCGCTGGCCTGCCGCCCGGCCGGCGTGCCGGTGATCGGCGACGGCGGCCTGCAGTACTCCGGCGACATCGCCAAGGCCATCGCCGCGGGCGCGGACACGGTCATGCTGGGCTCGCTGCTGGCCGGCACCGCGGAGGCACCGGGCGACATCGTGCTGGTCAACGGCAAGCAGTACAAGACCTACCGGGGCATGGGCTCGCTGGGCGCCATGCAGACCCGCACCGGCTCCCGCTCGTACTCCAAGGACCGCTACTTCCAGGACGACGTGCTGAGCGAGGACAAGCTCGTACCGGAGGGCATCGAGGGCCGCGTGCCGTTCCGCGGGCCGCTCTCCCAGGTGGTGCTGCAGCTCGTCGGCGGCGTCCGGCAGGCCATGGGCTACACCGGCGCGCGCACCATCGGCGAGTTGCAGCAGGCCACGCTGGTGCGCATCACCGCGGCCGGCCTGAAGGAGAGCCACCCGCACGACATCACCATGACGGTCGAGGCCCCGAACTACACCAGCCGGGCGTAGCCGCATACCCTCGCCGGGTGCCTGACCAGATCGAGATCGGAATGGGCAGGACCGCCCGGCGGGCCTACGACCTGCACGACGTGCAGATCGTGCCCTCGCGGCGGACCCGGTCGTCCCAGGACGTGTCCACCGCGTGGCAGATCGACGCCTACCGCTTCGACATTCCGATGCTGACCCACCCCACCGACGCCACCGTGTCGCCGGACAGCGCGGTCCGCGTCGGGCGGCTCGGCGGCCTCGCCGTGCTGAACGCCGAGGGCCTCTGGGCCCGGCACCCGGACCCGGAGGACAAGCTGCGGCGGCTCGCGGAGTGCGTGGCCGACCTCGAGGTGAACCCGGACGACGGCCTGCCGCACGACGACCAGGAGCCGGTGAGCATGCTCCAGGCGCTGCACGCGGCGCCGATCCGGCCGGACCTGCTCACCGACGCGGTGCGCGTGGTGCGCGAGGCCGGGGTGACGGTGGCCGCGCGGGTCAGCCCGCAGCACGCCGTCGAGCTCACCCCGCACCTCATCGCGGCCGGCGTGGAGATCCTGGTGGTGCAGGGCACCATCATCTCCGCCGAGCACGTCGGCCGGGGCACCCCGCTCAACCTCAAGGAGTTCATCGCCGACCTCGAGGTGCCGGTGATCGCGGGCGGCGTCGCCGACTACCGCACCGCCATGCACCTGATGCGCACCGGCGCGGCCGGCGTCATCGTCGGCTACGGCGAGACGGCCGGCGCCACCACCACCGGTCAGGTGCTCGGCATCCGGGTTCCGATGGCCACCGCGATCGCCGACGCGGCCGCGGCTCGGCGCGACTACCTGGACGAGACCGGCGGCCGCTACGTCCACGTCATCGCCGACGGCGACCTGCACAGCGGCGGCGACATCGCCGTCGCCATCGCCTGCGGCGCGGACGCCGTCATGCTCGGCGGTCCGCTCGCCGAGGTGGACGAGGCCCCCGGCCACGGCTGCTACTGGACCTCCGCCGCCGCGCACCCGTCGCTGCCGCGCAGCCACATCTACCCGCCGACCGGCCGCGAGGGCCTCGACCTGGAGCAGCTCCTCTTCGGTCCCACGGCGGACGCGACCGGCAACGTCAACCTGTTCGGCGCGCTCCGCAGGGCGCTCGCCAAGACCGGCTACAAGGACCTCAAGGAGTTCCAGAAGGTCGGCCTCACGGTTCGTCCCTGAGCCGGGGGGTGGGCAGCCAACCTACTCGCGGGTAATACTGCTCGCATGGCTGCGCGGGAGTACGACGTGGTGGTCGTCGGGTCCGGGTTCGGCGGGAGCGTGGCGGCGCTGCGGCTCACCGAGAAGGGCTACCGGGTGGCCGTGCTGGAGGCCGGGCGGCGCTTCGCCGACGAGGACTTCGCGCGCACGTCGTGGGACGCCCGCCGCTTCCTGTGGGCGCCGGCCGTGGGCTGCTACGGCATCCAGCGGATCCACCTGCTGCCGGACGTGATGGTGCTGGCCGGGGCCGGGGTGGGCGGCGGCTCGCTGGTGTGGGCGAACACGTCCTACCGGCCGCTGGACGACTTCTACGCGGACCCGCAGTGGGCCGGCATCACGGACTGGCGGGCCGAGCTGGCGCCGCACTACGACCAGGCGGAGCGCATGCTCGGCGTCACCGAGTACGCCGGCTGGACGCCGCACGACGAGGTGATGCGGTCGGTCGCCGAGGACATGGGCGTGGGCGGCACCTTCCACCGCGCGCCGGTGGCGGTGTACTTCGGGGAGCCCGGGGTGGCGGCGGACGACCCGTACTTCGGCGGCGCCGGGCCGCGGCGCACCGGGTGCACGGAGTGCGGCTCCTGCATGACGGGCTGCCGGGTGGGCGCGAAGAACACGCTGACCAAGAACTACCTGTACCTGGCCGAGAAGGCCGGCGCCGAGGTGCACCCGCTGACCACGGTCACCGCGCTGCGCGAGCGGCCGGGCGGCGGCTGGACGATCGAGACCCGGCGCTCCGACCGGCGCCTGCGCCGCGGCCGGCGGACGTTCACCGCCGGCCAGGTGGTGCTCGCCGCGGGCACCTGGGGCACCCAGCGGCTGCTGCACCGGATGCGCGACACCGGCGTGCTGCCCGGCCTGTCCGGCCGCCTCGGTGAGCTCACCCGCACCAACTCCGAGTCCATCCTCGGCGCGCTCGCCCGCGAGGTGGACCCGGAGCGCGACTTCAGCCGCGGCGTGGCGATCACCTCGTCGTTCCACCCGGACGCCCGCACGCACATCGAGCCGGTGCGCTACGGGCGCGGCAGCAACGCCATGGGCCTGCTGCAGACGCTGCTCACCGACGGCGACCGCTCGCGCTGGCGGCAGCTGCTCGGCCAGGTCGTGCGCCGTCCCTCGCTGCTGCGCGCGCTCAGCGTGCGCCGCTGGAGCGAGCGCACCGTCATCGCGCTGGTCATGCAGTCGCTGGACAACTCCATCGTGGTGTCCGGCCGGAAGAACCTGTTCGGCCGCCGCACCCTCACCTCGCGCCAGGGCCACGGCGAGCCGAACCCGAACTGGATCCCGGCCGGCAACGACGCGGTGCGCCGGGTGGCCGCGAAGATCGACGGCATCGCGGGCGGCTCCTGGGGCGAGATCCTCAACGTGCCGCTCACCGCGCACTTCATCGGCGGCTGCGTCATCGGCTCGTCCCCGGCGGCCGGCGTGGTGGACCCGTACCACCGGGCGTTCGGCCACCCGACGCTGTCGATCGTGGACGGCTCGGCGATCACCGCGAACCTCGGGGTGAACCCGTCGCTCACCATCCTGGCGCAGGCCGAGCGGGCGTTCTCGCTGTGGCCGAACAAGGGTGAACCGGACCCGCGGCCGGAGCCCGGCGCGGACTACCGGCGGGTGGACCCGGTGCCGCCGCGGTCGCCGGTGGTTCCGGCCGGGGCGCCCGGTGAGCTGGTACAAGTGACGGGTGACGACTCCGTTCGCGTCCAGCGCCGACCTTGACCCGAAGGCCGAGACCCTGGAGGTCCTGGCCGACGGGGTGTACGCGCTGACCGCCGAGGGTGACCCCAACGTCGGCGCCATCGAGGGCGACGACTTCGTGGTGTGCATCGAGGCGCGGGCCACTCCGGTCGCCGCCCGCTCCTGGCTGGAGCGGCTGCGTGAGCACACCGACAAGCCGGTGCGCTACCTGGTGCTGACGCACTACCACGCGGTCCGCACGCTCGGCGCCTCCGCGTTCGGCGCCGCCGAGGTGATCGCGCACGAGCGCACCGCGGCGCTCATCGCGGAGCGCGGCGAGGCGGACTGGGCGAGCGAGTACGGCCGGATGCCGCGGCTGTTCGTCTCGCCGGAGTCCATCCCCGGCCTCACCTGGCCCACGCTCACCTTCACCGACCGCCTCACCATCCAGCTCGGGGAGCGCCGCGGGGTGCTGGAGCTCGCCTACTGCGGCCGCGGCCACACGGCGGGCGACATCGTGGCCTGGCTGCCCTCGCACGGCATCCTGTTCGCCGGTGACCTGGTGGAGTCCGCGGCCGCCCTCTACACCGGCGACGCCTTCCACTCCGAGTGGGCCGGGCCGACGCTGGACGCCGTCGCCGCGTTCGAGGCCACCGCGCTGGTCGGCGGGCGCGGCGCGGTCGCCCGCGGCCGGGGCGCCGTGGCGGCGGCGATCGACCAGACCCGCGGGTTCCTGCGCACGCTGCGCTCCGAGGTGGCCGCGGTGCACGCCCGGGGCGGCCCGGTGCGCGAGGCGTTCGCCGCCGCGCACGCGGCGCTCGCCCCCACGTACGGCGGCTGGCCGATCTTCGAGCACTGCCTGCCGTTCGACGTCCAGCGCTGCTGGGACGAGCTGGACGGCGTCGACCGGCCGCGCATCTGGACGGCCGAGCGCGACCGCGAGGTCTGGGCCGCCATGCACGCCTGAGCCACTGATATCGAGTGGTATCGGGCGGTATCATCGCTGGGTGGCGATGACTCTGCGGCTCACCGACGAGGAGGCCGACGCCCTGCGCGCGCACGCGACCCGTGAGGGGCGCTCGATGCAGGAGGTCGCGCGCGAGGCGATCCGGGTGTACGTGAACCAGCGGCTGATCCGGCGTGACGAGGCCCTGCGCCGGATCGTGGCGGAGGACCGCGAGCTGCTCGACCGCCTCGGCCGGTGACCGAGTTCGACTACCTGGACCTGGACGACCTGCTGGCCGCGGCCACCGCCGCACTCGGCCGCCGGCCGGACGTCCGGGACTGGGGCCTGCTCGACGCCGCCGCGAACCGCCCGCGGGCGACGGTGTTCGGCGAGGAGGCGTACCCCGAGCTGCACGAGAAGGCGGCCGCTCTGCTGGAGTCGCTGGTCCGGCACCAGCCGCTGGTCGACGGCAACAAGCGGCTGGGCTGGGTGGCCGCCCGGCTCTTCCTCGTGCTCAACGGCACCGATCTCCGGGTGCCCGGTACCGATGAGGGCGAGGACTTCGTGCTGGCGGTGATCGCCGGGGACCTCGACGTCCCGGCGATCGCCAAGGTTCTGCGGTCGTGGACGGTCCCGCTCGGGTGACCGCGCCGGTCGCGGTGGTCGGGGGCGGACCGGTGGGGCTGGTCGCGGCGCTGCTGCTGGCGCGCGCCGGGGTGGCGTCCGTGGTGTGCGAGGCGGCGGCGCGGCGGGTGGCGGTGGGGTCGCGGTCCATCTGCGTGCAGCGTGAGGTGCTGGACATCCTCGAGCGCTGCGGCGGCGTGGGCTCCGAGGTGGTGCGGCGCGGCGTCACGTGGACGACCGGGCGGACGTTCGTGCGGGAGCGCGAGGTGCTCACGCTGACCTTCCCGCCGAGCCCGCCGGGCGCCTTCCCGCCGTTCACCAACCTCGGCCAGTCCGCGGTGGAGCTGCTGCTCGACGAGCGGGCCGCGGCGGAGCCGCTGGTCGACGTCCGGTGGGGCGCCGAGGTCGTCGGGCTGACCCAGGACGAGGACGGCGTCACGCTCACCACGGCGGACGGCGGAGAGCTGCGGGCCGCGTACTGCGTGGCGGCCGACGGGGCGCGGTCGGCGGTGCGGCGGCTGCTCGGGCTGCCGTTCGAGGGGCACTCGTTCCCGGACCAGTTCCTGATCGCGGACCTGCGCGCGGAGCTGCCGTTCCCCGCCGAGCGCCACTTCCACTTCGACCCGCCGTGGAACCCCGGCCGCCAGGTGCTCGTGCACCCGCAGCCGGACCACGTGTGGCGCGTCGACTGGCAGGTGCCGGCCGACTTCGACCTGGCGGCGGACGACGTGGACGCCCGGGTGCGCCGGGTGACCGGGGGCGTGCCGTACGAGCTGGTGTGGGTGTCGGCGTACCGGTTCCACCAGCGGCGGGTGCCCGCCATGCGGGTGGGCCGGGTGCTGCTGGCCGGCGACGCGGCGCACCTGATGAGCCCGTTCGGCGCGCGCGGGCTGAACTCCGGCATCCAGGACGCGGAGAACGCCGCCTGGAAGCTCGCGCACGTGCTGGCCGGTTGGGCGGGGCCGGGGCTGCTAGACACCTACGACGCCGAGCGCGGCGCGGCGGCCGAGGAGAACCTGGCGGTCACCGGGCGCACCATGCGCTTCCTGGCGCCGCCCACCGAGGCCGACCGGGCACACCGCGAGTCGGTGCTGGCCCGCGCGGCGGACGATCCGGCGGCGCGCGCACGGATCGACTCCGGCCGGCTCGCCACGCCCTTCGCGTACGCGGACTCGCCGCTCACCACGCCCGGCGCGGACGGGGCGCCGTACCCCGCCGAGCTGCTGGACGGCCGGCCGCTGCGCCCGTTGTTCGGTCCCCGGTTCACGGTGCTCGCGCCGCGCGGCACACCGCTGCCGGACGGCCCGCCGCTGCGCGTGCTGGACACCGGCCGCCCCGGCGTGACGCTGATCCGCCCGGACGGCCACGTCGCCGCCGTGCTGCCGTCCGCCGACGGGCTGGGTGCCGCCCTGCGGCGCGCCCGCGGGTACGCCTGACGGCGGCACTCGCGCGCCCCGCACCCGTGGGCACGTCCGGCGAACACCCCGTTCGGAGCCGGGCGCCGTGGCGTCCCCGGGGGCTACCGTCGACGAGGTGACGAGTCGTCGCGGGCTCCTGCGGCTGGCCGGGCTGGGGGTGGTCGCGGTGGCGGCCGGATGCACCAGGGACGGGGCAGCCCCGCCGGGGGCCGCGACGCCGGCCACCTCGCCGCCCGGGACGTCGCCCACCTCACCACCGGCGACGACCACGCCCACCGTGCCGCCCGGTCCGCCGGACTGGGCCGCGCTGCGTGGCCGCCTCACCGGCGAGCTGCTGCTGCCGTCCGACGCCGGCTAC
>DASWTI010000405.1:0-5823 GCA_036402215.1 Pseudonocardiaceae bacterium
CCGCGACCTTCAGCGCGGCCGCGCCGCGACGGGGATCACCGGCGCCACCACGAACGCCGCCCCGGGCGTCGCGGCCCCGTCCGCCGGCCCGCCGCCGACGGCCGGCGCCGCCCGCCTGAGCCCCGGCACCGAGGCCATCGACTTCACCCCGCTGACCCGCCGCGCCACTGGGGGGCGGTAGCCGTGCAACTCCACTTCCGCAACAACTACGGCCCCCGCATCTGGGTCGCGATCATGTTCCACGACCCCGCCGGCTGCTCCGCCTACGGCGGATGGGGCACCCGCGGCTGGTGGGCCATCGACCACGGCGGCTCGGCCTACGTCCTGAACACCGGCAACCGCTACGCCTACTTCTACGCCGAGGCCTCCGACGGCGCCGTCTGGGCGGGCCCGTTCGGCCCGATCTACGCCCCCTCCTCGGCGTTCTCGTCCTGTCTCAACCTCGGTGTCACCGGGGCCCGCCGGGTGGGCCTGCGCGAGGTCTACATCCCGTCCGACGTGCACACCGTCAACCTGGTCGCCTGACCACGACGTGCGGGCCTGGCGCCGTCCCGTCGCCGGGCCCGCACGGCCGTCGCTGCCGTCACCGCCCCGTCAGGCGGCGCGATCGGCATCCGGCCGTCAGGCGTCGCCGGGATCCGAGGTCTGCGGGCCGGCCGCCGCCGGGTCGTCCAGCTGGTACCGGCGTGCCGCCTCCCGCGGGGCGTCGGCCGGGACCTCGCCGCGGCCGGCCAGCGCCAGCAGCGCCCCCACCACGACCGACTCGGCGTCCACCAGGAAGTGCCGCCGCGCCGCCGGCCGGGTGTCCGACAACCCGAAGCCGTCGGTACCCAGGCTCACCATGTCCGTCGGCACGTACGGCCGCACCAGGTCGGGCAGCGCGCGCATCCAGTCGGACACCGCCACCACCGGCCCGGGCGCGCCGGACAGCGCCGACGTGACGTACGGCACCCGCGGCTCGGCCGGCCCGCCGTTCACCGCGCCGTGCATCAGGTTGTGCCGCTCGGCGTCCACCGCGTCGCGGCGCAGCTGCGTCCACGAGGTCACCGACCACACGTCGGCGGTGACGCCCCAGTCGTCGCGCAGCAGCTCCGCGGCGCGCACCGTCCACGGCACCGCCACGCCGGAGGCCAGCAGCTGCACCCGCGGCCCCTCGGCTCCCTCCGGTGCCGCCTGGTACCGGTACAGCCCGCGCAGCAGGCCGTCCACGTCCAGGTTCTCCGGCTCGGCCGGCTGCGGGTACGGCTCGTTGTAGACCGTCAGGTAGTAGAAGACGTCCTCGGGGGCGTCGCCGTACATCCGGCGCAGCCCGTCCCGCACGATGTGCGCCACCTCGTACCCGTACGCCGGGTCGTAGGCCACCACCGCGGGGTTGGTCGAGGCCAGCAGGTGCGAGTGCCCGTCGTTGTGCTGCAGGCCCTCACCGGTGAGCGTGGTGCGCCCCGCCGTCGCCCCCAGCAGGAAGCCGCGCGTCATCTGGTCCGCGGCCGCCCACAGCGCGTCACCGGTGCGCTGGAAGCCGAACATCGAGTAGAAGATGTAGATCGGGATCATCGGCTCGCCGTGCGTGGCGTAGGACGACCCGGCGGCGGTGAACGAGGCCGCCGAGCCCGCCTCGTTGATGCCCTCGTGCAGGATCTGCCCCTGCTGGCTCTCCTTGTAGGCGAGCATCAGCTTGGCGTCCACCGACGTGTAGAGCTGCCCGTGCGGGTTGTAGATCTTCTGCGTCGGGAACATCGAGTCCATGCCGAACGTGCGTGCCTCGTCCGGGATGATCGGCACGAACCGGGCGCCGATCTCCGGGTCCTTGATGAGCTCGCGCAGCAGCCGGACGAACGCCATCGTGGTCGCCACGTCCTGCTTGCCGGAGCCGCGGCGCAGCACGTCGTACACCTTGTCGCCGGGCAGCACCAGGGCCTTGGACTTGCCGCGCCGCTCCGGCAGGAAACCACCCAGGGCGCGCCGCCGCTCGATCATGTACTGGATCTCCGGCGCGTCCGGCCCCGGGTTGTAGTACGGCGGCAGGTACGGGTCGCGCTCCAGCTCGGCGTCGGCGATCGGGATGCGCTGCTCGTCGCGGAAGAGCTTCAGGTCCTCCAGCGTCATCTTCTTCATCTGGTGCGTGGCGTTGCGGCCGGCGAAGCGCGGGCCCAGGCCGTAGCCCTTGATGGTCTTGGCCAGGATGACCGTCGGCTGGCCGTGGTGCTCGGTCGCGGCCTGGTACGCCGCGTACACCTTGCGGTAGTCGTGGCCGCCGCGCTTGAGGTTCCAGATCTGGTCGTCGCTCATCGCGTTCACCAGCGACTTGGTGCGCGGGTCACGGCCGAAGAAGTGCTCGCGCACGTAGGCGCCGTCGTTGGCCTTGTAGGTCTGGTAGTCGCCGTCCGGCGTGGTGTTCATCAGGTTCACCAGGGCGCCGTCGCGGTCGGCGTGCAGCAGGGCGTCCCACTCGCGGCCCCAGATGACCTTGATCACGTTCCAGCCGGCGCCGCGGAAGAAGGACTCCAGCTCCTGGATGATCTTGCCGTTGCCACGGACCGGGCCGTCCAGGCGCTGCAGGTTGCAGTTCACCACGAACGTCAGGTTGTCCAGGCCCTCGATCGCCGCCATCTGGATGGCCCCGCGCGACTCCGGCTCGTCCATCTCACCGTCGCCCAGGAAGGCCCACACATGGCGGTTGCCGGCCTCCGTGATGCCGCGGTCGTCCAGGTAGCGGTTGAAGCGCGCCTGGTAGATCGCGTTGATCGGGCCGAGGCCCATGGAGACCGTCGGGAACTCCCAGAAGTCCGGCATCAGCCGCGGGTGCGGGTACGACGGCAGGCCGCCGCCCGGTCCGCCGCGCGACAGCTCCTGCCGGAAGCCGTCCAGGTGCTGCGCGGACAGCCGGCCCTCCAGGAAGGCCCTGGCGTAGATGCCCGGCGAGGCGTGGCCCTGGATGTAGACCTGGTCACCGCCGCCCGGGTGGTCCTTGCCGCGGAAGAACCAGTTGAAGCCCACCTCGTAGAGCGCCGCCGACGACGCGTACGTGGAGATGTGCCCGCCGACCCCGACCCCGGGCCGCTGCGCGCGGTGCACCATGACCGCCGCGTTCCAGCGGATCCAGGCGCGGTACCGGCGCTCGACCTCCTCGTCGCCCGGGAACCACGGCTCGCTCTCGGTCGGGATGGTGTTCACGTAGTCCGTGCTGGTCAGCGACGGCACGCCGACGTGCCGCTCCCGGGCGCGCTCCAGCATGCGCAGCATCAGGTAGCGGGCGCGCTGCGGACCGCCGGCCTGCAGCGCCGCGTCGAAGGAGTCCAGCCACTCCGACGTCTCGTCGGGGTCGACGTCCGGCAGGTGCGCGGCCATCCCGTCCCGGATCACCCGCACCCGGGCGCCTGCTGCTGCGCGGTCGTTCCGGCCTGCCGTTGCGCCTGCCACTGCGAGCTCCTCGGGTCCGATCAGGAGTTGTCACCGTCCGGCACCATCGTGGCACCAACCCGCCCGGCGGGCCGCGCCGCGTCGCCGATCGGTACGGCCACCGGACGGTACCGATGTGAACTTGATCTGGCGTGTCGCGCCGCATCCTGTTGCGCAGCGCAGGTCACCCGGTGTTCGCTGTCTGGAACGAACCAGCGATCTCCGCTGCTGGGCGCGACGACGTGCGCCGTCCGCCGGGCCGGAGGCGAGATCACGATGGAGGGACAACGGCCATGGTCGCCGCAGGGGACGCCGTGAGGGGCGTCGCCGACAGGCTCGGCATCACGCAGGGCATGGTGGTTCAGGAGATCGGCTGGGACGAGGACATCGACGAGGAACTGCGGGCCGCCGTGGAGGAACGGGCCGGCGGCGAACTCGTCGACGAGGACAGCGACGAGGTCGTCGATGTCGTGCTCCTCTGGTGGCGCGACGAGGACGGTGACCTGGTCGAGGCGCTGCTCGAGGCCATCACCCCGCTCGCCGAGAACGGCGTGATCTGGGTCCTGACCCCGAAGACGGGCCGCCCTGGTCACGTGGAGCCGAGCGACATCTCCGAGGCCGCCCCCACCGCCGGGCTCGCCCAGACGTCGAACATCAGCGTGGCCGACGGCTGGACCGGCTCACGGCTGGTGTCTCCACGGACGGCGAAGTCCCGCCGCTAGGCTGGACCGGCACGTCGGCCCCGTGGAAAGGCAGCAGCATGCCGCTCGAAGTCGGTACCACCGCCCCTGAGTTCACCCTCAAGGACCAGAACAACCAGCAGATCTCGCTGTCCGGGCTGCGGGCGGAGCGCAACGTTCTCGTCGTGTTCTACCCGTTCGCCTTCACCGGTGTCTGCACGGGCGAGCTGTGCCAGCTCCGGGACGACCTCGACGCCTTCGTCAACGACGACGTCGTCACCGTCGCCATCTCCACGGACCCGGTGTTCTCGCTCAAGGTGTTCGCCGAGCGCGAGGGGTACGAGTTCTCGCTGCTGTCCGACTTCTGGCCCCACGGCGCCGTCGCCCAGGCGTACGGCGTGTTCAACGAGGCCGCCGGCATGGCCAACCGCGGCACCTTCCTCGTCGACCGCGGCGGCATCATCCGCTTCGCCGAGATGAACCAGCCCGGCGAGGCCCGTGACCAGACCGAGTGGAAGAAGGCCCTCGCCTCCCTTCCCGCCTGACGTCGCATCCCGGGGCACCGGCGACCGTGTCGGTGCCCCGGTCCGGGCGCGTAGCTCAGCGGTAGAGCCCTCGCCTTACACGCGAGTGGTCGCAGGTTCGAAACCTGCCGCGCCCACCACGTTGACCTGCTGAAACGCCTCTTCCAGCATCTTGGAAGGGATCCGTGGCATGAGTCGTGGCATGAACCGCCGGGCCGCCGGTGGATCTGCTTATCCTGACATCCGGTCTCGCCGCACCAGAAGATGGCGAAGGTGAAATGACCGGCGTAGGTCCAGTAGTCCAGACCACGACGCCTGTCCGGGGCCGCGGCGCGCCACCCGGTCGCGACGGTGGCCAGCCCGTGGGGGCCGGGTTCGACCATGGCGTACCGGTCGATGACCTCGGCCACGCTGGCGATGGCGGCGGCCCGGCTGAGGCCTGGCTGGGCACCGACCACGGCGTCCACCAGCTTGCTGCTGGGCCGGCCGACGAGCGCGGCATAGTGCCAGTGACGGTCACCGGTGCCCTGCCCTTCGGCGAGACGGTCACGGGCGATTCGGGTGGCGCGTGCGAACATGCGTTCGAGTGTCGCTGTCGTGTTTGCGCTGGCCAAGGGGTTAGCGTCCAGATGTGACCGAGGCCCTGGGAGACCTCGCGCACCGTGTCTGCGCGAGCTGCGGAGAGCGACCCGTCGGCCCCGGCGGCATCCTCTGCGCCGAGTGCAGGCAACGGATCGACACCGTCGGTGCCGACGAACGGGATAACGGAGCCCACTCCGCGGCCGGTCCCACGTCCTGACGACTCGGCCTGCGCGGTTCCCGAGCCGCTGGGGTTGCCGGAACGGCAACGCGGGAGGTGCGTCCGCAGCTTGTCGCCGATTCTGCTGGCCGAGGTGCCCCAGCGTCTAGCGGATGTCCGGGCCTACTCGGATCGAGGGCAAGACCCGATCTAGGAACCCCCAGCGCAGTTCGACACGCCTTGAGGTTCCGAACCCACCGATGGCGTGTCGTCTCAGATGGTGGACGAGGTGGGTTCTGGCGATAGTCGTGACCGGAAGAGATCCTGTTGAATCGCCCCAGCGGCCGCCTTCACCGGCGGCCGAGGATCGCAACGAGTCGGAGACCAAGACGTCCGAAAAGTGGGGCATCGCCAGCGGCCGCCTTCACCGGCGGCCGAGGATCGCAACCACACGCCGAGCCGGCTCATCGACGTCTCCCCC
>DASWTI010000406.1:0-9628 GCA_036402215.1 Pseudonocardiaceae bacterium
CGAAGGCCCAGCCGTCCACCGTGCCCGGCGCCGGGTCGACGGCGCCCGCGCCGGTGGTGCTGTAGGTCCAGGAACCGCCGGGGCGGGCGCGCCAGTAGGACCAGTAGGCGGAGGTCGGGGCGCCGTTGCACGGGTCGGGCAGCGACCGGATCTGGCAGACCAGGCCCGGCTGGCGCGGCACGAAGGTGTAGGAGAAGCCGGCGCCGCTCAGCGCCTGCAGCCCGCTCGACGGGTCGCCGGCGAAGCAACCGGTCTGCGCGCCGCCGCCGAGCGGGCCGAAGTCCACCACCACGCTCACCCCGGTGCACGCCACCGCTGCCACCGCTGCCGACGCTGCCGACGCGGCCGACGCGGCCGGTACCGGGGCGGCGATCGTCAACAGACCGCCGGCCAGCCACGTCACCCCGAGCACCGCCGCGGCGCGCGGCCAGGTCACCCCGCGGGTGGCCGTCACGGCTGCCCGGCGTCGAGCCGGCGGCCGCGGGCCAGCAGCACCAGCGCCAGACCGGCCAGGAGCAGCAGCCCGCCCACCGCGAGGAACGGCAGCGGCGCCGCACCGGTCACCGGCAGCGAGCCGCCCGGCGGCGGCACCACGGGAGCCGCGGAGGTCGTGGTCGGCGCCGCGGACGAGGTGCCCGACGTGGGAGCCGCGGACGTCGTGGTGGACGTGGGCGGGGTGGTCGTCGTGGTGCTCGACGGCGGCGCGCAGTCGATCGACGGGGTGGCCGGGTCGTCGCCGTCCGCGCTCAGGTCGGCCAGGCCCACCCCGGCCAGGCCCAGCAGCGCCTGCGCGGTGGCGCGCTGGGTGTCGCCGCCGCCGGCCTCGTCGTAGCGGACGGCGCCCCGGTCGGCCGCCGCGCCGGAGCAGTCCACCTGCAGGGACTCCAGGAACGCCACGGCGGCGTCCGCCGCCTCGTCCCGGCCGCCGACGCGCAGCGCCTGCGCCGCGAGCGCGGTGCTGTTGGCGTTCGGCGCGCTGCCGGCCTGGCCGGTGTCGGCGAACCCGCCGCCGGGCGCCTGCACGGCCTCCAACTGGTCGAGCGCGGCGGTGGCCTCGTCGGTGAGCCCGGTGGCGAGCAGCGCCTGCACGGCGAAGCCGGTGGCATCGGCCTGGCTCACGCACGCCGGCTGCTCCAGTTGCAGGGGGAAGCCGCCGTCGGCGCACTGCTGCCCGGCGAGGTACGCCGCGCCGGCCGTGGCGTCCGCGCCGGCCCGGTGCAGCGAGAGCACCGCCAGCGCCTGGGTGATGCCGTTGCTGAAGTCGCCGAACGCCGACAGGTCGGCGTAGCGGCCGGAGGCGGCCTGCCGGGCCTGGAGCCGGGCGATCAGGTCGACGCCGCCGAAGTCGGCCGGGTCCTCGCCGCGCACGGTGGCGACCAGCGCGAGCTTGGCGAGCGCGCCGGTGTAGGACTCGGCGGTGCCGTCGCCGACGTAGCCGGCGAGGTTCGCCGGGTCGGCGAGCCAGGTGGTGGCCGCGGCGGCCGCGTCACCGGCCACGTCGGCGCCGGCGAAGGCCAGCACCGCGTCGGCGGTGAGTCCCTGGTCGGGGAAGGAGTCCTCGCCGAACACGGTCTCCAGGTGGTTGCCGTCGACGAAGCGACCGGCGAGCCAGGAGACGGCGGAGTCCGTGCCGTCGGGGAGGGGCTGGGCAGCCGCCGGGGACGCCGTCAGCGCGCCCGCACCGAACACCGCGGTGAGGGCGAGCAGCACGGCGGCCGTGGCGCGGGGCGCGCGGCCAGTGCTCATGGGAGGGGGTGCGCCTTTCGGTGACGCGAGGCAGGGGAACGGCCCCGGCCGGGCGCGCGGGCGCGACGAGCCGGCTCCGCCCCGCAGACCTCGACGGGGTGGTGGAGCAGCGCGCGGACGCAGGCATTCGGGCTCGCCGCCCTCCCGAGGAGGAGCAGGCCTACCGTTGCGGGTCAGCGCCGGATTCGGACCGGACTTTCCCCACGACCGCACATGCAGTTGTCACTCAGGATCGAACGCGATCCCCGGATCGGGTGTCAAGCCGACGTGAGCACCGACGCCTGAGGGGTCGCCCCCGCGCCGGAACGGCACCCGGAAACGGCGCCCGGTGCGAGGAGCACACCGGGCGCCGTTTCCGGTCGTACGTGACCGTCAGCGGGTGATCAGGCCGCGCTCGCGTGCGAGTGCGGGGCGGCGGCCGCCGCCCGGGCCGCGGTGGCCCGCAGCGAGGCCCGCGCGGTGCGCGACGGCACGCCGTTCACGTCCTCGGTGGAAGTCGCGTACAGGCCCACCGACCAGGCCATGGCGTCGGCGTTGCGGTCGAACGCCGTCCGGTCCACGTTGCCCAGGGTGTCGCAGGCCGCGTGGTAGCACGGGTCGTAGGCGATGCCGGCGGTGCCGCCCCACTTGGCCGCCTGGGCCGCGGTCTTCACGCCCTCGGCGCCGGTGAACAGGCCACCGGCCGGGATGCCGACGGCGATGAACGGCCCGTAGTCCGAGCGCCCGGTGAAGTCCGTGCCCTCGGTCTGCACGCCGATCGCGCCCAGGAAGCCGGCGAAGGTCTGCTCGATCTGGGCCGAGCCGAACGGCCCGGGCCCGGCGCCGACGCCGTCGGAGTTGTCGCCGTCGTAGACGAAGTAGGCCGCGTTCGGCGAGCCGATCATGTCGAAGTTCAGGTACAGCGCGATGTCGAGCTGCTCCTCGAACGACAGGCCCGCGACGTAGGCCTCGGAGCCGATCAGGCCCTCCTCCTCGGTGCCCCACCAGGCGAAGCGCACCGCGTTGCGCACCTTGGCACGGCCGCCGAGTTGCAGCGCCGTCTCCAGCAGCGCGGCCGAGCCGGTGCCGTTGTCGTTGATGCCGGGGCCCTCGGGAACGCTGTCCAGGTGCGCGCCGGCCATCACCACGTTGTCGGTGCGGCCCTGGCGGGTCTGCGCGAGGACGTTGCGGCTGGTGCGGGTCTCCAGGTGGCTGCGCAGGTCGACGGTGGCGGTGCTGCCGGCCAGCCCGGCCAGGATGTCGCCGTCGGTCTGCTTCACGGTGCCGGTCGGGATGCGGCCGGAGGCCGGGCTGCCGAGCGTGCCGACGAAGCGGTCACCTGGCTGGTTGTTCAGCACCACCACGGCGACGGCGCCCGCGGCCGCGGCGTTGAGCTGCTTGATCTCGAACGCGCAGCCGCCGCGGCGGATCATCGCGATCCGCCCGGTGAAGTCCTGGCCGGCGAAGTCGGCCATGGTGCAGCCGGGGTCGGCGTCCTGCGGCACCAGGGCGAGCGGCGCGGTGATGCCGCCGACGGGCGTGAGCGGCGAGTACTGCATCTTGACCAGGGTGTAGTTCTGGCCGCCGACGCTCACCACCTCGGCGTCGTTGACCTCCTCGTCGTAGTTGAAGGAGGGCGTGCTCACCAGGTAGCCGGCGTCGCGCAGCTTGCCGGCGACGTACTCGACGCTGGCGTCGTAGCCCGGGGTGTTGGTGGCCCGGGAGCCGTACGTGTCGCCGATCCGCTGGAAGGCACGCAGGTGCCGGTGGGCGTTGTCGCCCGTCACGTCCTTCACCAGCTGCCGGGCCAGCCTGGGGCCGTCCGGGAGGTCGGGATTGTCACGACCGGCGGAGGCCGGCGTGGCGGCCAGGGCCAGCGTGACCGCCGCCGAGGTGGCGATCACCGCCGTCCGCTGCCAACGGGAAGAGAACACCCTCGTCACCCTTCATCAGATGCACAAGTACGCATGGGACGACGAAGGGTAGTTCGCCGGCGACGGGATGAGACAGGGCCGACCGTAGGCAACCGGGCGGCCGCACTGCTCACTCCGGCCTCTGTCAACAGCCGACCGAACGCAGCTGTCCGAAGTCGATCGCCCGGCTGATTCCAGCAACTATTGACAGAACTGACCCTGGTCACGCACCCTCGGAGGCGGGCACCCGCCCACTCCTGACCCCTGACCCCGGGGCAGCAGCGGCGGCCCGGTGCCGGCTCCCGGCCGACAACCGGCACCGGGCCCGCCACACGTCCGGTGCGCGGGCGGCCTCAGCGGGCGCGGCCGAGGTCCAGCACGGCGATGGCGGGGTGCTGCAGGCTCCCCAGGTACACCCGGCCGTGATGCTCCCGGACCGCGGTGACCATGTGGTACTGGTCGCCAGGCCCCTGCAGGTCGTGCACCACGCGCCCCTCGTCGTCCACCGCGAGCACCCAGACGACGCGGCTCTCCGCGGGCTGCAACCGCTCCGGCAGCCGCCAGGCCAGGCGGCGGAACACCGGGTGGCTGCGGTGCAGCAGGTCCAGCACGAGCGGCCGGTGGCTGGCCAGCGCAATCCAGATGAGGCCGTCGGAGCCGGTGGACATGTTGTCCGGCACGGCCGGCAGGTTCGGCAGGAACACGTCGTCCTGGCCGGCCCGCGGCCCGGTGAGCCAGACCCGCCGCACCTGGGAGGCCCCGCTCTCGGCGACCGCCACGAACGAGCCGTCGGCGGCCAGCGCCACGCCGTTGGCGAACTCCAGCCCCTCCAGCAGCACGGCGATCTCGCCGGACGGGTCCCGGCGCAGCAGCCGGCCGGTGCCGGAGTGCTCCAGCATCTCGCCGCGCCAGTGCTCCAGGGTGAACCGCTGCGAGGAGTCGGAGAAGTAGACGGTGCCGTCGGCGGCCACGGCGGCGTTGTTGCACAGCAGCATCGGGCGGCCCGCCACCTCGTAGGCCAGCACGTCGATCGCGCCGGACTCCGGGTCCACCCGCAGCAGCCCGCGGGTCCCGTCGCACACCAGCAGGCGGCCGTCGGGCAGCAGCTCGATGCCGAGCGGCCGGCCACCGGTGTCGGCGACCTGCTCGATCCAGCGGCCCTCGTTGCTGATCCGCAGGATGCGGCCGTCCTCGACCCCGGTGAGCACGCGCCCGTCGGCGTCCACCACGACGTCCTCGGGGCCGTTGCCGCTCACCGGGATCAGGCGCAACGGTGGCAGCGGGCGGGTCCCGTGCTTCTGCCGGGCCCGGGCCGGCCGCCTCGGCGGCTGCCACACAACAGGTCGGAGCGGCGGGCGGCGCATGCCCCCGCAGCGTAACGACTCGCGGCGCGCGGTACCCCGGTCCGATCGTCGGACGATCAGGATCGACAGCGGCAGCCAACCCCGGCGCCAGGCGGGGCACGACGGACGGCGGGACGGCGGGCACGACGGACGGCGGCGAGCGGCGGCGACACGGCGGCGGGCCGCCCCGGGCGTCAGGTGAAGCGGGAGATCACGGACAGCGGGAGGTGGCGCAGCGCGGTGCCGAGGGGGCGCCACGGCCAGGCCGGCACGCGCGCGTTCGCCCGCTCCTTCTCGATCGCCGCGACCATGGCGCGCACGCCCTTCTCGGTGCTCACCATGAGCGGCCCCGAGCCGGAGTTCAGCTCGGTGTGCACGTATCCCGGATACAGCGTGGTCACCGCGATCGGCGTCCGCCGCACGTCGGCGCGGATGCCCTCGCTGAGGGAGGCGAGGGCGGCCTTGGTGGCCGCGTACGTGGTCATCGACCGGGGCAGCCCGCGCAGCGCGGCGATCGAGGCGACGGTCACCAGGTGTCCGTCGTTCTGCTCGCGGAAGATCTCCATGGCCGCCTCGCACTGCGCCAGCGCCGAGACGAAGTTCGTCCGGGCGGTGCGCAGGTTGGCGTCGAACCGCCCGCTGCCGATCGGCGCGCCGTTGCCGATGCCGGCGTTCACCACGACGCGGTCCACCCGGCCGCCGAGGTCCTCGCGGAACGCCCGGAAGACCGTGAACACCGCCTCGTGGTCGTCGACGTCCAGCTCGCGGACGTGCACGGCGATTCCGGGGTGGGCGGCCACCAGCTCGTCGCGCAGCGCGGTCAGCCGGTCGGCCCGGCGGGCACACAGCGCCAGGTTGCGCCCCATGGCGGCGAACGCCCTGGCCATGCCGGCACCCAGGCCCGACGAGGCGCCGGTGATGAGGATGTTGCTCCTGGTCATGGGACGGCACGCTACTGCGGAAGGCCGCGGCGGCACCCGATAGTCTGTTCGGGTGAAGACGCCGGGGTCTCCCCTGCATGTGAGTACGCTCCGTCACGAAGGAGGGGCCACATGACTCAGGACCTCGCCGGGCCGGAGGGCTCGGCCGCCCAGAGACCGCAGTTCGACGTCGCGCTCCGCGGCTACGAACGCTCCCAGGTGGACGAGCACATCGGCCGGCTCCACCAGGAACGCGCCCAGCTCGCCACGAACCTGCGGCAGGAACTGGACGTCGCCCTGGGCAAGGTCCAGCAGCTGGCCACGGAGCGCGACGAGGCCCGCCGGCAGCTCCAGGCCACCCGGGACGAGCTGACCGCGCACAACGCCGAGCAGCGCGACGAGGTCTCGCTGTTCGGCACCCGGCTGCAGACCATCCTGGCCACCGCCGAGGCCGAGGCCACCGCCGTCAAGGAGGAGGCCGACGCGGCCGCCGCCCAGGCCCGCGCCGAGGCCGACGCCGACGCCGCACGCACCCGGTCGGAGGCCGACGAGGAGGCCCGCGCGCTGCTCACCAAGGCCCGCGCGGACGCGGACGCCATGCTCACCGACGCGCGCACCGAGGCCGAGACCGCCCGGCGCACCGCGCACGAGGAGGCCACCGCCGAGCTGACCGCCGCCCGCACGGAGGCCGAGTCGACGCTCACGTCCGCCCGCGAGGAGGCGGAGAGCACGCTGACGTCCGCGCGCACGGAGGCGCACACCACGCTCACCGAGGCCAGGGCCGAGGCGGAGTCCACGGTGGCGCAGGCCAACGCGGAGGCCGAGAGCACGCTCACCGCGGCGCGTACCGAGGCCACCGCCACGCTGGGCAAGGCCCGCGCCGAGGCCGACACCACGCTCACCGACGCGCGCGCGGAGGCGGAGGCCATGGTGACCTCGGCCCGTGAGCTGGCCGCCCGGCTCACCGGCGACGCCACCGCGGAGGCCGAGCGGATCACCACCACCGCCGAGCAGCGGGCCATGGCCACCCTGGATGCCGCGCACCGCCAGGAGGCCGCGGCCAAGGAGCACGTGGCCGAGCTGACCACCCGCCGCGACCAGGTACGCCGGCAGCTCACCGACATCAGCGGCGTCATCGAGCAGCTGCTGGCGCCGGTCCGCGCGGCCGGTGCGGCGACGGACGACGCCCAGGACGCCCCGGCGGCCACGGCCGGCGGGCAGGACCAGGATCCGGCGAACCGGGCGGACCAGCCCGGCCGCACGGTCCGGCAGGAGCGGACGGACCAGCGCGACGGGATGAACCAGCGCCGTCCGGAACCCGTGACGCGCGAGGCGACGGCGGGGGCCGGTGACGGTGGCGGGGCGGCCGACGCCGAGGTGACCAGGGCCATCCAGATCCCGGCCGCCGACGGGGCCAGGCAGAACGGCACGCCGGCGGCCCGGCAGCCGGACCCACCACGCCGTTAGCGCGGTGGGCCGGCGGCGGGAGCCGGGCGAATCAAGGCGGTGATCGGGTGTCGGGGGGACTTCCAGTGGGTACTGCTCAATGGTGAACGCAGCGCACGGACACCTTCTGGCCGGCCGCTACCGACTGGACGAACCCGTGGGCAGCGGGGGCGCCGGGACGGTATGGGCCGCCGTGGACGAGGTGCTCGGCCGCCGGGTCGCCGTGAAGGACGTGGGCGGCCCGCGCTGGCTCGGCATGGAGGGCCAGGACGCGGTCCGCGAGCGCACCATGCGCGAGGCCAGGGCCGCGGCCCTCATCGACCACCCGAACGTCGTGACGGTGTACGACGTGATCGAGGTGGACGGCCGCCCGTGGATCGTCATGGAGCTGATCCGCGCGCGCACGCTCGCGCAGGTCGTTGACGAGGACGGCCCGTGCTCGCCGAGCGAGACGGCGCGGATCGGCCTGCAGGTCCTCGGCGCGCTGCGGGTCGCGCACCGGCTCGGCATCCTGCACCGCGACGTCAAGCCGTCGAACGTGCTGATCGACGACGAGGACGGCCGCGCCGTGCTCACCGACTTCGGCATCGCCCGGATGGACGGCGACATCGCGCTCACCGCGTCCGGCGTGCTGGTCGGCGCCCCGGCGTTCATCGCGCCGGAGCGGGTGCGCGCCGGCACCGGCGACTCCGCCGAGGCGGCCGGCCCGGCGTCGGACCTGTGGTCGCTGGGCGCCACGCTCTACACGGCCGTCGAGGGTCGCCCGCCGTACGACCGCGAGGGTGCCATCCCGACGATCGCCGCGGTGGTGAACGACGAGCCGGACCCGGTGCTGCGGGCCGGGGCGCTGACCCCGGTGCTCTCCGCGGTGCTGCGGCGCGAGCCCGACGAGCGCCCGACCGCGGACGAGCTGGAGGTCATGCTCGCCGAGGTGGCCGCCGGCCAGACCCCGGTGCCGCGCCCGAGCCTGGCGGTGGCCGCGCCGATGCCCCTGCCGCGCCTGCGCGACCGGGCCACCGACGGGCACACCGTGGTGCGCGCGACCACCGGCCCGAACGCCGCCCGTACCACCGGGCCGAACGCCGCTCGCACCACCGGCCCCCAGCCGGCGCGGCCCGGCGGCCCCCACTCGACCGGAGGTCACTCGGCCCGGCGGCACAACTCCGTTCCGCTGACGGCCCGGGACGACGAGGACACGACCCAGGCGACCGTGGTCGGCGCCGCCGCCGCGATCCCGCTGCCGGACGAGCGGCCCACGGTGCTCACCGCTGGCGGGGGCGCCGGGCGTCCCCGCGGGCGCGCCGGCACGGCCGCCACCTGGAACCGCCGGGCCCACCGCACCCGCGGCGCCCTGCTGTTCTCCGCCGCCGGCCTGCTGATCACCATGCTGGTGATCGGCGTGCTGGCCGAGCTGACCGGCGACGGGGCGGAACGGACGCGGCAGCCCGGTGGCACGCCCGGCGGCCCGGTCCCGGTCTCGGAGCAGCCGGCCGATGGCTCCAACCCCGGTGACCGGCCGAGCGGCGGCGAGCCCACCAACGTGGCGCCCGCGGCCGACGTGAGCGACGTCGGCGCCACCACGACCGTGACCACGCCGGCCCGGCCGACCCAGACCGGCGTACCGCAGGAGCCGGCGCCGACGACCACCGCGGAGCCCACCACCACGACCGAGCAGACGCAGACCACGTCGCCGCCGGAGCCGACCCCGACCACCGGCGGCGGCGAGACCACTTCGGCGGATCCCCCGGCCGAGGCCCGGCCGTAGCTGGACCACCGCCGCCGCCGCGGTTCCGGCGAACGCCGGGTGGCCGGAGGGTGAGGGGCCGGTTCCGGGGCGGTGGCGCGTGGGTGTCACCATCGAGTGAGCCGGCTGCGGGGCGGGCGGCATGGGTCGGCTTGATCCGTCCAGTAGCGTCAGCGACGATCGGCGAGGCAACCCGCCGATGTTCCCGTACGTCTTCACTCGCACGGGGGCGTCGGCCCTCGGAGATCGACGCGGGCGGGAGAGGCGGCGGTCCACAGGCGATCGGCAGGGAGCAAGGGAGTCCAATCGGTGGGGCGACACACTCCGGGCGTCCCCGGGCGGGGGCAGCCGCCGATGAACGATCCCTCGGTCCGGCGCCACGACGGTGCCCGCCCCCGGTTCGACGACCACCCACGCCGTCGCGCGGGTGACGGCCCGCGTCCCGCCATGGACGAGCCGGCCTTCCGCCGCACCCCGCCGCCGGAGCCTCCCCGCCCGAGCCGCCAGCACCCGCCGCCGCGCCCCTGGGACGACGAT
>DASWTI010000407.1:0-8658 GCA_036402215.1 Pseudonocardiaceae bacterium
GGGCACCGCCGGTGGGGCGGCCGTGACATAGGTGCCGGAGCCGTGCCGGCCGGCGGCCCAGCCCTCGGCGACGAGCTGCTCGTAGGCGGCGGCGGTGACAGTGCGGCTCACGCCGAGGCGACCGGCCAGCGCGCGCGTCGAGGGCAGCCGGTCCCCCGGGCGCAGTGCCCCGGCCGTGGCCGCCGATCGCAGGGCGTCCGCGAGTTGCACGGCCAGTGGCGCCGTGCCGTTGGCACGCTCCAAGGTGAGCGGCAGGTCGGAGGTGAGGTCTCGCATGTCGCCGAAGCTACTCACGGTCCCGGCCCGCTGTCGTCGCACGATCGGGTATTTGACAGTGTCAACCTGACAGTGTCATAGTCGCGGCATGGACGACAGCGGGCTGCACACCCTCGACGAGCTCACCGGGCTCGTCGAGGCCGCGCTGGCGGTCGGCTACCCCGGCGCACCGACCGGCCGGGTGCGCGACGTGCCGGACCAGCGCGCCATCCGGTGGTACGTCACGCGTGGGCTGGTGGACCGGCCGGCCGGGAGCCGCGGCCGGGTGGCGCTGTACGGGCGCCGGCACCTGCTGCAGCTCGTGGCCATCAAGCGCCGCCAGGCCGAGGGACTCACGCTGGCCGAGATCCAGGCCGAGCTGACCGGAGCCACCGACGCCCGGCTGGCCGAGATCGCCCGCATCCCGGACGCGGTACCACTGTCCCGCGCCCCGGCGACCGCGCGAGGTCGTGCCGCGGGACCGGGACAGGACCCGGTGCCGGACCAGCCGTCACCGGAGCCCGGTCGGCCGGACCCAGGATCGCCCCCGATTCCGGGCCCGGCGCCGGTTCCGGGGCCGTTCCGCCCGGAACCGGCGCCGACCCAGCCCTCCCCCGCGCCGGGACCGCCACTGCCGAAGCCCGCCCGGCGCCCGGAGCCGTTCCTGCCAGGTCCGGGCCGGCCGGCGCCGCGGCCCCCCGGCCCGGGTGACCTGCCGCCGCCGGACCCGGCCGGCGCCGCGCCGGGGTGGGGAACCTCGCCGGACGCTGTCGTCAGGGGCACCGTTCCGGCGACGACCCCGGGACCGGCCGACGGGAGCCGCACGCGGTTCTGGTCGGAGCCGGTCGCCATGCACTACGTGTCCGAACCACCGCCGCCGGCGTTCGAGCCGGAGCGTGTGGTGCTGCACGGCCTCCGGCTCGCGCCGGGGATCACCTTGGTGATCGAGCACGGCAGTGGGAACCACGCGGCCGACCCGGCCGCCGTGCTGGCCGCCGCGCGGCCGTTACTCGATCTGCTCGCCGCCGGCGGGCCCGTCCGCGAGGAGGACTCGTGACCATCCTGCTGCCCACCCCGGTGGGGCTGCCCCCCGGCGAGTTCGAGGCTGCCCGGGACGACGACGGGCTGGGCGCCCTGCGCACCGAGCGCGGCAACTTGCCGCTGGAGTCGATCGACGTGGCGGCGCAGGTCACCGGCCTCACCGCGCGGGTCGTGCTGAGCCAGCGCTTCCGCAACCCGCACGACGTGCCGCTGGAGGCCACGTACGTCTTCCCGCTGCCGCCGCGCGCCGCCGTCACGGCCATGCGCATGGAGGCCGACGATCGGGTGATCGACGGCGTGCTCAAGGAACGCGGCCAGGCCCGGGCCGACTACCGGCAGGCCATCGCCGAGGGCCGCCGTGCCTCGCTCGCCGAGGAGGAGCGCCCCGATGTGTTCACCGTGACCGTCGGCAACATCCTGCCGGGCGAGGCGGTCACGGTGCGGCTCACGATGGACCAGCCGCTGCCGTACGCCGACGGCGAGGCGACGTTCCGCTTCCCGCTGGTGGTGGCGCCGCGCTACGTGCCGGGCGCGCCGTTGGGGGGAGGTCAGGTGGGCGCCGGCGTCGAGCCGGACACCGACGCCGTGCCGGACGCGTCGCGGATCAGCCCGCCGGTGCTGCTGCCGGGGTTCCCGAACCCCGTGGCGCTGACGATCGGCGTGGACGTGGACCCGGGCGGGCTGCCGCTGTCGGGTATTCGCTCCAGCCTGCACGCGGTGTGCACCGAGGGCCGGCACCTGAGCATCCGGCCGGGCGAGCGCGCCGACCGCGACCTGGTGCTGCGGCTCGCCTACGGCCGCCCCGGCGCGAGCACGCACGCGCTGCTGGTGGGTGAGCCGGACGAGGACGGCGAGCGCACGTTCCGGCTGACCGTGCTGCCGCCGGCCGACGTGGCCCCGCCGCGGCCGCGCGACGTGGTGCTGGTGCTGGACCGCTCGGGCAGCATGGGCGGCTGGAAGATGGTGGCCGCCCGGCGCGCCGCGGCGCGCATCGTGGACACCTTCACCGACGCGGACCGGTTCGCCGTGCTGGCCTTCGACTCCACGGTGGAGCGGCCGGCCGGGCTCCCGTCGGGACTGGTGGCGGCGACCGACCGCAACCGGTACCGCGCCGTGGAGCACCTGGCGCGCACCGAGGCCCGCGGCGGCACCGAGATGCTCCGGCCGCTCACCGAGGCCGTGGACCTGCTGACGGCCGACGACAGTGCGGCGCGCGATCGGGTGCTGGTGCTGGTCACCGACGGCCAGGTGGGTAACGAGGACCAGATGCTCACCGCGCTCGCGCCGCGGCTGGCCGGGGTGCGGGTGCACACGATCGGCATCGACCGGGCGGTGAACGAGGGCTTCCTGGGGCGGCTCGCCACGATCGGCGGCGGCCGCTTCGAGCTGGTGGAGTCCGAGGACCGGCTGGACGAGGCGGCCGAGCACGTGCACCGGCGGATCTGCGGGCCGCTGGTGACCGACCTGGTGCTGCGTGCGCCGGGGGTGGTCGCGGGGTCGGTGGCCCCGGCCCGGCTGCCGGCGTTGTTCCCCGGCGTGCCGCTGGTGGTGGCCGGCCGTTGCACCGGCGACCTGGCGGCCGCGGAGCTCACCGGCACGGACGCGGCAGGCGCGGCGTGGACCACCGGCGACGTGGCCGCCGAGCACACCGCGGCGCCCTCGATCGGCTCCGTGTGGGCGCGGGCGCACCTGCGGGACCTGGAGGACGCCTACCTGGTGGCACGCCGGGACCGCACGGGCGAGCTGGAGCGACGGATCGTGGCGACCTCACTGCGGTTCGGTGTGCTGTGCCGGTTCACCGCGTACGTGGCCGTCGACTCGCGGGTGGTCACGGACGGCGCCGAGCCGCACCGGGTGACGCAGCCCGTGGAGCCGGCGTCGGGCTGGGACATGCTGGCCGGCGGCCCCCCGGTGGCTGCGGCGCCGATGATGGCGGCCTCGTTCACCCCGATGGCGATGGGCGCGCGCGGGGCGGCCGAGGGCGCGTTCCAAGCACCGGGCGGGATGGTCCAGGGCGGCGTGGCTCCGGGTGGGTTGCCAGCCATGCCGCCACCCGCCGCTCCGGCACGGGCGCGTGGCGGTGCCGGAGGCGGCGGTTTCGCCGGCATGGGCCGAGAGCAGGCGAAGCGTGCCGCCGAGAGTGCCGCCCGACCTGCGCCTGACCCGCTCGCCTGGGCGCGGACCCAGGCCGGGCAGGAAGCGAGCGCGCTACGCGGCCATGACGGCGCGCCGGCCGACGAGCTGTGGCGGCTGCTGTCCGGACTGGAGGGGCGGTTGCGGGTGATGCTGGCGGCGCTGGACGCCCAGGGCGTGCCGGAAGCCGGGTCCGCGGAGCTGCGGCGGCTGGCCGACGACCTGGCCGCCGCCGGGGCAACCGACTCCGCCGGGCCGGGCTCCGCCCGCCCGGGCTCGGGCGGCGCGGGCACCGGCGCAGCTGGCACAGGGCGGGCCGACACGACGGTGTTGACCGCGTTGCTGCGGCAGGCGGTCACCGTACTGACGGCGTTCGCCGGCTCGATCACACCGCCACGCCGGGGGCTGGGCCGCGTGGTCCGGCCGAACTTCTGGAAGCGCTGACTCCGGTCGCCGCGCTCCGGCGCACGCCACAAGTGGCCCTCTAGGATTGCCGTGAACTGGCACTACCGGAGGGCCACTTGGTGGCTCATGGTGGTGCTCGTGACGACTCTGTCCCCCACTCCACGATCCACCGTCCACCGCGGCAAGGAGCGGGCGCGCACCGACCGCGCCGACCTGTACGCGGTGCTGGACTCCGTGCTCGTGTGCCACCTCGCCGTCGTGGTGGACGGCGCGCCGTTCGTGATCCCGACCAGTTTCGGCCGCGACGGCGACCGGCTGTACCTGCACGGGTCGACGGGCGCGCTGAGCCTGCGGTCGGGCACCTCCGCCCCGGTGTGTGTCTCGGTCACCGAGCTCGACGGCATCGTGTACGGGCGATCCGTCTTCCACCACTCGGTGAACTACCGCAGCGCCATCGTGCACGGCGACGCCCGGCTGGTCACCGACGACGAGGAGAGGCTGGCCGGCCTGCGAGCCCTGGTCGAGCACCTCGCCCCCGGCTCCTGGGACTACGCGCGGCTGCCGAACCGCAAGGAGCTGGCTGCCACCGCGGTGCTCGCCATGGACCTCACTGAGGCCAGCGTCAAGATTCGCAGCGGCCCACCCGTGGACGACCCCGACGACGTCATCGCCGACCAGGCATGGGCCGGCTCCCTGCCGATCACCCGATCCTGGGGCCGGCCCCAGCCCTGCCCCCAACTCGGCCCCCATCTGGCCGATCCCCCAGCTCACGTCACCAGCCGCCCCTGGCGCTGACCCAACCCTTCCCCATCCCGACACCCTCGCCACGCACGTCATCGCCACGCACGTCGTCGTACCCCGGCCAGGCCGGCAGTGGTGCGTCGTCCGCAGCATCGCACCCCTCGGCGGACCCGCCTCTGCCGCGTTGTCAGGTCAGCCTGACACCCGCGCTGTGGCGGGTCGGCTCACGGTGCGCCGTGATCGGGGCGTCCACCGCCCCGTCCGGCGGGTGGAGGGTCAGGGGCCGAGTTGGATGTGGACGGCGAGGGCGGGGTGAGGGCCGGGGTTGCGCACCTCGTGGGTGTAGCCGGGGCCGAAGACGCGGACCTGGCCCGGCGTGAGGTCGCGCACGGTGTCGGCCGTGTGCTCCCGGAGCGTGCCGGTGAGCACGGCGAAGGCGCCCTGGGCGGCGGTGTAGGCGGTGCTGACGGCTTGGCCGGGCGCCAGGGCGGACACCCACACGGCGCCGCCCGCGTCGAGGGGTAGCAGGCGGCCCGGCGCGGGTGGGGCGGCGAGGGCGGCGCGGACCAATGCGGTCAGGGTGAGCGGGCCGTGTGGACCACGCGGACGGGCGACGACGGTGTTCTCCGGGACGGCGAACATGGGGGCTCCTGGTGCGACGACACCCGGCCACCGCGGTCCGCGGCGACCGGGCCGCGGACGGGGGTGGGGTGTGTCACCAGGAACGACAGAGCGCGCTCGCCACCAGCCGCAGGCCTACCGGCCCACGACAACAACGGCGGAACGCGTGCACGCCCCGAGGTTCCCCCACCCACCCCGCCGCGTCAAGCCGTCAGCCCAGGTGAGCCGCGTGGCGACCGGCCGGGTGCGGCGGGATGGCGGTCGAGGGCGTCGGGGTGGCGTGGCGGCCCGGCTGGTCGATCAGGGCAGCGAGTGATGCCGCGCCGGTCAGGGGGCCGGCGGTCAGGGTTGCCGGGCTCGGCTTCTCACAGGGAGTCGAGGGTCTTGCGAATGTCGGTCACCAGGTCGTCGGTGTCCTCGCAGCCGGCGGAGAGGCGGAGGTAGCCCTCGGGGACGGCGTCGCCCCACTGGGCTCGGCGGTCGGCGGTGGTGTGGAGGCCGCCGAAGCTGGTGGCGTAGGTGATGAGGGCGCTGTGGGTGACGAAGGTGGTGACGGCCTGGTGGGAGGCGAGCTCGATGGCGAGGACGCCTCCGAAGCGGCGCATCTGGCGGGAGGCGACGGGGTACGCCGGGTCGGAGGGCAGGCCGGGCCAGCGGACCTGACGCACGGCGGGGTGGGCGGCGAACAGGACGGCGAGGGCGGCGGCGTTGTCCGTGTGGCGTGCCAGCCGCAGGTCGAGGGTGCCCAGGCTGCGGTGGGCGAGCCAGGCCTCGAAGGGACCGGCGACCGCACCCTCCACGGTGCGTGCGGCGGCGAGGTCGGCGGCCAGGCCGGGGTCCGCGGCGGTGACGTGACCGAGGATCAGGTCGCTGTGCCCGGTGAGGGCCTTGCTGTCGCTCGCGACCACGAGGTCGGCGCCCAGTTCGAGGGGGCGCTGCCCGAGCGGTGAGGGCGTGGTGTTGTCCACGGCGACGAGGGCGCCGGTGCCGTGGGCGGCGGCGGCGAGCGCGGCGATGTCGCACACGTCGAGGCCGGGGTTGGACGGCGTCTCCAGCAGCACCAGCCGCACGCCGTCGAAGGTGCCGGCCGGCCAGGGGCCCGCGGTGGGCACCTCGCGGACGCCGATCCCGTGGGCCGCCAGGTAACCGTGCGCGTAGCGACGGGTCTGGTAGTAGCCGTCGGACGGCAGCACGACGGTGTCGCCGGGCCGCAGGACGGTGCGCAGCACGGTCGTGATGGCGGCCATGCCGGACGGGAACAGCACACACGTGCCACCGTCCAGCTCACCGATCGCCACCTCCAGGCCGCGCCACGTCGGGTTGCCGTTGCGGCCGTAGAAGTCCGTCTCCCCCGGTCCGGCGGGGTCCATGACGTACGGCGCGGCGAACACCGGTCCCCGCTGGAACGGCGCACCGGGCGGCGGCTGCGCACCTGGCGACCCCTGCGTCGCCGCCGCCGGCGCGTCGTTCACGTGGCCTGCTCGTACGCACCGTGTCCCGTCGTTCCACACGGGGGTCACGGTACGGCTACTCGGGCTTGTGGGAGCGGCCGAGGAACTCCGCGGCCATCTGGTCCGGCGTGAGGTTCTCGAAGCAGGCCCGGTACACGCCGTCGGCGATGGGCATGTCGACGCCGTGGCGGGCGGCGAGGGCACGGATGGGGCCGCAGGACTTGACGCCCTCCGCGACCTGGCCGTGGTTGGCGAGCTCGGCGGCGGCGACGCCCTCGCCGCGGCCGAGGCGTTCGCCGAAGGACCGGTTGCGGGACAGCGGCGAGCTGCAGGTGGCCACCATGTCGCCGAGCCCGGCGAGCCCGGCGAAGGTCATGGGGTCCGCGCCGAGGGCGACGCCGAGCCGGGCGGTCTCGGCCAGTCCGCGGGTGATGAGCGAGGCCACGGTGTTGGTGCCGTAGCCCTTGCCCACCGCGATGCCGCAGGCGAGGGCGATGACGTTCTTGCAGGCCCCGGCCACCTCGCAGCCGACGACGTCGGTATTGGTGTAGGGCCGGAAGTAGCGGGTGCCGCACGCCTGCTGCAACGCCACGGCGCGGTCGTGGTCGGCGCACGCGACGACGGTGGCGGTGGGCTGCTCGGCGGCGATCTCGCGGGCCAGGTTCGGCCCGGACAGCACGGCCACCCGCGACGGCGCGACGCCGGCGGACTCGACGATGACCTCGCTCATCCGTTGCAGGGTGCCGTGCTCGACGCCCTTGCTGAGGCTGAGCAGGGTCGTCCCGGGTGGCAGCAGCGGCCGCCAGCGCTCCAGGTGGGCCCGCACCTGCTGGGAGGGCACGGCGAGCACCACGGCGTCGGCGCCGGAGAGGGCGAGCGAGGCGTCGGTGGTGGCGGTGAGCCCGGGCGGCAGCCGCACGCCGGGCAGGTAGTCCGGGTTCTCGCCGCCGCACACCGCCTCGGCGACCACCGGCCGCCGCGCCCAGAGCACGACCTCGCGGCCGGCGTCGGCGAGCACCTTGGCGAAGGTGGTGCCCCAGGAGCCGGCGCCCAGCACGGCGACCCGGCAGATGGCCGGCGCCGGCGTCATGCGCGGTCGGAGCGCCGCGGGTGGAACTCCGCCGGCGGGGTCTCGCCGCGCACCTGTGCGAGCAGGTCACGCACCGCGGTCATCAGGTGGTCGGTCGCCTGGCGCAGGCTGTCGCCGTTCTTCGGCCGGCCGCGCAGCGCCGACAGGTCGATCGGCGGGCCGGCCTGGACGATGACCCTGGTGCGCGGCAGCGGCCGGAAGCGCTTGCCGTTGTAGTGGTCGTAGATGCGCTGGGTGCCCCAGTGCGCGAGCGGGATGACCGGCACATCGTGGTCCATGGCGAGCCGCGCGGCGCCGGTGTGCGCGCGCATCGGCCAGAACGCCGGGTCCCGGGTGATGGTGCCCTCCGGGTAGATGGCCACGATGTGGCCCTCGCGCAGCGCGCGGTCGGCCTCGCGCAGGCTGTCGACGGCGTCGCTGCTGTCGCGGTAGACCGGGATCTGGCCGAGCCGGGTGGCCAGGGGGCCGACCAGCGGCATCCGGAACACCGCGTCCTTGGCCAGGAAGCGCGGGATGCGGCCGATCTTGTCGAAGTAGATGCCGGTGTAGATCGGGTCGAGGTAGGAGATGTGGTTGGCCACCACGAGCGCGGGCCCGGTGCGCGGCACGTGCTCGGTGCCGAGGAAGCGGTGCGGGCCGGCCAGCCACTTGGTCGGGTACCAGATGGCCCGCGCGGCGTTCCACCAGATGCCACGCGCCTCCTGCGCGCTCGCGCCCGTCACCGAGTCCGCCACGAGTCCTCCTCCGGATCACCGGGCACCCAGTCTTCCAGTTGTCGGGGGGCGGTCCGTCGCGGGCGGCCGGCCGCCGGTGTGAGGATGACCGGGTGAGCCCGACGGTGGATCTCGTGGTGCCGGTGAAGGCGTTGCGACTGGCCAAGACCAGGCTGCGCCGGGACGGCTCGCGCGCCGCCGGGCCGGC
>DASWTI010000408.1:0-3153 GCA_036402215.1 Pseudonocardiaceae bacterium
GGTGCGGCGGCTCTTCCAGGCCAGGGCCGGGGCCGGGCGGCTGCGCCGGCTGGCGCGGCTGCTGCCGTGGGAGCTGGTGGCGCTCGCCGCCGCGGTGCTCAGCTTCCAGCGGCTGCGCCGCGGGGCGGTGTCCGTCGACCCCAGCTCGCTGCTGCCCGTGGTGGACTCGCTCGCGCTGCTCTTCCCGCTGCTGTGCCTCGCCGTGGTGGTGGGCGTGGCGGTGCGGCTGTCCGGCTGGGCGCTGCGGGCCGCGCACCGGGTGCGGGGCTGGCGGTGGCCGGCCGCGGTGTGGGCGCTGCGCCGGCTCGCCGCTGGCAGCCGGCTCACCCTGGCGCTGCTCGCCGTGGCCGGGCTGGCGGTGGGCGTGATCGCGGTCGGCGTGGGCGTCTCCGGCACCGAGAAGGCCGCGGTGCTGGACAAGGGCCGGATGTTCGTCGGCACCGACACCACCGTGCGGCTGCGGAACACCCTCGGCGACCGGGAGACCGTGCCGGACGCGCTGCGCGGCCGCGGCACGCTGGTGCGGGTCACCGAGGTGGCGTACGAGGAGCGCCGCGGCCGGGTGCTCGTGGTCGACCCGGACACGTTCGCCGACGGTGTCACCTGGAACCCGGACTGGACGGGCGCCGACCTCGGCGCGCTGCTGGGCCTGCTCGGGCCGGCCGAGCCGGACGGCAGCGTGCCCGCCATCCAGGTGGGCGACGCGAGCCCTCGGGTGTACGCGGCGTCCTCCGACGTGCCGCCGCTCGACGTGGTGGCCACCACGCCGACGTTCCTCGGCCGCGGCCACGCGGACGCCATGATGATCATCTCGCGGGACGCCCTCGCCGGGCGCGACCTGCGCGGCTTCAGCCGCTACGTGTGGACCAGGGACGACCCGGCGACCGCGGTGCGCGCGCTCACCGAGGCCGGGGAGCCCACCGCCGGCGTGCTCACCGCGGTCGCCGCCACGGACGGCCTGCCGGTCCTGGTGGTGGCCTGGACGTTCGACTTCTTCGTGCTGGTGGGCGCGGTGCTCGCCGTGGTCGCCGGGGCGGCCCTGCTGGTGGCGATCGAGGCGCGGCGCCGGGCCACCGCCGTCGCGCACGCGCTGCTGGTCCGGATGGGGCTGCGCGCCGGCGCCGCCTACGGCTCACAGGTCGTGGAGCTCGCCGCCATCGCCGCGGGCGCCGTGCTCGCCGGGCTGCTCGGCGGCGTGCTGGTGCTCGCCGTGGCCGGGCACCGGCTCGACCCGGCGAGCTGGCTCACCCCGGTGCCGGTGCCGGTCGGCCTGCTGCCGCTCGGCCTGCTGGTCACCGCCGTCTCCGCCGTCGCGGTACTAGCCGCCGCGGCCGTCGCCGTGCGCGCCGCCGTGCGTGCCCCAGTGAGGGAGTTGCTCCGTGGCTGACACGCTCACCCGGCCGGTGTTCGCCGTCCGGGACGTCACGCACACCTACCGGACGCCGTCCGGCGCGGTCACCGCGCTGCACGACGTGAACATCGACGTGCCGCCCGGTGAGCTGACCGTGCTGGCCGGGCCGTCCGGCTCCGGCAAGTCCACGCTGCTGCGCGTGCTGGGGCTCGTCGAGCGGCCCACGTCGGGGCGCGTCGAGCTGCACGGCCGGCAGACCACGCTGCTCTCCGACCGCGAGCGCCGCGTCCGGCGCCGCCGCATCCACCTGGTGTTCCAGGAGCCGACGCACAACCTGCTCGGCTACCTCACGGTGGGCGACAACCTGCGGGCCGCCGCGCAGCTCGCCAAGGCGCCGCCGCCCGACCTGGGGCTGCTGGACCGCCTGGGCCTGCCCGGCACGGCGGGCTGGGGGATGACCGCGCTCTCCGGCGGCCAGCAGCAGCGGCTCGCCCTGCTGACCGCGCTCGCCGCGCGCGCCGAGGTGGTGCTGGCCGACGAGCCGACGTCGCAGCTCGACGAGGCCTCCGGGCAGCTCGTGGTGCGTACTCTGATGGACCTGGTGGAGCTGGGGATCACCGTCGTGGTGGCCTCGCACGACGACGCGGTGCTGGACATCGCGCCGCGGGTGGTCCGGCTGCTCGACGGCCGCGTGGTGTCCGGTGGCGCCGCGCCGGACCTGGTGCACGACCCGTCCGGAGAGGGGGACCTGTGGTGAGGGACGTGGTGCTGGCGGTGTCCGGGGTGGAGCGGGCGTTCGCCCCGGCGGGCGGCGGCCGCCCGGTGCCGGTGCTGCGCGGCGTCGACCTGGTGCTGACCGCCGGGGAGCTGGTGACGCTCGCCGGGCCGTCCGGCTCCGGCAAGAGCGCGCTGCTCGCCATCGTGGCCGGCTTCGACCGGCCGGACACCGGAACCGTGACGCTCGGCGGGGCCGGCGGCCCGCGCCGCCCGCGCTGGTCGACGCTCGCCCTGGTGCCGCAGAGCCTGGGGCTGCTGGACGAGCTGACCTGCGAGGAGAACGCCGCAGCGCCGCTGCTGTTCCGGCCGGGCAGCACGCCGGCCGACCGGCGTGGCGCGCTGGACCGCGGCGCCGCGCTGCTGGACCGGCTCGGCATCGGCTCGCTGGCCCGCCGCTACCCGGCCGAGGTCTCGCTCGGCCAGCAGCAGCGGGTGGCCCTGGCCCGCGCGCTCATCGCCCGGCCGACCGTGCTGCTCGCCGACGAACCCACGGCGCACCTGGACCACCGCACCATCGACCTCGTGGTCCAGGTGCTCCAGGAAGCCGTCGCCGAGGGCACCGCCTGCCTGCTCGCCACGCACGACGAGTCGCTCACCACGCGCGCGCACCGCCGGCTGGAGCTGCACCACGGCAAGCTGACCGACACCGGCCCGGGCTCCGTCGCCGCGTAGCCGGCGCCGGCTCGCTCAGTCCCCCAGCTCGCAGAGGACTCAGTCCCTCAGCTCGCAGGACTCAGTCCTTCAGCGTGCAGAGCACTCAGTCCTTCAGCGTGCAGAGCACGGTGCCGGGGGTGACGGTGGCGCCGGCCTCGGCGGCCAGGCCGGTCACGGTGCCGGCCTTGTGCGCCACCACCGGGTTCTCCATCTTCATGGCCTCCAGCATCACCAGGAGCTGGCCCTGCTCCACGGTGTCGCCGTCGGACACCGCGACCTTGACGATGGTGCCCTGCATGGGCGCGGTCACCGCGTCGCCGGACACGGTCGCGGTGGCCCGGCCGCCGCCGCGCCGCCGGGTGGCCGCCGCC
>DASWTI010000409.1:0-9775 GCA_036402215.1 Pseudonocardiaceae bacterium
CGCCGGGCCGGCCGCCCGCAACGGTGCCTCGGACGCCGGGTCGACGGACACCGTGAGCCCGGCCGCACGGGCCGCGGCGAGCGCGGCGATGGCCGCCCGGCGCGGCCGCTCGTGCAGCAGGGTATAGCCGGACAGGTGCAGGTGTCCGTTGCGGGGCAACGGATCGGGAATGTCCACAGTGGACAGCGCGAGGTTCGCGCCGCGGTCGGCGAGCATGGTGCGGTCGCCGTCGGCCACCAGCGCGACGATCGCCCCGGTCGGCTCGGCCGGGTCCACCGCCAGCGCGCAGCGCACCCCGTGCCCGGCCAGCTCCGCGGCCTGCTGCCGTCCCGCGGCGTCGTCGCCCACCCGGCCGGCCAGCGTCACCGGCACCCCGAGGGTGCCCAGCCAGGCCGCCACGTTGGCCCCCGCGCCGCCGCCCACGACGCGGATCGCGGCCTCGGTGTCGCTGCCCGGGAACGGCGTGGACACCGGCCGCACCACCACGTCCACGCACACGTCGCCCACCACGACCACCGACCGCACGCCGCCCAACCTAGGCGACCCCTCAACGCCTTCCGCGGCCCCGGCTCACACGTGAGGTGAACGGACCATGTGCCCCGCCGGTGCGTGCGAACGGTCCATTCACCCCGGCGTCGAGGGGGCGCTTCCCGGGGCCGGGGCACGACGGGGCCCCGCCACCCTGGTGGGGTGACGGGGCCCTTTGTCGTGCTCTCGGATGTGAGGCGGAGCTAGTTGTAGCTGCTCGCGGTGCGGTTGACGCTCACCGTGGTGCGGACCACGGTGACGCCCGGCAGGTCGGCGCTGGCCATCTCGCTGGTCACGACGCCCTCACCGGACTTGGTGCCGCGCACGGTCACCGTGTAGCTGACGGTCGCGCCCGGCGTCGGGTCGGAGCTGGTCACGACCAGGTCCTCCGTCGGCAGGGTCGCGGTGACGTCACCCTCGCCGACCGAGTTCTCCGCGCCGACCAGGAAGTCCTGGCCCGCCGGGTCCGCCGGAAGGTTCGCGGGGTCGTACGCGTAGCTGATGTCCTGCGTCCCGTTGAGGCCGATCCACACCTGGAAGACGCGGCCGCTCGTGGTGCCGAACACGTTCACCCGGTACTCGACGACCAGCCAGTCGTTCACGCCGTCGGTGAGGGTGGCGGCGAAGATGCCCGGGGCACCCGTGCCGTCCAGGTCCGTCCAGAACGGAGCCAGGATGTTGTTCGGCCGCGACGGGTCGGCGCCCGCCGGCAGGTTGCAGCAGTTGTTGTCCTCGGCGGTGCCGCCCCCGGCCACGATGTAGCCGTTGGAGTTCACGCCGATCGTCGTGTACGTGATGCCGTTGTACACGAACGCGGGGACGTTGTAGTTGATGAACTGCTCGTCGTCGATCGGGTCCGGCGTGATGCCGAACGCGTCGAGCGGCAGGTACCCGGCCGGGCCGGAACCCGCGTCGACCGCGGGCACCCCGGCGGAGCCACCGGCCAGCGGCACGGTCGGCTTCTCCACCGTCTTGTTGTCGATGATGAAGGCGCCACCGGTCGTCCCGGTCACCCGCAGGTTGGCGTTGAGCTTCGTCCGCAGGTTGACCGTGGTGTCGACGAACGAGTTGTTCGTCGCCGTGATGGTGCAGGTGCTGACGCCCTGGACCGGGATGCGCGTCGGCGAGCAGTCGCTCACCAGCGAGGCCTCGGCCTGGCCGGTGACGAACGCGACCGGCAGGTGCAGCGTCGGGTAGCCGGTGCGGCTGGGCACCAGGCGGACCTCACCGAAGTACTGCGCCGACGGCGCGGTGGACTCGATGGTGACGGTCAGGTCGACCGACTGGTTCGGGTCCAGCGAGAACCGCCTCGGCAGCACGGTGATCGAGGCGCCGGCCGGGGCCGTCGTCCTGACCTCGTAGGTCTGCCGCTGGCCGCTGACGTTCTTCGCGGTGCGGATCGTGCTGACGCGACCCGGCATGACCGGGGCGTTGACCGACGGGATGTTCAGGTGCACCGAGTTGATCGGGTCGTTGCCCAGCGCGGCCATGCGCTCCGCGGTCTCGTCGAACGTGAGGCCCGGCATGCCGGACTTCCGCAGGTCGATGCGGCCGGCACCGAAGTCGAAGGGATCGGCCGGGGTGACCAGGTCCTCCTTCTTCACGTTCTTGGTGGCGGTCGTCATGAGCGCGGACTTGATCTGGCCCGGGGTCCAGTCGGTGTTCAGCGCCTTCATCAGGATGCCGGCGCCCGCCACGTGCGGCGAGGACATCGAGGTGCCGGCGATGGCCTGGAAGTACTGGCCACCGGGGCCGCTCGACGTGCTCTCGACGATCGGGGTGTCGCCGGCCAGGATCTGCACGCCGGGCGCGGTGACGTCGGGCTTGATGAACGAGCCACCCGGGCCGCGCGAGGAGAACGCGGCCATCACGTCGCCCTGACCGTCGCGGGCCGCACCGGCGCCCCACGTCGCGGTCTCACCGGTGTGCGAGCCCATGAACGCGACGAACTGGGTGCCGTCGGCGATCTGCACGGCGGGCAGCCAGTGGGTGTCGGTCTGGGTGTCCTGCAGCGTCGGGTTGTAGAGCACCATGCCGGCGGCGCCGCCCTGCAGGACGTTGTAACCCTTGTCCACGCGGCCGTTGCCGCCGCGCTGGCAGGCCACGACCTTGCCGGTGAAGGTGCCGGGGGCGGCCGGGGCGTCGCACAGCGGACGGCCGTACGGGGCGTCCCCGCCCATCACGAGCTGCGTGGGCGCGATGCCCGGCATGATCGTCGACACCGGCGTGGTGAAGGTCTCGCCGTTGTCGGCGGTCACGGTCAGCGTGGTGCCGAACTCACGGGTCTGGGTCGACGCCGCCACCGTGGTGACCCACGGCGAGAGGTGGTTGGCGGTGCCGGCGCCGGGGCCGGAGTTGCCGGCCGACGCGGACACGAACACGCCCGCGGCGTAGGCGTCCAGGAACGCCAGCTCCACCGGGTCGGTGAACGGGTCGTTGCCGCCCGAGATGGAGAAGTTGATCACGTCGACGCCGTCCACGATGGCCTGGCCGACGGCGGCCGCGGAGTCGGAGCTGAAGCAGCCCTGCGGACCGCAGACCTTGTACTCCATGACCCACGCGCCGGGCGCGAGGCCGTGGATGGTCTGGGCCAGCTCGGAGCCGAGCACCTCGACGTCCTCGACGATGTTGCCGGCCGAGGTGGACGCGGTGTGCGTGCCGTGGCCGTTGCTGTCACGCGCCGTGCCGGGGAACACGTCGTCACCGGTCAGCGCGTCGTAGGTGTCGGTGAAGTGCGCGCCACCGACCAGCTTGTTCTGGCAGGCGAACGGGTCGTTGGCCGGGGTCAGCGGGTTGTCGCCGTACTCACAGGCCAGCGCCGGGCCGGGCTTGGGGGCGAGGTGGCCCTGGTCGGCGAAGGACGGGTGCTCCGGCCAGATGCCGGTGTCCAGGTTGCCGTAGAGCACGCCGCGGCCGGCGTTCTTCGTGCCGCCGCCCAGCTCCTGGTAGACCTTCGGGGCGCCCAGGAACCGGGGGCTGGAGTCGGTCAGCAGCTGGCGCATGCTGTCCTGCTGCACGGCGACCACGCCGTCGATCTTCAGCAGCTCGGCGATCTGGTTGGCCGGCACCTGGGCGGCGACGCCGCCGTAGACGGTGCGCAGCGAGCGGCCGATCCTGGCCTGCGGCACGGCCTTGGCCAGCGCCGCGGAGAAGCTCTGCTCCTTGTCGGCCGCGAAGGACTCGTAACGCTGGAGCGCGCCGGTGCGGTCGCTGAGGGCCTTGCCGGTGACGGAGGGGCTGGTGGCCTCCAGGCCGGCGACGCCGCCGCTGTACGTGGCGGTCGAGTCGTAGTCCAGCTTGATGGTGACGGGGATCATCGCCCCGTCGGTGCGGTTGAGCAGGGCCGGGTCGGTCTTGGCCAACTTGCTGGTCGGGGCCTTGTTGGCGTCGACCGTCGATGCCGGCGCGACCTTCTGGGCGGACAGGTCCGCCCGGTCAACGGCCGGCGCACCACTGGCAGGAAGGCCAACCGCCCCCACCATTAGTGGAGCCAGGAGCACAATCATCGATGCCCTGGCTCGTCTTGCACGACTCATAGCGACTCTCCAAGCGCGTTCGGGTGATGCCCGCTAGCACGATTGTGGAGGTCTAGCACGTGCGTGTAGCAAAGTGTGGTTGAGGGGCGACAAATTAGATCGAACGACGCAGTGCTGCGGGCGGATCGACCCCGGTCGCCTGGACGAGGTGCAACCGGCGGTCGGCCACGCCCACCGTCACCTGCTGCCCCCAGGACAGCGGCACCCGGTCGTCCTCCACCCCGTCGCCGAACAGCACCGTGCGCTCGCTCTGGCACACCACGGTCAGCTCGGCCGAGCCGTCCACCCGCCCCGCGGTGAGCGTGACCCCGGTCGACGGCGAGGGCCAGGCCTCCCGCACGAACCAGGCGAGCGCCGCCTCCGCGCGGTCCGGCAGCGGCGGCGCGCTCGCCCGCTCCCCGGCCACCGAGGCGCACCAGCCGGTCGCCCCGGTGCCGGTGGCCACGATGAGCCCGGAGGAGGACTGCCGCTCGCGGCGGCCGTCCGGCGTGGTGATCAGGTAGCGCGCCGACTGGTGGCCGCGGTCGCCCAGGTAGATCTCGTTGAGCGCCACCAGTTCCTGGCCGTCGTCGGCCACGGCGCGCACCATGGTCAGCCCGACGGCGGCCGACGGGCCGGTGAGCAGCGCGGCCACGTCCGCGGCGCGGTGCGGCACCAGCACGCCCGGGTTGCGTCCCGGCTCCGGGTCCACGCCGACGACGCGCTGGCCGCGCACGTACTTCGCCACGTTGGCCACCAGCCCGTCCCGGCCGACCACCACCACGGTGTCCTCCGGGGCGAACGGGAAGCGCGCCAGGTCGGCGCGCTCCACGTGCCCGCGCCGCCAGTCCGGCGGCAGCGCCGCGCCCACCTCGGCGACCGCCGCGGCCTGCGCGTCGTGCGACCGCTGCACCTGCTCCAGGTCGCGGCCGCGTGAGCGCAGGTAGAACTCCGCGGCGCCGCGCGTGCCGTGCCGGTCCAGCAACTCCTCCAGCTCGGTCCGGCGGGTGACCAGCACGGCGCGCGGCGCGAGCGTGCTCACCGGCCCAGCCGTTGCAGCAGCTCGGTGACGGTGTCCGGGGTGACCGTGAGCTGGCCGATCTGCGGCACGTTGCCGGCCAGCTCACGCAGCGCCAGCGCCTGCAGCACCGCCGGCGGCAGCTCCGCGTAGGCCGCCAGGTGCGCCCGCTCGGCCTCCGCCCTGGCCGCGCCGACCACCCGGATCGCGTCGGCCTCGGACTCGCCGAGCGCGCGCTGCCGGTCGGCCTCGGCGGCCACGCCGATGCGCGCGGTCTGGGCCTGCTGCTCGGCGCGCCGCCGGGCGTTGGCGCTCTCCTGCTCGACGAGCTGCTCCTCGCGGCGGGCGAGCTCGATGCGGCTCTGCAGCTCGTTCTCCGCGATGGCCCGCTCGCGCTCCACGGCGGTGGCCCGGCGCTGGTAGCTCGCCCGGTCGGCCTCGGTCTGCACTGCCTCGCGGGTGGGCGTCTGCAACGCGCGCTCCAGCTCCGGCTCGGGGCGCACGCTCACCACCCGCACGCTCACCACCGTGACGCCGGTGCCGGCCAGCCGCGGGTCCTCGCCGAGCGCGGCGGTGACCGCGTCCCGGATGCGGCCGACGGCGCCGGTGATGGCCTCGGTGAGCGGCAGCGCGGCCAGCAGGTCGAGCGCCGGCTGCTGCGCCAGCTCGGCGAGCAGCGACGCGAGCTGGTCGAGCGGCGTCCCGCGCCAGCGGCCGGTCGCCGGGTCGATCGAGAAGTCCAGCCGGCTCGCGGCCAGCTCCGGGTCGCTCACCCGGTAGGTGACCGTGGCCTGCACCGTGACGTCGGTGAAGTCGCTGGTCCTGGCGTGGAAGAGCAGTGGCAGCTCGCGGTCGTCCACCGGCACCTCGGACAGCACCGCGGTGAGCGGGCGGAACCAGAAGGACTCGCCGGTGCCGCTGTGGCGGACCTTGCCGCGCACGACGTGGATGACGTGCTGGGTGGGGGCGCCGCGCAGGTGTCGCAGGCCCAGGGTCCTGGTGATGTCGGCCATCGCCGCCGTCCTTCTGGTGCTCGCCGGTTGGTATCGTCCGGGTGACGATAACACTTCTCGTCAGGTTGGTGATAACTCGTGGACGTAACGGTGGACGTCGTGGTGCTCTCGGTGCTGGACGGCCGGTTGTCGGTGCTGCTGGTGCGGCGCGCGCTGGAACCGTTCCGTGGCCGGTGGGCGCTGCCCGGGGGTTTCGTGCGCGACGGCGAGGACCTGCCGGGAGCGGCCGCGCGCGAGCTGGCCGAGGAGACCGGGCTGACCTCGCCCGCGGCGCACCTGGAGCAGCTGGCCAGCTACGGGGCGCCGGACCGCGATCCGCGCGGGCGGGTGGTGACCGTGGCCTACCTGGCCCTGGTCCCCGGCGCGGCGGCCCCGTCCGGCGGTTACGGCGGTTACGGCGGGCCTGGCGGGCGCCGTGGGCACGACGAGGGGCAGGGCGGCGGGCACGGCGGCGGGGCGTTGGTGCCGCGCGGGGGTGGGGACGCGGCGGACGCGGCGTGGGTGGCGGTGGAGGACGTGGCCGGGCTGGCCTTCGACCACGCGGCGATCCTGGCGGACGGCGTGGAACGGGCGCGGGCCAAGCTCGAGTACACCCCGCTGGCCGCCGCGTTCTGCCCGCCGGAGTTCACCGTGGCGCAGCTGCGGCAGGTCTACGAGTGCGTGTGGGGCGTGCCGCTGGACCCGCGCAACTTCCACCGCAAGGTCACCGGCGCGCTCGGCTTCCTGGAGCCGACCGGGCGCAGCACCGAGGGCCATCCCGGGCGCCCCGCGCAGCTCTACCGGGCCGGTTCCGCCACCCTGCTGCACCCACCGATGCTGCGGCCCTGACACTCACCGTCGGTGAGCACGCGAACCCGGGAATGCTCGTAGCAACAATGTCGATCACGCGGTACGTGCGCGCCGCTCCCGGGGCGGACGCGGCGCTTTCGGCAGGATCGGCGCGGCCGCGTCCGGGGTGCGAACCACCGACCCGCTCGCGGTTTCCGCCTGCCGCACGGCGCGCGCCCCGGGGCCGAATGCGGTCTCCGTTTCCACCGGCCGCAGGTACGGCGTCACCAGCGCCAGGCCGCCCAGCGACGCCACCAGCACACCCACCCCGGCGGTGACGAACACCGCGCGGGCGCCCAGCTCCGCGGTCACCGGCCCGGCCACGAACGTGCCCAGCACGTTGGCCGTGACGACCACCGCGTTCATCCCGGCGAACGCCCGTCCGCGCAGCTCGTCCGGCACCCGCGAGCGCACCAGCCCCTGGATCGCCACGTTCTGCGCCATGTTGCAGGCGCCACCGATCAGCCAGGCGATCACCATCACGGCCACCACCGGCGCGACGGCCGGCGCCAGCAGCATCAGCCCGAGGCCGGCGCCGCAGCCGAACAGGCCGAGCAGCAGCCTCCGGTCCGTGGTGAGCCGGGCGGACAGCTTGGCGCCGATCACCATGCCGCCCGCCCAGGCCGCCATGATCAGCCCGAACGTCACGCCGCCCCCGCCCAGCACGCGCGTCACGAAGTACACCTCGGCCACGTTGACCAGCACCGCGAGCAGCACGGCCACCGCGAGCCCGCCCATCGACGTGGCCAGCACCCGGTCCTCGCGCAGCCGCCGCAGGCCCTCCCAGGCCGACTCGCGGGTGGTCTCCCCGGCCTCGTCCAGCCGCGGGTCGCGCTCCGTCCGGACCGTCGCCAGGGCGGCGGCCAGCAGGACGAAGGTCGCCGCGTCCACGGCCAGCGCGGTCCGCACCCCCGGTCCCTCGGCCAGCACCCCGCCGATCGCCAGCCCGGCCAGCGTGCCGATCGAACGGGCCGTGGCGAGCGCCGCGTAGCCGCGGGTGGCCAGCTCCTCGCCGGTCATCCGCGGCAGCAGCGCGGACATCGCCGGCCCCGTGACGGCGGCCGCGGCGCCGAGCGCGAACAGCGCGGCCAGCAGCAGCGGCATGCTGTGCAGCACCACGGTGGCCAGCACCAGCGCGGCGGCGGCCACCAGCTGGGCGTGCACCATGAGCCGGCGGTTGGGGAACCGGTCGGTGAGCCAGCCGGCCAGGGGGGCGCCGAGCGCCTGTGGCACCAGCATCGCCATCATCGCCGCGCTCACCGCGACCGGCCCGCGTTCGCTCAGATGAAATGGCAGCGCGATGAGCGTGACGTAGGTGCCGACCGACGACAATCCCATGCCCCCGACCAGCAATCGGAGATCGCGGCTCCACAGCACGCGCGGAGGTTTCCACAGCACGCGCGGAGGTTATCGATACGGCGACGGCGAATCCCGGAATTGCGTTCGGCGGGCCGCGGAATTGCCGGGCGGCGCGGCCTCCCACCACTCACCGTCACGGCGTGGTGCCGCAGCCCATCGGCGACCAGCCGCTGCGGACCCCGGCCCGCAGCCGCACCACGCCGAAGCAGTACGTGGTGTTGGCCCCCAGCCCGGTGACGTGCGTGGCGTGCTGGTCGCCGACCACGGCACGACGCAGCCACCGCTCGCCGTCGCGCAGGTGCACCTCGTAGGTCGAGCCGTCGCCCGGCACGGGGCGCACCCAGGACACGTACATCCGCTCCGGGTTCAGCGGCACCACGGTGAGCGGGCCGGGCGGCGCGACCGGTGAGGCGCCCGAGGCGTGGCCGCAGCCCGGCGCGGACAGCGGGCTGTGCGTGCCGTTCAGCGTGCGGCGGACGCGGTAGCAGAGGCCGGCGGCGCCGGGAGAGCCCGCGTAGTGGAAGACGTAGCCCTTGTCGTGGGTCCTGGCCACCTCGACCGTGGTGCCGTCCGGCAGCTCCTGGAACAGCGTGTAGTCCGAGCCGTCGCCCAGGTCCGGCCGGTCCCAGATCGCCACCACGGTGCCGGTCGGCTCGGTCGGCCCCGGCCGGACGTTCCAGGGCGGCGCGAGCCCACCGGCCGCCACGGCCTCCCGACCGGCCGCGTGCCGCGGGTTCGGATCGTTCGCCGGGCTCGTTGCGTTCGCCAGGTTCGTTGCGTTCGCGGGGCTCGTCGTCAGCAGCAGTCCGGCGGCCAGCGTGGCCACCACTCCTCGTCGCACGGGTGTTCCTGCCCTTCGGGTCGGATCGGGGTGCCGACCCTTCCGGTGGCTGCCACGACGCGGCCACGATCACGCCACGACGGCCTGCCCGGCGGCCCGTCAGGGCGTGGTGACCGGCGCGGACAGCCGCGCGGTGACCTGCTCGGCGCCACTCAGGCCCAGCTCCTCGTGCAGGCGGGCGGCCTCGGTCAGGGCGGTCCGCTCGCCGCCCCGGTCGCCGAGCCCGGCGTGCGCGGTGGCCAGCTCGGCGAGCGCCTGCGCCAGGTACCGCGGCGCGCCGATCCGGCGGAACCGCGCCACCGCCTCGACCAGCAACCGCAGCGCGTCGGCGGGGCGGTGCTGACGATTGCGCACGCAGCCCAGCAGGTAGTCGGCGAGCGCCTCGCCGTAGCGGATGCCGAGCCGCTCGAACCCGGCGCGCGCCCGGGTGGCGATCTCGTCGGCGGTGTCCAGCCGGCCCAGCGCCAGGTTCAGCCACGCCCCGCTCAGCGTGGCCACCTGCTCCACGACCTGGTCACCGGCACGCCGGGCCAGCTCGACGGCGGCCGCGTTGTGCCGCAGCGCGATCCCGGGCCGGCCGGTGGCGCCGCGCAGCACCGCGAGCCCGTTGAGCGCGGCGCACTCCGCGCGCCGGGCGCGGCCACGCACCGCGAGCTCCAGCGCCCGCGTCAGG
>DASWTI010000410.1:0-13858 GCA_036402215.1 Pseudonocardiaceae bacterium
CGCGCGGTCGGCGGCGCGGACCAGCGCCGGGGCGACGCGCTGCGTGGTGTCGTCCCCGGTCACGCGCCGGTAGGCGGCGGCCAGTTCCTCGCCGGGCTCCCGGCCGTGCTCGGCCAGCGCGTCCCTGGCCCGCTCGTAGGCGACCACGGCGTCGTCCGGCCGCTCGGCGCGGTCGAGCGCGGTGACCAGCCGGTGCCACGTGGCCTCACGCGACGGGTCCTCGTCGGCCAGTTCCTCCAGGTGCGCCACGGCCTCCGGCGTCCGCCCGGTGGCCAGCAGCGCGTCCGCCAGGGCGTCGCGGGCCTCCCAGCGCAGCGCCAGCAGCTCGGCCGCGCGCGGGTTCGCCGCCTCCTCGTCCAGCGGGTCGAACGGGCGGCCGCGCCAGAGGGTGAGCGCCTCGCCCAGCAGGTCCACGTGATTGGTCACGCGGCCGCGGGCCAGCAGGCCGGTGAACGCCGGCACGTCCCACTCGTCGTCGGCCACATTGAGCCGGACGGAGCCGGCTCGGCTGTTCAGCCTCGGCGACCCCTCTGCCGTTCGGGGCAGCGCCTGGCGCAACCGGTGTACGAGAGGGCGGACGGCCACGCCGGGCAGCACCGCGTCGATGTCCGCCGCGGGAACCCAGTCGTTGGCCCGGCTCAGCAGCAGGGCGAGGAGAAGCCGCTGCTGGTCGGACTCCACCGGCCGGCCGACGTCGAGCGGACCGAGGACCCGGAACAACACGAGGCGCCTCCACTACTGCGGCCGTGGCTCCCGGTCCACCGCCCGGACCGGCGGGACCACGCGCCGCGCCGGGCATGCTACCGAACGTCGTCGCAGCTCAGCCGCCGGTGGCGTATCGCGCCCGCCGTTGGCCGCCTCCGTACCCGCGCGGCGTATGGTGCGCCGATCTTCGACCCTCCGGTGAGGAGCACGCCCGATGAGCGAGGCGCCCCAGGGCCCAGGTTGGTGGCAGGCGTCGGACGGCCGGTGGTACCCGCCGCACACGCACCCGGCCGCGGCCCCCGCCGCGCACCCCGGCGCCGCAGGTCAGGCGTACGCCGCACCCGGCCGGCCGTACGGCGCACCCGGCCCGGGCGGCGGCCCCGGTGTGCCCGGGTACGGCCCGCACGCCGCCTACGCCGGCAAGGGTGTTCCCCCGATGCCACCCCGGAAGTCCGGACCCCCCACGGCATTGATCGTCCTCGGCGTGGTCGTCGTGCTGGTCGTCGTCCTCGGTTACGCCGCGGTTTCCTTTGCCACCAACCTGTTCACCTCCAAGTTGGAGAGCGCCGTCGGCGGCGACTGCACCCTCGTCAGCGCCGAGGACGTCGGCTCCGTGCTGGGCGGCCAGTTCGACGTCATCCAGCTCGGCGGCCTCACGAGCATCGCCACCCCCGCCCTGGACTCCCGGGTGCTCGCCGACGCCACCACCTGCTGGGCCACCGAGACCGGCACCGACAACGTGCGCCTGGTCCGCGTCGCTCGCCTGGAAGGCGATGCGGCGCAACGCTTCCAGCAGGAACGCACGCTCGCCCAGGGCATCAAGGAGGATCGCGGCGGCGGCATCACCGTCGAGTCCCAGCCCTACTTCAACAAGGACGTCCCGCACGGCGACGAGGCCTTCTGCACCACCACGGACTTCACCGGCTCGTCCGGCATGCTCGTCCGCCGCGGCGACACCCTCATCTACGTCTCGCTGACCAGCGCCACCTTCAACCCCGACCTCGACCCCACCGGCGAGTCCATCAAGTCCGCCGACGACGACCTGCACTGCGACCAGGCCCGCGCCATCGCCGACAAGGTCGACGGCTGAGCCCGCGCCCCGCGACGCGAACCCCGCCCACCGGTCATCGCCGAAATTCGGCGTAGCTAGGTGGCGAACTAGTCGCCCGCCGCCCGCCCGGCGCACGAGGAACTCCTATCGGCGTCGTGTCGGTTGACGTAGATGACCAGGACCGACTGAACTGACGACGTCGTGGACCGGTGCCGACCCGGGTCGTACACCGGTCCACGACCGGCTAGCCGCAGCTCCGGAGGACCGTAACCACGAGAGCAGCAAGCTGGCCAACCGCAACCAGGACCCCGGACGCCGTTCGTGCTTCCGGGGTTCTGGCGTATCTGCGGACGCCCGCAGACCGCCTCTTCCTGGTCTTTCTCCGTCGCGTCACCCTGCCTCCCTTCCCGGGGCGACCCGCCCCCCGAACGGGCAGCGGTGGCATCGGGTACGCACAGGAACCAGGCGCGACAAGGGTCGAGACTAGGCACGCGGAAAAGTCGGTGGCGACGCGGTGCGCTGATCGGCAGCGCTATGACGATGAGCGGCAAACTCTGATCGGCTGAGCTTTCAGCTCCGCTGATCGGTGCTTGACTCTGCTGTATGAGGCCCTGGGGCTCGATGCCGAACACCGGGTCGTGGTGCCCGACGCCGCCGTTCATGCGGGGCACCGTGGTTGACGAGACCGTGCCGCCCGTCATGACCGAGGGCGCCGAGGTCGTAGGGCACGCGGTTACGCTCAGCTGGTGATCAATGGGTTGCACGTGCTGCTCTACAGCCGGGATCCGGTCGCCGATCGCGCCTTTCTGCGCGATGTACTCGGCTGGCCGTACGTGGAGGACGCCGGCTCCGGCGGCGGCTGGCTGATCTTCAAGGCCCCGCCCACCGAGATCGGCGTCCACCCCACGGACGGTGCGCCGACGGCCGAGCCGCATCTCATGTGCGACGACATCGAGGCGACGGTTGCCGAGTTGTCGGCCAAGGGCGTCGGCACCGGGCCGGTGACCGACGCCGGATACGGCCTCACCGTGACCATCGACCTGCCCAGCGGCGCGCAGATCGGTTTGTACGAACCCAGGCACGAGATCGCACTCGACCTGTAACCGGGACGGTGGCGGCCGGCCATGTCGGGTTGGCGCCGCAGGTTTCGGCGGGTGGCCGACGATGGGCCGAGGAAAACGGCTCAGGCGTCGGTCTCCGCCTCGATCGCGTCGAGGTCACGCACGGCGTAGCGGTGGTGCTCCCACTCCTCCTCAAGGATCACGTGCAGGCAGGAGAGCACGGTCTCCCCGTGCGCGGGCGCCCACGGGTTCGTGCGTGGCGCGGCCAGCTCGTCGGGCGTGACGGTGGCGAGGAAGTCGCGCACCATGGCGACGCGGCCCGCCCGGACCTCGAGCACCTCGGCGTACGACGGCGGGTCCGTCATGAAGATCGACATGTCCAGGTCCTCCTCCGCGGCGCCGGCGTCCGCCAGGCCGGCGGGGTGGTACGGCTGTTCGAGCTCCAGGATCGCCCGGCCCAGCCACGTGTCCGTGGCCATCACCAGGTGCCGCAGCGTCTGCGCGAACGACCACTCCCCGCCCACCGACACGTCGACCGTGCCGGCCGGCATGGCCGCCACCCGCTCCAGCGTGGCCTCCCAGGTGCGCTCCAGCGCGGCCCAGGCCGCGCGCAGGCCATCCGGGTCCGTGACGCGCCGGTCCGCGCGGCCGGGGAAGCGGCGGTTGAGTTCGGCCTCGACGAGCGGGATCACGTCGACACCGTTGACCCGGAAGAAGCTCTCGCCGTTGGAGAGCCACGGCGCGTCGATGTCCGCCCCCCACGCGTCGACCGCGCGCATCACGACCCCGGACAGGTCGGCCCCCACGAACCGGGCGCCACTCAGGTCGGTGCCGACGAACTCCGCTCCCCGCAGGTCGTCGGAGCGGGTGAACCTTGCCATGACTGCTCCTCGTCGAACGCCCAGCTGCCGCCGACGCACGGTAACCCGCCGGGACGACAGTCAGAACGGTCAGGCGCCGGCCCGGGTGCGGACGATCGCCCTGGTGGCGGCCGCCCGGGCCGGCGTCAGCCCGCGACCTCGAAGCTGAGCGAGAAGGTCCGGGGCCGGGCGCCGGACTCGGAGCCGAGGACGCGGACCTCGAGGACATGGGAGCCGGGGCTGAGCCTGGCGGCGGACAGGCCGAAGCGGTAGACGCCGGCCGGAGCGGGGCCGTCGCCGACGGTGGGCAGGCCGGCGATCAGGACGCGGTCGAGGTGGACCTCGAGGCCGGCGACGCCACCGAGCTGGCCGGTCTCCCGTTGCCCGGCGAGGCCGTCCAGCGTCACCTGCAGCACGGTGCGGCCGCGGGGCACGGGGCTGCCCTGTACCAGCTCCGCGCCGGCGGCGTTGCGCAGCTCGGCGGACAGGTGGGCGATGCGGTGCCGGTCGCCGCGCGGCGGCGGGCCCGGGGGGTCGGTGGCCGGCGACCGGCGCACCGTGAGGCCCGGCGGGTACGTCACGGCCAGCGTGCCCCCGACGGCCACCCCGGCGCCGCTGGTGCTGCGCACCAGGGGCGGCGTGAGGGTGCCGTCCCGCAGCAGCGCGAGCAGCTCGGGGGTGAGCTCGGCCGCCAGTGGGCAGGCCGGCCCGGTCGGTGGCGCGGCACCGGGCACCGGCGGCGCCAGCGGCAGCACCAGACCGTTGCCGAAGTCGGCAGTGAGGTCCCCTGGCAGGCACACGGGGGTCTCGGTCGCGGTCACCTGGAGCTGCGCGGACACCGCGTCCGGCGCGGCGTCGAGCGGGGGGCGCCGCGGGTGCTCGCGGTCCGGCGACGGCGGGGGTGCGGCGACGTCACCGGCCAGGACGCCGGGGAGGTCCACGACGTTGGGCGGGGTGGACGCCGCACCGGAGAAGCCGATGGCGTCGACGTGCAGCCGCGCCGAGTCGCCGGGCGAGGCGGAGAAGCCGACCAGCACGGTGGCCTCGGTCCAGCCCGGCACCACGTCGCCGCTCGCGGCCAGCTCGTCGTCGCGCCGCAGCGTCACGCCGTTCGTGGTGAGCTGCAGGTCCCAGCGCGCCGTCACGCCGGGCGAGCCGAGCACCGGGGTCAGCTCGTCGGTGGGCGCGGGCGACGTGGTGCGCGGCGTGCCCGGCCCGGCGGTGATGTGCGCGCCCTCGGCCGTCACCACCGCGCGGATCGTGCCGGGTGGCAGCGCCGGGTCCTCCACGGCCACCCCTGGCCCGGTCGACGGCTGCCGGGAGCCCGCGCCGACGCCGAGCGAGGTCACCGGCCCCGGCACCAGCGCGATGGAGAGCGCGCCGCCCGGGATCGGCCCGTCCGTCACCACCACGACCCGGCCCAGCACGGTGCCCTGGTCCAGCCGCAGCGGCACCCGGGCGCGCAGCACGCCCTCGCTGCTGCCGCACCGCAGGTCCAGCACCAGCCGGTCGTCCTCCTGCTCGGTGCCGGCCCCGGCCCGCAGGCACCTGCTGCCGCCGCGGTGCACCGCCCACAGCTGCGGGTTCGGCGCGTCGTCGCCGCTGAAGTTGTCGTACAGACCGGTGAGCGCGCCGCGCAGCGGGTCGGCCTCGCGCCGCTCCGGCGTGCCGTCGCCGGTGGTGGGCTCGGAGTGGCGGCCGAAGCCGTCGACGCTGCGCACCTCGACGTCGTAGCGCTCGCCGTTGTCCAGGCCGCGCAGCTCGACCTCGCTCGCCGCCACCAGCATCCGGTTGTCCAGCGCGCCGGGCCGTCCCCAGCGCACGTCGTAGCCGGCGGCGCCGCTCGGCGTCACGCCGGTGACCGCCTGGCCCCAGCGCAGCCGCAGCGTCCGGTCCCCCGAGCGCACCTGCACCTGCCCCACCGAGCCCGGGCGTTCACCCGGCTCCGGCAGCACGACGCCGTCGTCGGCGAGCCGGGGCACGGTGGTCGGCAGGACGGCGATCGTCGGCAGCGGGGCGCTGTTCTCCTGGGTGCCGCCGGTCTCCTGCGTCTGGCGCAGCAGCACCACGGCGGCGGTCAGGCCGACGGCACCGGCCAGCAGCAACGCGACTCGGCGGCCCCGACGATCCACCCGTCGCACGCTAGGGGGATAACGGGGACGCTGTCACGCCCGTGCGTGTTCCGGTACGGCCACGGTCCGGTCAGCGTTCGACACGCACCGACACCCGTTCGACGGTCGGCGTGACGTCGCGGCGATCGGGCACCAGCATCACCTGCAGACCGGCGGAGATCCCGCCGAGCGACGTGGTGTCCAGGGTGAAGACGTACCGGCCGGCCACCGCCGGTCCGTCGTCGGCGGTCGGCAGGTCGAGCACCGGGCGGCCGTCGAACTCCACGCGCAACGCCACCCAGCCGACCACCGAGCCGCCGATGCCCTGCGCGGTCGCGGAGTCCACGGTCACCTCGAACTCCAGCCGGCCCGGCACGCGGCGCTCCGCCGGGTCCACCACGCGGCCGTCGCGGCGCACCACGATGCGCGCCCGCGGCATGGTGGGCGTGTCGTGCACCTCGCTCGACCGCACCTCGGCCAGGCGCAGCGCGGTGCCCCGCCGGTGGTCCACCCGCAGCTCGATCTCGTACGCGGAGAACGGCGTGCCGTCCACCGAGCGCAGCACCAGGTCGCCGCCCGCCCGCGCCTGCTCGGCGGTCAGCGCGGCGCGCAGCCAGTAGGTGCCGTGGCCGGTGCGGTCGGAGGTGGTGGCCAGCGGCCGGCCGCCGAACTCGGCGACCACCTCGGGCGCGTCCGGGCTGCCGTCCTCGGCGAGACCGATCACCAGCGCGCTGAACACCGCCGCCTCGGCGGTGTCGCGGCCCGGCAGCCGCACCACCTGCCGGCCGCCGGCCTCCTCGGAGGCGGGCCGGATGACGATGGACTCCGCCGGGCGGTCCGCCGCCCGGTCGCCGGTGTAGCCGACCATCGCGACCCGCGTGCCGCCGTTCAGCCCACTGTCGAACGGCTGCTGCGCGGTGACGCTGAGCTGCGCCTCGTCCCAGTCCGCCCGGTACGGCACGGCGCCCACCTGTTCGCCGTCGGTCAGCACCCGCACCTCGGCGTCGGTGAACACCAGCTCCCAGCGGCGCATCGCCCCCGGGTACCCGGCCGCGCCCTCGTCCAGCCTGGCCGCCTGCTGCACCTCGTCCGCGCCGCCCGCGCTCAGGAACGCGCCCTTGACGGACACCCTGAGCACGACGTTCTCGCCGCCCAGCTGGAACGCCTGGCCGACGGCGATCACCAGCTCGTTGGCGTCCTCGACTACGGACTCGCCCACCAGCTGCGGCTCGGGGCGGGTGGCCGGGACGTCGGCGACCACGAGCACCCGCCCGCGCACCCCGCCCGGGCCCGGCTCGGACAGCCGCACCATGCCGTTCGGGCGCAGCACCGTGTAGCACTGGCCGACCAGCAGCACCGGCTCGCGCGGGCCGTTGCGCCGCAGGCAGCGCCGCATGTCGTCGCCCAGGTACCAGCGCTCGGGAGCGAGGTCCGCGCCCTGGGTGAAGTCGTCCAGGAAGTCCAGCCCACTCGCCCACGGCGGCACCTCGGACGTCACGGTCACCCGCGCGGTGGCCGGGGCGGAACGGCGGCCGACGGCGTCCACGGCGCGCACCTCGACCTGGTACTCACCGGGCTCCAGGCCGTACAGGGTCATGCCCGGCGTGGTCAGGTACCGCACCGTGTCCAGCGGCCCGCCGGCCCGGCCCCAGCGCACGTCGAACCCGTACGGCGCGGGCGGCCAGGTGATCAGCGCGCCGCCCTGGCGCGGGTCCACCCGCAGCGCACCCGGCTCGCCCGGATCGGACTCCGGCCGTGGCGGCGGGTCGATCAGCGCGGCGTCGTGGAACGCCCGGATCTGCTCGCCCTCCGGGGAGGTCGCGGGCGGTGCCGGCGGCTCCACCCCGGAGCGCAGCAGCGCCACCCCGGCGGCGACGACGGCGGCCCCGGCGAGCGCCGCCACCAGCCGCCGGCGGCTCACAGCGCCCCGGCCACGCGCAGGACGCCGCGCTCCTCCAGCCGCACGCCCACGAGCTGCACACCGACCGGCAGCCCGCCGTCCGAGGGCGGCACCGGAACCGACACGGCCGGCCAGCCGGTCAGGTTGAACGGCAGCGTCAGGCTGAGCAGCGCGGGACGGACCTGCACGCCGTCGACCTCCAGTGCCCCGATCGGGGTCGCCCGGATCGGCGTGGTCGGCGTGAGCAGCACGTGCACCTCGCGGTCCCGCAGGTGCTGCCGGAGGGCCGCCGTGAGCCGGCGGCGGGCGCGTTGTGCGTCGACGTACTCGACGGCCGGCTGGTCCGCGCCGGCCAGCAGCCGCTCCGCGGTGATCGGCTGGTAGTCGTGCGGCCGCTCGGCCAGCCAGTGACGGTGCGTCGCGTAGGCCTCGGCGCCGACGATCGGCCGGTAGCAGGCGGCCAGCTCGTCGATGCCCGGCAGGTCCACGTCGGTGACCTGGGCGCCGGCCCGGCGCAGCCGCTCGGCGGCGTCACGCACCGCGTCGGCGATCACCGGGTCGTGCGTCCGCCAGTAGTCGTCGGTGGGCAGGCCGACCACGACGCCCTCGACGCCCGGCTGCTGGATGCCGCCGCCGGTGCCGTCGGCCCGCACCAGCACGTCGTAGGCGGTGCTCACGCCGTGCCGGTCGGCGGCCAGCAGCCCCACGTGGTCGCACGTCTCCGAGAGCGGGAACACCCCGGTGGTGTCCAGCCGGCCGATGGTGGGCTTGAACCCGACGACGCCGCACAGCGCGGCCGGGGTGCGCACGCTGCACCCGGTGTCGGTACCGAGGGCGAGCGCCACGTGTCCCGCGGCCACCGCGGCCGCGCTGCCGGAGGACGAGCCGCCGGTGATCCGCGACGGGTCGTGCGGGTTGCGCGCCGGTCCCTCCGCGGCCACGTCCCCGGTCGGCCCGTAGGCGAACTCGTGGGTGTGCGTCTTGGCCACGATCACCGCGCCGGCCTCGCGCAGCCGGGCCACCACGGGCGCGTCCCGCCCGGCCGGCGGCGCGTCGCGCAGCACCGCCGAGCCGCAGCGGGTGGGCGCCCCGGCCACGTCGATCAGGTCCTTCACGGCCACCGCCACGCCGTGCAGCGGCCCGCGCCACCGTCCCTCGGCGAGCTCGGCGGCGCGCTCCTTCGCCTCGCGGCGGGCCTCGTCGGCGAGCAGCCGCACGACGGCGTTCGTGGTGTCGCCGGCGAGCCGTGCGAGCACGTCCTCGACGTGGTCGACCGGGGTCAGCTCCCCGGAGCGCAGGGACATCGCCAGCTCGCGCAGGTGCACTTCGTCGGACCTCCGAGGTGGGGGGTGTTCTCTTTGTACTCAGGAGGGGCGCAGCCCCACCACCCTCGTGCCGCGGCGGCCCAGTTCGCGCAGCTTCGCGAGGGCGTCCGGCACCGTCAGGTCGGCGGTCACGGCGTCCGGCGCGTGGCCGTCGAGCACGAGCCGCCCCTGGTGGCCGGCCCGGATGGTGGCGGCCAGCCCGCCGGTCGAGGCCAGCGAGCCGCGGGCCGCGCCGAGCCGGCCGAGGGCGTCGTCCACCGCGGCCAGCAGTGCCGTGCGGTTGCCCTCGCACATGGCGGTGACCAGGTCCGGGGCGGACCCGGCCACCCGGGTGCCGTCGCGGAACGAGCCCGCGGCGAGCGTCATGGCCAGCGGGCCGCCGTCGGCGCCCACGGTGGCCAGCACCGCGGCGAGCACGTGCGGCAGGTGCGAGATGCGGGCCACCGCGGCGTCGTGCTCGTCGATCGCGGCCGGCACCACCGCGGCCCCCGCGGAGAACGCGAGCCGCGCCACGTCGGCCCACACCTCCAGGTCCAGCCCCTCGTCGGCGGCCACCACCCAGGCGGCGTCGCGGAACAGGTCCGCGCTGCCCGCCGGCCAGCCGGACCGCGAGGTGCCGGCCATCGGGTGCCCGCCCACGTACCGGGCGTCCGGGGCGAGCCGGGCCACCGCCTCGGCCACCGGCGCCTTCACGCTCACCACGTCGGTGAGCCGGCACTCCGGGGCGAACCGCCGCAGCCGCCGCAGCACGCCGTCCACCGCCGGCAGCGGCACCGCCAGCACCACCAGCGCGTCCTGCGCGGTGGCCCTGGCCAGGGCCTCGTCCACCGACGCCGCCACGTCGTAGCCGTCCGCCCTGGCCTGCCGGGCGTCCGCCTCGGACTCCGTGGAGCCCCACGCGGTGCGCCCCTCACCGGCCGCCACCCGCAGCACCGAGCCGCCGATCAGGCCCAGCCCGATGACGCAGACGGCGCGCGCGTCGGTCACCGGCTCGTACCCAGGGTCTCCAGCGCGAAGCCGGCGTAGAGGGCGACGCCGTGCGCCATCGCGGCCTCGTCGAACACCACCCGGTTGGAGTGGTTGGCGGGCGCCTCCTCGGGGGCCACGCCGTCCGGGCAACCGCCGAGGAACGCCATCGCGCCCGGCACCCGGTGCAGCACGTAGGAGAAGTCCTCGGCGCCCATCAGCGGGTCCGGCATGGCCTCGGCGTGCGCCGTGCCGAGCAGCCGCCCGGCCAGGTCGATCACCTCGGTGCCCACCTCGTCGTCGTTCACCGTCACCGGGTAGCCGAGCTCGATGTTCACCTCGGCCGTGCAGCCGTAGGTGGCCGCCAGGTGCTCGCAGGCCCGGCGGATCTCCTCGTGCACCACCAGGCGCGCCGAGTCGGAGAGCGTGCGGATGGTGCCCTCCAGGTGCGCCGTCTCCGGCACGATGTTCGACGTCGTGCCGGCCGTGATGTGCGCGATCGTGATGACCACCGGGTCGAACACGCTGGTGCGCTTGGAGATCAGCGTCTGCAGCATGCCGACCATGGCCGCCGCCGGGGTGATCGGGTCCACCGCGTCGTGCGGCATCGCCGCGTGCCCGCCGCGCCCGGTCACGGTCACCCGGAGCACGTCGGAGGAGGCCATGATCGGGCCGGGGCGGCTGGTCACCAGCCCGGAGCGCAGCGTCGACGTGATGTGGACCGCGAGCGCGCGCGAGGGCGTGCCGGCCGGCCCCGCCGGGTCCAGCAGGCCCTCGTCGATCATGTACCGGGCGCCGTGGTAGCCCTCCTCGCCCGGCTGGAACATGAAGAGCACCCGGCCCGCCAGCTCGTCGCGGCGGGCGCTGAGCAGCCGCGCCGCCGACGCCAGCATCGCCACGTGGGTGTCGTGGCCGCACGCGTGCATCGAGTCACCCACCTCGGAGGCGAACTCCAGCCCGGTGTCCTCGGTGAGCGGCAGCGCGTCCATGTCGCCGCGCAGCAGCACCGTCGGACCGGGCCGGGAGCCCTCCAGCACGCCCACCACGGACGTGGTGGACTCGCCGGTGGTGAGGCTCAGCGGCAGGTCCCTGAGCGCGTCCAGGACCGCCGCCTGGGTGCGTGGCAGGGTGAGTCCCTGCTCGGGGTACCGGTGGATCTCCCGGCGCAGCCGGACCGTCGCCGGTTGCAGCGATCGGGCGTCGGCGAGCAGTGCGGAGTGGGCGTCCGAGATGGCCATGGGGTGATCCTGGCACCAAACGGCCCGTATCAAAGGGGTGGGCGGTCACTACCTGTCGGTCAACGTGCTTCCGGTCGGGCGGTGGACGGGCATACCGTTGCCCCATGGCGGTACAGGGCGTCGAGAGCGAGCCCGCCGCGCTGCGCGGGTACGCCGTGGCCGCGCTGCGCGAGGAGGGCCGGTGGCGGTGTGCGCCGCTGGCCAGCGAGACCCTCGTGGACCTGGACGCCGCGATCACCGCGCTGCGCGACATCCGCTCCACCGGCGCCGTCGTCGGGCTGCTCGACGTGGACGACGAGTTCTTCGTCGTGGTGCGCCCCGTGCCCGGCGGCGTGCGGCTGCTGCTGTCGGACGCCTGCGCCGCCCTCGACTACGACATCGCCGCCGACGTGCTGGACCTGCTGCGCATCGACCTCCCGTCCGAGGACGACGACGGTGACCTGTGGCCGGCCGGCGACCTCGGCCTGCTGGCCGACCTCGGCATGCCGGAGCCGGAGCTGAACCTGATCGTGGACGAGGTGGACCTGTACCCGGACGAGCAACTGGACATGATCGCCTCGCGGTGCGGCTTCCAGGCCGAGCTGCTCGCCGCCGTGTCCGGCTCCGACGCCGGTCCCCCCGACGCGTGACCCCCGCCGACGCCACCGCCTACGTCCTGGCCGCCGTCGAGGCAGCGCAGCCCGCCATCGCCACCGGCGACATTCCGGTCGGCGCGGTCGTCTATTCCCCGTCCGGCGTGCTGTTGTCGTCGGCCTGCAACGCCCGCGAGGCCCTCGGCGACCCCACCGCGCACGCCGAGATCATCGCGCTGCGCACCGCCGCGACCGAGCTCGGCGACGGCTGGCGGCTGGCCGACTGCACCCTCGCCGTCACCGTGGAGCCGTGCACCATGTGCGCCGGCGCCGCCGTGCTGTCCCGCGTCGGACGCATCGTCTTCGGCTCCTGGGAACCCCGCACCGGCGCCGTAGGCTCCCTCTGGGACGTCGTCCGCGACCGCCGCCTCAACCACCGCCCCGAGGTCCTCGGCCCCGACACCCTCCCCGACGCCGTCGTCGCCGCCTGCGCCCGCCTGCTCTCCGACTTCTTCACCGACCACCGCTGACGGCCACGCGCCGCGCGTGGTCTAGGATTCCCCTCGGTAGCGTGTCCGAGCGGCCGAAGGAGCGCGCCTCGAAAGCGCGTGAGGGTGCAAGCCCTCCGTGGGTTCAAATCCCACCGCTACCGCCACTCACCAGCAGGAACGCCCGGTACCTCCACGTGAGGCACCGGGCGTTCCTGCGTGTGGTTGCAGTTTCGGTGGCAGTTGTCGTTCAGGACGCCTGTTCGTCGGCGTTCGTTTCGGCGTCGGGCTGCCACAGGAGACCACCGATCTGAGTGGCCACGTCTCGGCGGACGGCGGCCACGATGTGCTGAAGTGCGTGTTGACGACGATGAACCTGCTGTTCGTGCCGCGGACCTCGAGGATGACCCAGTTGACGTAGCGCGCCGGGGTGACGCCGCCTCGCCGTCGTGGGTGCGGATGCTGCCCGAGCTCACGAGCGCGAACCGCTCCCCGCGCCACGAGATCGGCACCGACCGCGCGGGGTCGTCAGCGGGCCAGAACGTCGTGTACTCCGCGCCGAGGCGGTTGCGCAGCTTGTCGCGCGCCGCGGGATCGTTGACCTCCGGCCAGCCGATCACTCCCGCGAACCGCTCGAAGCTCGCGTTGCCGTACCACGTGTTGTGCGTGCCGATCGAGATCTGCGGAGCCGCCGCGACGCCCGCGTCCGCCCCGCCGGCGTCGGCCGCGGCCGGTCCGGCGCCGGCCACCGGCACCATCGCCGCGAGCACCGCCGCGATCCGCCTGACTGGTCCCACGATCGCCCTCCCCGACGTCACGGTCGTCGCCCGGTCGGCGACAGCGCGTGATGAGTGTGCCGGAGGCCGGCGCCAGCGCGGCGCCGTTTGACCGAACTCGATCAGCACCTCGATCAGCGCGGCCGCACCTCGCTCACCGCCGGATCGGCGCCTCCGTCACCGCGGCCGGCGCGCGAGCAGGGAGCCGTACAGCTCGGCGGCGCGCACCAGCTCCGCGGTCCGGACCCGCTCGTCAACGGCGTGCGCGAGGCGGATGTCGCCCGGCCCGCACACCACCGTCGGCACGCCGAGCCGCCGCAGCGCGCCCGCGTCCGTCGGCCCCAAGTACACCGGATCACCCCGACTGCCGGCAGCCGGGCCGCCGGCAGTCAGACCGTCGGCGGTCGGACCGTCGACGGTCGGGCCGTCGACGGTCGGGCCGTCCGCTGCCGGACCGGGCGCAGCCGTCCACCGGCGCACCCGTCGCCACAGCGGCGCCGCGGCCGTCGTCGCCGACGGAGGGCCGGCCATCGTGACGCGTGCCGTGGCCGTGACGCCCACGCCCGCGTTCCCCACGCCTGCCTGAAGCATGAGGGTCTCCCGGGCGAGGCCCGTGAGCGACTCCTCGGTCGGGATCGCCGCGCCGGGCGGCAACCGCAGGTCGAACTCGACCGTGCACCGTGCGGGCACGCTGTTGACCCGCTCGCCACCGGTGATCCGCCCCGCGACGAGCCCGGCGGGCCCCGCGCCGCGCTCGCCGCGGAACCGCCGCGCCGCGAGTGGCGGCAGCGCCGTGACCAGGGCG
>DASWTI010000411.1:0-1583 GCA_036402215.1 Pseudonocardiaceae bacterium
CAGCTCCGCGGCGGCCGCGGCCCGCGCGTCGGCGCCCGCGTCGCCCTCGGCGACCGCCATGGCCAGCTCCGCGGTGAGCGTGCGCAGCCGCTGGTACGCCGGGACCGCGGCCGGCAGCGCGGTCTCGCCCACGGTGGTCCAGCGCTCCCCGGCCTCACGGAACGCCGCCGCGGCTCGGGTGAGCGCCGGGTTGCCGAGCAGCGCCGCGGCCTCGTCCAGGAAGTCCGCGTACACGTCGCGCAGGTGGCCGCCGTCCGCCCCGGCCGGGGACACGCCCTCCCACACCGAGAGCAGCGCGCCCACCAGGCCCCGGCCGTCGGCGAACACCCGCGGCCAGCCCTTGGCGTGGCGCTCGTCGGTCAGCAGCCGCGCCCACTTGCGCCAGGCCGGCAGTGCGAACGAGGCCGACGTCCCGCCCAGGCCGGCGAGCGTCACCTCGATGCCGGCCCGGGCCGCCGCCGCCAGGTCCACCGGTCCCACGCCGGTCACGGTCACCAGCCGGTTGCGGTACGAGGACACCCGGGCGCGGGCCGCGTCGAACACCGCGCGGTCCACGGTGAGCGGGGCGAACGTGCGGTCGTCGAGCAGCACGTCGCCGTTCCCGGTGAGGCCGAGCGCGAGCACCGCGTGCCCGCCGTGGCCGTCCAGGTGCTCGGGCAGCCCCCAGTAGCCGACCACGTAACGGTCCGGCCAGGTCACCGCCGGCCCGGTGGCGAGCGCCGCGTCGAGCGCGTGGTGCGCGCCCTTGACGCCCGACGTGGTGTGCACGGACACCTCGGCGCCCAGCGCGGTGAGCGCGTTCTCCGTCCAGTCCAGGTAGTTCCACCGGTTCCGGAAACCGAGCACCAGGTGGATCTTCGCGTGCGCGGTGAACTCCCACAGGATGTAGCCCGCGGCCAGGCCGCCGCCGCAGCCCAGCGCCATCGGCTCGGAGAGCGTCCGCCCGTGCCGGGCCAGCAGGGCCGCCACCGCCGCGGACTCCGGGTGCCGCAGCTCCGCCGACACGAGCCGGCCGGCACCAGGGCCGGCACCAGGGCCGCCCGGGCCGGCGGCCTCCGCGCCGAGGACGTGGCGGCGCGCGGCGGTGTAGCGCTCCCCGGTCCTGGCCATCCTGGCCCGGATGCGCTCCTTGAGGTGCTTGTGCGTGGTCATCGTGGTTCCCGTCCGGCCGCGCGCGTACCGCGGACCCACGCTCCGTCGGCAGCCACGGCCGAGCAGCTCACCACACGACGACTGATCTCGGGTGCTCCCGAGGCCGGACACCCCTTTGCCTCCCTGGGCCGGCTGCGTGGGCGCCGGGCGGAGGTTGGGCGCGGGAGCGCGCCGTGGATACCGTACCGCGTGCGCTCGCCCACCTGGTACTGCCGGACGCGGGCCCGCGCCTGGACGTGCGAGCCGGCGCCCGGGGCCGCGGCCGTCTTCCACGCCGAGCTGCCCGGGTACGCGCCGACACCCCTGGTGGAGGTCCCCGCGCTCGCCGGGGAACTGGCCGCCGGGCGGGTGTTCGTCAAGGCCGAGTCGGCCCGGCTGGGGCTCGGCGCGTTCAAGGTGCTCGGCGCGTCCTGGGCCGTGGTGCGGCTGCT
>DASWTI010000412.1:0-4093 GCA_036402215.1 Pseudonocardiaceae bacterium
CCGGTGGTGGGCCGTCGACGCGCAGGCGGCGCCGGGCCGGGGCCGGGTCCGCGGGGTACAGATGCGCGGCGACCACGGCGGCCACCGTGACGAACAGGGCGAGCTGGGGCCACGGGCCGAACGCCCAGTCCTGGCCGTGGCCGAGCAGCCGCCCGGCCACCGCGATGCCGGCCGCCACCACCACGCCGGCGGCCGCGACGACCGGCAGCGCGTCCCGCCGGTAGTGCCGCGCGGCCAGGCAGGCCACCAGCGCGATCACCGGTACCGGCCCGCCGAGCAGCAGCAGCAACCCGGTCAGCGCGATCGCCACGCCCCACCAGCTCCGGGTCGCCACCGGCTCGGGCGCCGTCCGGGACCGCCGCACCGGCAGCAGCGCCAGCCCGGCCAGCACCAGCACCAGCAGCCCGCCCGCCAGCAGCGCCGTGCGGTACGACCGGTCCGGGCGGAACTCCAGCGTCACCCGGCCGCCGTCGCCGGCGGGCAGGAACCAGGCCTGCTGCCAGCCGTCCACCCGCATGCGTTCCAGCTCGCGGCCGCCGAAGGTGGCCACCCAGCCGGGGTTGGCGTTCTCCGGCACCACCACGAGCGAGTCCGGCCCTGCGCTCACCTCCAGCGTGCGCAGCGCGGTGTCCCACGCGGACACCGTCACCGTGCGCCCCGCCGGGCCGGCCGGCCGCTCGGGCTCCAGCGGGGTGAGCGTCAGGTCGTGCACCACGAACCGGTCCGTCGGCAGCGCGCGCACCCGGTGGTCGCCGGGCCGCAGCGTCAGGCCCTCGTCGGCGAGCGTGCCGCACGGCACCACCTGGAGCTGGCGGTAGCCCGCCACGTCGCGCGCCGTGCCCACCACCGAGGTGGTGTAGCGGGTGCCGTCCACCTCGATCGGCGGCCCGAAGCCGCAGCCCACGGCGAACAGCTCGTCGCCGGCCGGCATCAGGTCGGCCAGCGCCGGCACCCGCAGCGAGCCGACGGCCACGCTGGCCGTCCCGCGGCCCGCCTCCGGCCCGGCGAACGGCGACTGGTCCGCCGACCGGAACGAGACCTGCAGCTCGGTGGTCGTGACCGGCTCGAACCGGGCCGCGGTGCGCCCGTCGAGCTGCACCGTGCGGGTCTCCCCGCCGGCCACCACGGTGACCGCGAGCGGCGGGTTGGTGCCCGCGAGCGCCGCCGGCTCCACGTCGATCCGGTCGATGGTCCGCGCGCCCTCCCAGGTGAGCACCAGGGTCGGGTTCGGGTCCGACACGTCGGCCACCCACGCGGTGTCCGGGTCGTCGTCCAGCACCATGCCGGGCGAGACCGCCGGGTCGCCGCCGAGCTGCGAGGACGGCAGCACCACCAGCCCGGACGGCCCGCGCCAGATCTGCGGGGCCAGCCGCGGCAGCGCCGTCGCGGTCACCGCGTACAGGCCGGTGGTGGCCAGCCGGAACCGCCGGTCCACGCCGCCCGGCTCCTCGCCGACGCGCACCAGCCGCGGGTCGCAGCGCAGGGACCCCGCGTCGGTGGCGTAGCAGGCCGCGCGGGGCTGCGAGCCGCGGCTGAACGCCAGCACCGGCGGCCGCGCCGAGTCCACGTCCGACGGCACCCGCAGCAGCCGGGCCGGCCGGACACCGGGCACGGTCAGCTCGCGGATCGCGACGTTGCCGTTCTCCCGGCCGCCGCGCATGCCCAGCACGGTCACCCGCACCACGTCGGACGGCCCGGCGAACACCGGGTAGGGGTGCGCGCCCGGCGCCTCCGGCACGTCGTGCTCCACCGAGCCGCGGTCCGTGGTGATCCGGATGCGCGCCACCGGCCAGCCGACCGCCAGGTCCTGCGCGAAGTCGATCGTCACCTGGTCGAACACCCGCGGCGTGTCCAGTCGCACCTCCAGCCACTGGCCCACCGGGCCGGTGTACGAGGACGAGCGCCACTGCGAGGACGTGTCGCCGTCCAGGGCGGCGAACGGCAGGTACGACGGGTCGGTCTCCAGGAAGGCGTCGGCGTACCCGGACGCGCTGGACGCCTCGACGGCGCGCACCCCCTGGTACTGGGCGACCGTCTGGTGCTCCTCGCCGGCGAACGGCAGCACGTCCAGCACCGCGCGCTCCTGGCGCACCGGGTCGGTGTCGGCGAGCGTCTGTGACACGTTGCCCTGCACCCGGCCGACGTTGCGCTCCCGGCGGCGCAGCCCGTCGGTCACCACCCAGCGCTCGCCGAACGCGAACGCCGAGTCCCCGGCCAGCACGGTCGGCCGGCCCGGCTCCAGCAGGCCGCGTTCCAGCAGCGGCAGCACCGACTCCGGCCCGCCGCTCACCGTCACCAGGTCGGCCATCGGCGGCACCGACACCCGGCTCGGCTCGCGGTCCACCTCGTACACCTCGAGCGCGGGCACCGGCACGTCCCGGTCCACCCGGCTGAGCAGGCCGGGCAGCGGCGCCGCCGGTTCCTCCGGGCCGAACGCCGCGACCCGCCTGATGCCCGTCGAGCGCTCCAGCGCCTGGCGCTGCACGGCGACCGGCGGCAGCGTCCCCGAGGAACGGTCGACGTCGTTGCGCAGCAACAGGAAGCGCACCCCGGCGCGGGCCAGGAAGTCGGCCAGCGCCGGGGACCCGCGGCCGTCGGAGACCGCGTCGGACACCGCGTCCATGAACCGCGTGTTGCCCTCGGAGCCCAGCGGGATCTGGTTGCGCACCGCCCACGGCGCCCTGGCCAGCGCCTGCAGCGGCTCGTCCACCGTGCGGCCCCAGCGGTACTCGCCGAACCCGGTGGCCGGCAGCATCAGGGTGCGCGCGCTGCCGTCGCGCTCCGCCAGGTACTGCGCGGCCTGTCGCCAGTACGGCGGCACCTCGGTCCAGCCCTGGCCGGGCCGCAGCGTCATCAGCCAGGCCGGCGTGGCCACCACCAGCACCAGCGCCGCGGCCAGCCCCACCTGGGCGCGCCGCCAGCTCACCGGCGAGGTGGCGAACGCGGGCGCCGGCCGGGACACGACGTGCACCAGGCCGAGCGTCAGCGTCAGCCGTAGCACCGGGTCGAACTTGTGCACGTTGCGCAGCGGGGCGAGCGCGCCGTCCAGCAGCCGCTGCACCTGCTCGGCCACCGGGGAGTCCAGCGGGCCGACGTGGCCCATGGTCAGCAGCACCAGGCCGGTGAGCATGCCGAGCAGCAGGAACGTGCGCTCCGGCAGGCCGCGGGAGGCGAGCCCCAGCAGGCCCACGCCGGCCACCAGCGCGGTCGCCACCATCAGCACCGGGTCGTCCACCAGCATGAACCCGGCCGGCCACCACGGCTCGCCCTGCACCACGTAGGCGATCCACTGGTTGGTGCCACGCAGCACCTGGAACAGTGACAGCGGCGCCGTGGTGTTGGCCGCCGACTCGATGTAGTCCAGGAACGGCAGGCTGTACCCGGCCAGCAGGAACAGCGGCACGATCCACCACAGCGTCGCCGCCAGCACCGAGACCACCCACCAGGCGGCCAGCCGGGCGTGTGCGGCGGTGAGCCGCCGGGTGAGCAGCCACAGGCCGGGCAGCGTGAGCGCCATCAGCACCATGGCCGCGTTCGCCCCGCCCATGGCGAACACCGCGAGCCCGCTCAGCGCGGCCGCCCGCCGTGGCGAGCGCAGCCGGTGCACGCCGACCAGCGGCAGCAGCACCCACGGCAGCAGCACCGCGGGCAGCATCTCCACCGACAGCGGGCCGATCTCGGTGAGCACGCGCGGCGCCAGCGCGTACGACACGGCGCCCACGTAGCGCGCCGGCTCGGTGCCGATGCCCAGCGCCCTGGCCAGCAGCAGCGTGCCGCCGAACGCCACGCACAGCAGCAGCGCGCACCAGAGCCGCTGCGCCACCCAGGTCGGCACGCCGACCGCCTCGGTGGCCACGAAGAACGGGCCGACCGGGAACAGGTACCCGTAGGCCTGGTTCTGCAGCTCGCCGAAGGTCGCCTCCGGGTTCCACAGGTGCAGCGCGCGCCCCAGGAACGAGCGGGGGTCCAGGGCCAGGTCGAGCTTGGTGTCGAACGTGATCAGCCCCGGCCGCTGGGCCAGCGAGACGACCGTGAGACCGAGCATCACCAGCACCGTGGCGGCGCGCGGCCGCCGGCCGCCGGTCACCCGTCG
>DASWTI010000413.1:0-6432 GCA_036402215.1 Pseudonocardiaceae bacterium
CTCGCCGGTGCCGGCCTCGGCGCACGCCAGGAAGGCGGTACCGAGCTGCACGGCGGCGGCGCCCAGCGCGCGGGCCGCGGCGATCCCCCGGCCGTCCATGATGCCGCCGGAGGCGATCACCGGCACCGACACGGCGTCCGCGACCTGGGGGACCAGCGCCATGGTCCCGACGAGCTGCTCCCCCGGCGGCCCGAGGAAGGCGCCCCGGTGCCCGCCGGCCTCGGCGCCCTGCGCCACGACGGCGTGCACCCCGGCCCGCTCCAGCGCCACCGCCTCGGCCACCGTGGTCGCCGTGCCGACCACCAGCGTGCCGGCGGGCAGGCCGTCCAGCGGCGGGATGCCGAAGGTGAAGCTGAACACCGGCACGGCCTCCTCGGCCACCACCGCGAGCTGGTCGGCGAACACCGGCACCGGCCGCGGCGCCGTGGCCGGCACGCCGGTCAGCTCCGACCACTCGGCCACCCGCGCACCGGACGGCGACGGCAGCGGCGCGAACAGGTTCACCGCGAACGGCCCGCCGGTCAGCGCCCGCACCCGCCGGATCTGCGCCCGCAGCTCGTCCGGCGCGAGCATGGCCCCGGCGATCGACCCGAGGCCGCCCGCCTCGGTCACCGCCGCCACCAGCTCCGGCGTCGTCATGCCACCGGCCATCGGCGCCTGCACGATCGGCAGCCGAATCCCCCACCCCATGAGCGTCTCGGACCACGACATGCCCGCAGCCTGCCACGCGCACGCCGGTGCGAACGGCCGGCGGGTGCAACGGCGGCACCGCATCGGCACCGCATCAGCACCGCCGGCCCGCACCGGCCGCCGGCGTCCGTCAGCCGGCGGCGGGGTGCCGGCCGCCGGTGGTGGCGAGGTGGTGCTGCCAGCGGCGCGGCTGGTGGCGGCTGATGCGCCAGCCGCCGAACGGCACCTCGACCCAGGGGATCGGGCCGTGGGTGCGGAGCAGGTGCTCGCCGAGCGGGGAGATCCAGGCGGCCGGGCCCAGGTCGCCGGACCACTGGCGGCAGGGGTCGGCCGGGTTGCCCTCGACGATGACCAGGCTGCGGCGCCACCCCGGGGCGGCGGCGAGGGCGGTCATGCCGGCCTCGCCGATGCGGTTGGAGGCCAGGTTCAGCCACCAGCACGAGCCGAGGTGGGGTGCGGCGGCGATGGCGACGGCCTCGGTGTCGGTGAGGCCGGCACCCCACAGGCCGAGGGTGCGCACGGACGCGAGGTGCGGTGACGTAAGCACCTCGGGCAGCGCGGCGCGCTCCTCGCCGGTCTCGATCACCAGGTCCAGGTGCTGGACGGGGGTGAGGGTGGGCAGCGGGCCGAGGTAGCGGGTGGGCGACGTGCGGACGTGGGCGACGAAGCCGCGCTCGTAGGCGTAGCCGGGGCCGGCGGGCACCGGCAGCACGTGCGGCAGGAGCGGCCGGGCCCAGGCCTCGCCGTGCGCCCGCTCCAGCGCGGTGGCGTGGATGCCGAACTCGGTGGCGCGGCGCATCGCCGGCGCGGGCACCGAGCCGGACCGGGACTCCCAGGCGGCGTACAGGGCGGCCCGCCAGACGGCACAGCGGATATAGGTGGCGCGCGCCGGTTCGTCGGCCTCGACGGCCTCGGCGTAGTGCAGCCGCACGTCGTCGGCCTCCGGCTCGGCGACCACGGCGGCGAGCGCCTCCTCGGGCGGCACCAGCACGTTGACGCCCATCCAGCGGGCCAGCAGGCGGCGGTACCCGCCGGCGTCGGAGCGGACGTCCTCGACGAGCCCGCACAGCAGGCAGCCGAACTCCCGCCGGTGCCCGCCGCTCACGCCGGATCTGTTGCCCCGCACCGATGTGCTGCCACACCGGGGGCACCGCGCCTGACTCACCGGGGCAGTATCGGGGCCCGGCGGCCGCTGGCGAGTTCTCGCCAGGGCCAGGGGGCGTCAAGGATTCGTCAGGATCACCCGGCACCCACGGACGGCCCAGGTCGGCACGATTCAGTGCGGCGGGGCGTGAGCGGATGATCACCAGGGGGCACCGCACGTCAAGGGACCTCTGGCACTACGGGCCGTACGGATGCTCGGGAACAGAGGACGTGTGTCCGCACCGATGGCCGAGGAGGCCCGATGCGCCCGATGACCCTGCTGTCCGCGGCGGCAGCCGTGCTGGCGACCGTGCTGGCCGGCGCCCCCGCGGTGGCGCAACCACAAGCCCCGGCGCCCGCCAGAGCCACCGTCTCGGCGGAGCTCGCCGCGACGGTGGCCGCGACGCCGGCGGGCGAACCCGTGCGGGCGCTGCTGATGCTGCCGAACGCGGAGAAGCTCAGCGGCGACCGCGACGAGGTGGTCGCCACCCTGCGCGCGCACGCCGACCACACCCAGGCCGGGGTGCGCGCCGCGCTGGAGGACACCGACGCCACGGTGCTCAACCGCTTCTGGATCGGCAACATGCTGCTCGTCGAGTTCCCGGCGAGCGCGGCCACGCTGGACCGGCTGGCCTCGACGCCGGGCGTCACCGAGGTCACGCCGAACTTCACGGTATCCGTGCCGGAGACCACCGCCTCGGTGTCCGCCGCCACCAACACCGAGGTCACCTGGGGTCTGCAGAAGATCGGCGCCCAGCGGGTGTGGGACGAGCTCGGCGTGGACGGCAGCGGCGTTCGGGTGGCCACGCTGGACACCGGCGTGGACATCTCGCACCCGGACCTGGCCGGCCGGATGGTCACCGACGACCCGTCGGACCCGAGGTACCCGGGCGGCTGGATGGAGTTCAACTCCACCGGCGGGCTGGTGTCCTCGGCGCCGCGGGACTCGCAGTACCACGGCACGCACGTCTCCGGCACGATCCACGGCTCCGCCACGTCGGGCACGGCGATCGGCGTGGCGCCCGGCGCCGAGCTCATGCACGGCCTGGTGATCCCGGGCGGCAGCGGCTCGTTCGCCCAGGTGGCGGCCGGCATGCAGTGGGCGATCGCGCCGACCGACGCCGCGGGCAACCCGGCCGGTGAGCCCGCCGACGTGGTCAACATGTCGTTGGGCGGCAACGGTTTCCAGGCGGCCATGGTGGCCCCGACGCGCGCCATGCGGGCGGCCGGCGTGTTCCCGGCGTTCGCCATCGGCAACAACTGCGGCACGCTCGGCACCGCGAGCCCCGGCAACGTGTACGAGGCGGTCGGCGTGGGCGCCACCGACGAGGCGGACAACGTGGCCTCGTTCTCCTGCGGCGCCGTGGTGCGGCGCAACCAGTGGACCTCGCCGCCGGCGGACTGGCCGGAGAGCTGGGTCAAGCCGAACGTGTCCGCGCCGGGCGTGGACGTGGTGTCGGCCTCGCCGGGCGGCGGCTACCGCACCCTGGACGGCACGTCGATGGCCACCCCGCACACCGCGGGCACGGTGGCGCTGATGCTGTCCGCGGCCGGCGGGCTGTCGATCGACGAGGTCGTGGACGTGCTGGGCGACACGGCGTTCTGGGACGACCGGTACGCCGCGCAGCCGCCGGACACCCGATTCGGCATCGGCCGCATCCACGCCTACGAGGCGACCCGGCTGGTGGCGCTGGATTCCGGCGTCGAGGGCATCGTGACCTCCGGCGGCGAGCCGGTGGGCGGCGTGACCGTCACCGTGAACCCGGGCGGGCGGCGCGTGGTGACCGGCGACGACGGCCGCTACACGACGCGGCTCGCGCCCGGCACCTACGACCTGACGGCGAGCGCGTTCGGCTACCAGGACGGCACCGTCACCGGCGTCACCGTGACCGAGGGCGGCTTCGCCACGGCGGACATCGCGCTCACCTCGCTGCCCCGCGGCTCGATCACCGGCCGGGCCACGCTCGACGAGTCGGGGCACGGCATCCCGGGCGTCACGGTCTCGGTGCTCGACGTGCCGACGCCGTTCACCACGACCACCGCCACCGACGGCACCTACCGGATCGACGGCGTGCCGGTGGGCGACTACCGGGTGGCCGCCACGGCCGCGAAGTTCCAGGCGCCGCAACCGGTCGCGGTCGCCGTGACCGAGGGCGCGGCCGCCACCGCCGACTTCGGGTTCGGCGTGCCACCGGACTCGGTGGCCATCGTGGACAGCGCCGCGAGCCGCGCCGAGGAGTACCGCGACGTGGTGTTCGCCCCGCGCGGCATCGCGACCTCGATCTACACCTGGGCACAGTTGGCACAGGCCGCGCAGCACAAGACGGTGATCCTGGGCTACGGCGTGAGCACCAACTACAACGCGGCGAACTTCCAGGCCTTCCTGGATGCCACCGACGCCAACGGCACCGGCGTGATCTTCACCGACCACGCCTTCAGCACCGGCAACGGCATCCGCCAGCTCTCCATGCACACCGACCAGCCGGTCAGCACCGGGTTCAACAGCTCCGGCTCGAACTCCGCCGAGTCGTACTACCAGGTCACCGAGGCGCACCCGCTGCTCGGCGACCGGGTGCCCGGCGACCGGATCGTCATCGACAACAGCACCCAGGCCAAGTGGGTCGCCTGGTTCACCGGCTACGGCGGGGAGAACCGGCGCACCATCGGCAACCTGGGGCGCACCGCGGACGGCATCCTGGGCGGCGGCATCGGCGTGGACGAGCGGGCCAACAACCGGCACGTGCTGCTCTCCACGCACGGCGTGTCCGGCACCCGCGGCCCGGCGGACTGGACCCCGGAGGCCACCGACCTGTTCCTGGACGCCATCACCTGGGCGTCCCCGCCGCCGGTGCCGAACCAGCCGTACTTCGCGCTGCACGACCTGCGGGTCGACCCCGACGTGGTGCGCGTGGACCAGCCGGTGACGGTGAGCGCGGGCATCAAGAACGTCGGCGGCTCCACCGGCTCCTACAACGTGGTGCTGCAGGTCGCCGGGCAGCCGGCGACGACCACGCCGGTGACCCTGGCGGCAGGCGCGGACACCCGCGTCACCTGGACGGTGCGGCGCGACCAGCTCGGCACGGTGGCGGTGCGGGTGGAGCACCTGGCCGACCAGTTCCGGGTGCGCGCGCCGATCATCTCCCTGAGCGCGTCCACAGTGGACGCTCCCGGCGCGGCGGCGGTGTCGGCGCTGTCCGCCGCGACCGTGGAACTTCTGGACGGCACCGAGCTGGTGCCGATCGGCCGCACCGACGACACGGGCCGGCTCGCGTTCGAGATCCCGGACCCGGCCGGCACCTACACCCTGGTGGTGTGGCGTGACCGCACCGCGGACTCCCCCGGTTACCTGCTGCACCGCCGGATCACGATCATCGACGACGGCGCGGTGGCGTTCGCGCCGCGGGTGCTGGCCGCCGGCGAGACCGTGCCCGGTGACGTGGGCGAGAACCTGGCGGTGCGGGCGACCGTGCGGCTGGACGCCACCGACTCGCGGCACACCGGCTCGGTGTTCGTCCGCCCGGCGGCGACCGCGCCGCACGGCTTCCGCCACGAGCCCGGCGCGCTGGTCGCGACGCTGGACCGCTACGAGGCGGTGACCGTGCACGCGGTGCGGCACCTGGAGCAGGACTGGTGGCTGCCCAGCCGGGTGCTCGGCGGCATCGACTGGACGGCGCCGTTCGACACCACGTTCGCCTTCGGCGCGGGCGCCGTGCCCACCCTGGACGACGTCGACGTCTCCGCGGACGGCACGGTCACCGTGGCCTGGGACGTCAAGGACGGCCACGGCAACCCGTTCGCCACGGTGCTCGCCACCGACCTGCGGCCGTTCGTCACGCTGCCGGCGGTGACCCGCCTGGAGAGCGTGGAAGGTCTGCTGCGGGCCGCGGTGCCGAACGAGCTGAAGCCGATCCTGCGGCTGTTCGACCCGGCGGGCACGCCGGTGCGGGCCGGCACCGTGGACTGGACGGCGCGGCCGTTCACCTTCACGCTGCCCGAGGACGCGCCGGACGGCCGATACCGGCTGTCGCTGGAGGCGCCGACCGGCGGCTACGACGGCACCGTGACGGCGTCCACGCACCTGTGGGCCGGTGACCCGGCGCCGCTGGTCGGCCTCACCGCGGACCGGCCGGCGAGCCTCGCGGCGGGCACCGAGACCCGCTACACGGTGGCCGCGACGAACACCGGCGTCGCCGACGCGACCGGCCTCGGCTGGACCGTGACGCTCACCAGGGCGGCCGGCGCCGTGGACCGCCGGGACGTGACGCTGCGGCTCGACACCGGGCGTGGCTGGCAGCGGATCTCCTTGAACGACAACGGATCCGGCGGGCTGACGGCGACCGTGGCCGGCGGCATCGCGATCCCGGTGGGCGCCACCCGCACCTGGCGGATGTCGCTGGAGATCCGCGGCGCGACCGACGCGTACACGATCACCGACCGGTTCGCCGGCGCCGGCGTGGACGTGACGGACGCGGACACGATCACGCTCACCCGTGGCCGCGCGGCCGTCGCCGTACCGGTGGCGGCACTGGCCGTGGGCTGACCGGGTTCCTACCCCTCGGAACCTGGGGCGAATGGACCCTCCACCCCGCCAGGTGGGGC
>DASWTI010000414.1:0-2034 GCA_036402215.1 Pseudonocardiaceae bacterium
GCTCGGTGGGCGCCGGCGCGGGCGGGCAGGCCCCGGCCAGGACATCGGCCGGGAAGGCGAGCATGGCCGGGCCGGGGCGCCCCGTGGTGGCCCGCCGGTGGGCGCGGGCGATGGCCTCGCCGGCCCGGTCGGCCCGGTGCACGGTCTCGGAGTGCACCGTGAGCTCGGCGTAGAACCGGGGCAGGTCGACCTCCTGGAACGCCTCACGGCCGAGGCGCTCGGTCTCCACCTGGCCGAGCAGCACCAGCATCGGCGTCGAGTCCTGCCGGGCGGTGTGCACACCGATCGCCAGGTTGGCGGCGCCGACCGCGCGGGTCGCCATGGCGACGGCGGGACGGCCGGTGAGCTTGCCGACGGCCTCCGCCATGAACGCCGCGCCCGACTCGTGCCGGGTGGAGACGAGCGTGAGCGCGGGGTGCCGGTGCACCTCGTCCACGATCTCCAGGAAGCTCTCGCCGGGCACCGTGAAGAAGTGCCGCACCCCGGCGCCGGCCAGGAACTCCACCACGGCGCGCGCCGCGTTTCCGGTGATCACCGCCCCACCGTAGGCTGCGCCCGGCTGATCACACGTTCATCGACGGGTGTCACTCGGAAAGTCGATGCTGAGAACAGATGGCGGACCAGTACGATTGCGGTCCGCGTTCGCCGTCGTACTCAGTTCCATTGGCTACGAGCGGCATTCACATTTCTGGGGGATACATGTCCACGCCCGACGAACGCCCGCACGCCCCGGTGCCCCCCGACACGCCGCCCGCGGTCCCCGAGCCGGTCGACGGCCCGCAGGACGGTGGCGCCGCGGCCGACGACCCCCCGGACAACGGTGCGGCGGACGGCGCTACCGCGCCCGGCGGTGCGGCGGACGGCTCCGATGCCGCGGCCGGGGACGCGGTAGAGCCGGCGATGGCCGAACCCGCGATGGCCGAACCCGCGATGGCTGAACCCGCGGCGGTTGAGGCGGATCCGGCGGAACCTGCGGCTGCCGAGGCCGGTGCGGCCGAATCCGAGCCGGCCGACACCGCTGCGGTGGAGGTCCCTGCGGCTGACACCGGTACGGCTGCCCCCGAGGCGGCGGCGCCCGCCGTGGACGAACCGGGGGCGGCGGATCCCGGGGCGGCGGATCCCGGGGCGGCGGACGGCAGGACGGCCGGGGCCGGGATGGCGGACGGTACGGCGGCGGCCGGCGGGACGCCGCCCGGCGGAGACCTGGACGGGCCTCAGGACACGGTGGGCACGGCAACCGGTGCCACGGTCGAAGGTGTGGCGGCCGGAGGTGCCGCGGCCGGAGGTGTGGCGGACGCTTCCCCGGCGGCCGGGGGTGCCGCGGCCGGAGGTGCGGCGGACGCTTCCCCGGCGGACGAGGGTGCGGCGGCGCCGGTGTACGGCGACGCGGTGCTGGGGCCGGTGACCGATCCGATTCCGGTGATGCGGCCGGTGGCCATGGAGGACCCACGGGGCGCGGTGGCGCGGCCGGCGACGCCGAAGGGGCCGCCGGTGTGGCCGGTGGCGGCGGCGGTGGGCAACCTGAGCGGCCTGGGCGTGGGCTACGCGCTGCTGCGGGAGTGGCTGCGGGCCGGTCTCGCGGTGGCGGGCAGCGCAGTGCTGGTGACCGCGGCGTTCGTCACCGGCGCGGCGTCCCAGCCCTGGCTGTGGCGTGGCATCGTGCTGGTCTGGGTCGGCCTGGCCGCCCTGGACGGCGCCCGGATCGCGCGGCGGCCCCGGGTCGCCCCGGCCGGGATGGGCACAGCGACCGCCCAGGCGACCTACGCGGCACCGGGCCAGGTCACGCCGGGCCACTCCGGCCACGCCGGCGCCGGGTACGGCGGCGCCGGGTTCGACGGCGGGTCCGGTGGCACCGGAGCCGGCGGTTACGGACCTGGTGGCGCGGTGGCCGCGACGGCGGCGGGCGGGTGGAGGCCCGGGACCACGCAGGGCATCTCCGCCACCACCGAGGTCGACGGTACGCCCGCGGACGAGCACCGGGCGACGGCCGCCATGCCCCCCGCGGCAACCGGCGAGGGCCACCCCGCGGACACC
>DASWTI010000415.1:0-22072 GCA_036402215.1 Pseudonocardiaceae bacterium
CACGCGGTAGCCGGTGCCGACGTCGGCGGCGGTGACCCGGCCCGGGGCCCGGACGACCACGCAGCCCACGGCCGCCGTGGCCAGCAGCCGGGCCAGCGCGACCGCGGTGCGCCCGTCCCCCTGAACCAGCACGGTGGCGGCCGCCCGCCTGGCCCACTGCTCGTTGCCGCCGTGCCCCGCGCGGAGCTGCCACGCGGCGGCGTCGGCGCTGAACCAGTCCGGCACGCGGTCGGCCTCCTCGGCCGGTTCCACCAGGCCGCGTGCGCGCAGCTCGGCGAGGAAGGCGGCCGCCGCGTCCGGCTCGGTCCCGGCCGCGGTGGCCAGCCGGACGAGGTCCTCGGCGCGGTTGCGGCCGTTCACGCCGCGCGTCAGCTCGGCCAGGCCGGGCGTGAGGCCGTCCACGACGACGGCCGTGCGCGGGTCCAGGCCGAGCTGCACGCGGTCGGTGTCACGCCAGAGCGCGATGCGGCCGGCGGCGAACCGCAGCCGGGGAGAGATCGTCATGCCGGCCAGCGTGGACCACGATCCCGACGCCGTCGAACGGCCATCCACAGGTCCCCAGGTTGTCCACAGATGGCCCGGAACCTCTTGACACGTAAGGAAAAACGCGAGCGGGGTGGCTCGGCGTACGCCGGACCACCCCGCTCGGAAGATGACGTCCTGTCAGGCCTTGCCCAGGATGCGGTTCATCTTGGTGCCGCACGTCGGGCAGGTGCCCTTGGCCATGCGACGGCCGTTTGTCTCGGTCACCTCACCCGTGAAGTCCCTCTTCTCCTTGCACTTCACGCAGTAACCGTTGTAGGTGTCGGACACCGGATCCTCCTAGCTTGTGCACCCCGAACGCGGGCCGCTGCTCGCGTCGTCGCGGTCCGCGGACCTGCGGCTACGCTACCTCTGCCGTTATGCGCACCCATGCATCAGCACGGTGGTGTGTCCCGCTTCACCCGTAGTTACCCACAATCTGTGGATGAATTGTGCACAACTCGCCGTGTCGCTGGGGAGAACCCAGGCGTGTCTGGGGAGCGCGAGGCGACTGCCTGCGGATGCTCCGCGGCCGGCCTGTGGACAACCGCAGCTCGCCGCAGCACGGGCACCGCCCGGCGCCGCGAACTGCCGGCGGCGCGGCTTACCGTTGTGGGCGTGCCTCCACCAGTGGTCCCGCCTCGCGTCGAGGTGCGTCGCAGCCCGCGCCGGCGACGCACGGTGAGTGCCTACCGCGAAGGTGACACGGTGGTGGTCCTGCTCCCCGCGCGCATGACGCGGGCCGACGAGGAGCACTGGGTCGCGGAGATGCTGCGGCGGCTGGAGCGCAGCGAGTCCCGGCGGCGGTCGCCGAGGCGGTCGTCGGACGCCGACCTGATGGCGCGCGCCGCCGAGCTGTCCACCAAGTACCTGGACGGACGGGCGCGACCGACGTCCGTGCGGTGGGTGCCGCCGATGCGGACGCGCTGGGGCTCGGCCACGCCGGCCGACGGGACCATACGACTGAGCGAACGCCTCCGGGACACCCCGTCGTGGGTGGTCGACTACGTGCTCGTGCACGAGCTCGCGCACCTGCTGGAGCACGGCCACACGCCGCGGTTCTGGGACCTCGTCCGGCGCTATCCGCGGACCGAGCGTGCCATCGGCTTCCTGCACGGCCTGTCGGTGGCGGCCAACCTGCCGATCAGTGGCACGGACGGCGAGGAGACGGGCGCCGACTGACCGGGGCCGGCCCGCACGGCCGGGGGACCGGGTCCGAGGTGTGGTGGGGGTGTGCCCGCGGCCAATTGAGTTGGGTGCGGCCGGTGGGACGGGGCAGTATGCGGGTATGGCAACCGATCAACCGGCCTCCGCTTCCGACGACCCTGTGGCCGGTGAGGGTGCGGCGGACGGTGAGGACGAGACGCGACGGAAGTTCCGTGAGGCGTTGGCGCGCAAGCAGGGCCGCGCCCATCTGGGCGGCACCACCGGCGCGACGAACCAGCACCCGCACGCCGCGCCGGCCAAGCGTGGCCGCACGTTCCGGCGCAAGTCCGGCTGACGCCGGCCGACCTGGCGCGTGACATAGCCGACGGCCGCCCCGCGGTCGTCGGCTCTCGGCTGCCCGTGCGCAGGCCGAGGACCGGGCTCGCCGGCCAGTGGCATCGCCACCGCCGCGCACGCCCGGGAAGCGGCAGTGGCGCCACCGCCGAGCTGGGCGGGTCACGCGGCGGCTCGGAGGGCCGGACGAGACCGGCCCCCGGGCGGAGGGCGCCGGGGGCCGGTGACAGGTTGCGGGGGGTCAGGACCTCGGGTCGCCGTCCTCAGGGGCGCCGGCCTCCGGCTGTTGCCCGGGGTCCACGGCCCGGGCCTCCGGGTCCGGCTGAGCCTCCGGTCCGGCCGGGGCCTCGGCCGCCGGGCCGTCGCCGGCGGGGGAGCCGGGCTCCGCGTCCGGGGCCGTGCCGCCGGCCGACTCGGCCTCCTCGCGCTCGGTGCGCTCCAGCTCCGCCATGGGGTCCAGCGACGAGGCGCTGCGGTCGACGAACGCGGTGGGGTCGTCGAGGTCCTCGGCGGTGGGCATCAGGTCGGGATGGGCCCAGAGGGCGTCACGGCCGTCGGCGCCGCGGGCGTCGGTGAGGGCCCGCCACAAGGTGGAGGCGGCGCGGAGCTGCCTGGGCCGTAGCTCCAGCCCGACCAGGGTGGCGAAGGTCTGCTCGGCCGGACCACCCGTGGCCCGGCGACGCCGCAGGGTCTCGCGCAGGGCGTCGGCGCCCGGCAGCCGCGAGCCGACGGCGTCGGCGACGACCACGTCGACCCAGCCCTCGACGAGGGCGAGCATGGTCTCGAGGCGGCTCAGGGCGGCCCGCTGCTCGGGCGAGGTCCGGGGCTCCAGCACGCCGGACCCCATGGCCTCCTCGAGCGCCGCGGGGTTGGACGGGTCGACCTCGCGGGCCAGCTTCTCCAGCGCCTCGGTGTCCACGGTGATGCCCTGGGCGAACTGCTCCACCGTGCCGAGCAGGCTCCCGCGCAGCCACGGCACGTGGGCGAACAGCCGCTGGTGCGCCGCCTCGCGCGCGGCCAGGAACACCAGCACCTCGCTGGCCGGCCGGTCCAGCCCCTCGGTGAACGCCTCGATCGCCCTGGGCAGCAGGGCGCCCGTGCCCTGCGCCCCGAGCGGCAGGCCGATGTCGCTCGACGTCAGGACCTCGTTGCCGAGCTGGGCGAGCGCGCCGCCGAGCTGGGAGCCGAACGCCAGCCCGCCCATCTGGCTCACCATGGCCAGCAGCGGACCCGCGGCCTGGCGCATCTCCTCCGGCATCGCGTTCGTCCACGCGCCGGCGAACTGCCGGGCCACCGGGTCGCACAGCCGCTGCCAGGTCGGCAGCGTGTTCTCCACCCACTGCCACGGCGACCAGGCCTGCACCGACGTGATGCCGGCCGGCAGCGTGGTCGCGGCGTCCAGCCACACCTCGGCCAGTCGCAGCGCGTCGGACACCGCGGACTGCTGCGCGGCCGTCGGGTCCACCGACCCGCCGTTGGCCGAGAGCTGCTGCATGGCGAGCTGCTTGGCCAGGTCGTAGTTCACCGGCCCCGACGTGGCCGACGCGTGGCTGAGCATCTGCCCGAGCTGGGTGAGCATCTGCCCCAGCGCGTTGACGTCGAACGGACCGCCGGGGCCGCCGGGACCGCCCGGTCCGGACCCGCCGCGCGAGGGATCGCGGTCCGCCGGACCGAAGCCGAAGGGGAGCTCGCTCATGGTGTCCACGTTACGCGGACGCGCCGCCCCGTACGCTGTGCGGCCGTGAGTCGTCGTACCTGGACGTTACTGGTGAGCATGCTCCTGATCGCGATCTTCGGCGTGCTCGGGGGCATCGGCACCGTGCCCTACGTCGCGCTCGGTCCGGGGCCCACGTACGACACCCTCGGGTCGGTCGACGACGACGTGGTGGTGACCATCGCCGGGGCGGACACCTACCCGACCGGCGGGCGGCTCAACATGACGACCGTGTCGGTGGCCAGCGAGCTGACCCTGTTCAGCGCCCTCGGCAAGTGGGTCTCCGGCCGATACGCCCTGGTCCCGCGCGAGGAGATCTACCCGCCGGACCGCACGACCGACGAGGTGCAGCAGGAGCAGGCGCGCGCCTTCCAGGACTCCGAGGCGTTCGCGGAGACCGCCGCGCTCACCTACCTGAAGTACCCGACGCAGGTGATCGTCAACCGGGTCACCGAGGACTCGCCGTCGGCCGGCAAGCTCGAGCCCGGCGACCTGCTGCTCACGGTCAACGGCCGGGCCGTCACGGCGGCCGACCAGGTACGCGACGCGCTCACCGGGACCCGTCCCGGACAGGTGATCGATGTTCGCTATCAGCGTGGCCCGACGACCGCCACGGCGTCCGTCACGCTCGGCGCGCGCGAGGACCGCGACACCGGTTTCCTCGGCGTGGAGCCGGCCAACCAGCCGGACGTGCCGTTCGACATCACGATCAGCCTGGCCGACGTCGGCGGTCCCTCGGCGGGCCTGATGTTCGCGCTGGCGATCGTGGACAAGCTGACGCCGGGGGAGCTCAACGGCGGGCAGTTCGTGGCCGGCACCGGGGAGATCACCTCGGACGGCCAGGTCGGCCCGATCGGCGGCATCCCGTTCAAGATGACGGCGGCCCGCGAGGCCGGCGCGACGGTGTTCCTGGTGCCGGCGGACAACTGCCTGGAGGCGGCGCAGCGCGCGCCCGACGGGCTGCGGCTGGTGAAGGTGGAGACGCTGAGCGGCGCGGTCGACGCGCTGGAGGCCCTGCGCACCGGCGGCCCCGTCCCACCCTGCTCCTGAGCCGGGGCCCGGCAGGCCCGGGCGGCCCGGCGCTGCCCCGGCCGTGCGGCGGGGTGCGGCGGCGCGGCGGAAGGCTCGGGGTGCGGCCGCTACGCGCGGAACGTGTCGTGCAGGGCGGCCAACAGGTTCGGCGCCAGGTCCGGCCGCTCCACCAGTTCCTCCACCGCGTCCTCCGACTCGTCGGCCGCCCGCAGCCGCAGCACGCACGCCCCCACGCCGTCGCGCAGCACCGCGGCCACCAGCCGGGCCTCGCGCCGCCGCGGGTGCGCCGCCGCCGCGCGCACCATGTCGGCCTCGCTCACCCCGTCGATCTCGATCGCGGCCTCGGCGTCCGGCGGCAGCACGGCGATCTCCTGCACGACGGCGCAGCCGGCCACGCCCCGCGGCCAGGCGATGCCGGCCAGCGCGTCGTCCAGCGCGCCCCGCAGCGGCTCCTGCGCCACCGGGGTGAGCGGCGACAACGGGTCCACCTGACCGGCCAGCGCGGGCTCGGCGGCGATCAGCTCCGCCGTCGGCACCAGCGCGAAGAGCTGCGGCGGCTGGTCCCAGCCACCGGTGGACACGAAGTCCTCGATCTCGCGCGCCGCCTCGGGCAGCGCGGCGGCCAGGTCGGCGCTCGGTGCGTTCACCGGAGCATGGTGGCACGACCCCGTGGAGCGCCCCCGGGAACCCGAACGGCGGTCCGTAGAGTTGGATGGGCAGAAACCCGACACCTGGAGCGTGCACCGTGGCCATGCGGCCCCCGGTCGGAGTACCCGCCCTGTCCCGTCGCAGCCGGATACTGCTCATCGCCGGTGGCGTCCTGCTGGCGGTGATGATCACCGGTTCCCGTCTGCTGGAGACCTACGTCGACTGGCTGTGGTTCGGCGAGGTGGGTTACCGCGAGGTCTTCCGCACCGTCCTGTTCACGCGCGGCGCGCTGCTCGTGCTGGTGGGCCTGCTGGTCGGCGGGGCGCTGTCGCTCAACCTGTGGCTGGCCTACCGCGCTCGCCCGGTGTTCGTGCCGGTGGTCGGTCCCGACGACCCGGTGGCCCGTTACCGCACGGCCATCGTGGCGCGGCTGCGGCTCGTCGGCATCGGCCTGCCGGTCATCGTCGGGGTGCTCGCGGGCCTGGCCGGGCAGGGCGACTGGCAGGTCACCCAGATGTTCCTGAACGGCCAGAGCTTCGGCGTCACGGACCCGCAGTTCAACCGGGACGTGAGCTTCTACGCCTTCGACCTGCCGTTCTACCGGATGGTGCTGGACTGGCTGTTCGTCGCGGTCGTGGTCTCGTTCCTGGCCGCGGTCGTCACGCACTACATCTTCGGCGGCATCCGGCTGGCCGGCCGCGGCGGACAGCTCGCCGGCCCGGCACGCATCCAGCTCGCGGTGCTGGCCGGCACCTTCGTGCTGCTCAAGGCCGTCGCCTACTACTTCGACCGGTTCGGCCTGCTGTTCTCCGGCCGCAACGAGAAGTTCACCGGCGCCTCGTACACCGACCTGAACGCGGTGCTCCCGGCCAAGCTCATCCTGCTGTGCATCGCGGTGTTCTGCGCGCTCGCGTTCTTCACCGGCGCCGTCGTGAAGAACCTGCAGCTGCCGGCCATCGCGATCGTGCTCATGGTGCTGTCCAGCGTGCTGGTCGGCGCGGCCTGGCCGGCCGTGCTGGAGCAGTTCTCGGTGAAGCCCAACGCCGACCGCAAGGAGGCGTTGTCCATCGAACGCAACATCGCGGCGACCAGACAGGCGTACGGGCTGACCGACGACAAGGTCAACTACGTGCCGTACCAGGGAACCGCGCAGGTGTCCCCGGCCGAGGTGGCCAGGGACACCTCCACCATCCCGAACATCCGGCTGCTCGACCCGAGCGTGCTCGCCAAGACGTTCACCCAGCAGCGGCAGCTGCGGAACTTCTACGGCTTCCCGGACAAGCTCGACGTCGACCGCTACACCATCGACGGCGAGACCCGGGACTACGTGGTCGCGGTGCGCGAGATGAACACCCTGGGCCTGGCGCCGAACCAGCGGGACTGGATCAACCGGCACCTCATCTACACCCACGGCAACGGCTTCGTGGCCGCGCCGGCGAACACCATCGACTCGGCCGTGGACGACAGCGAGGACGGCGCCGCGAGCGCCAGCCAGGGCGGCTTCCCGGTCTACACGGTGAGCGACCTGACCACGAAGGGCGCCATCCAGGTCGACCAGCCGCGCACGTACTACGGCGAGCTGGTCACCGACTACGCCATCGTGGGTGCCACGGAGGGCCAGGCGGCGCGGGAGTACGACACCGACTCCACGCAGTACACCTACGACGGCAAGGGCGGCGTCGGCATCGGCGGCACCCTGAACCGGCTGGCGTTCTCCACGTACTACCGCGAGCGGAACATCCTGTTCTCCAGCGCCATCGGCGACAACTCGCGGATCATCTACAACCGCAACCCGCGGGACCGCGTCGAGGCGGTGGCCCCGTGGCTGACCGTGGACGGCGACCCGTACCCGGCGGTGGTGGACGGCCGCATCATCTGGATCGTCGACGGCTACACCACGCTCGACCGCTACCCGTACGCGAACCGCACCTCGTTGCAGGACGCCACGCAGGACACCCTGGTCGGCGTGGCCGGGCAGCCGAACCGGCTGATCAACTACATCCGCAACTCGGTGAAGGCCACGGTGGACGCCTACGACGGCACCGTGACCCTGTACGCGTTCGACGAGAGCGACCCCGTGCTGCGCACCTGGATGGGGGTCTTCCCCGGCACCGTGAAGCCGGCGAGCGACATCTCCGACGACCTGCGGGCGCACTTCCGCTACCCGGAGGACCTGTTCAAGGTGCAGCGCGAGCTGCTGTCGCGCTACCACGTGTCGAACCCCGGCGAGTTCTACTCCGCGGTCTCCTTCTGGGACGTGCCGACGGACCCGACCAAGGAGGGTGCGACCACCGCCACCGCGGCCACGTCGCAGCCGCCGTACTACGTGCTGGCCGGCAACCCGGAGACCGGCGGTGAACCCTCGTTCCAGCTCACCAGCGCGCTCGTGAGCCTGCAACGGCAGTTCCTGTCGGCGTACGTCTCGGCCAGCTCCGATCCGGACACCTACGGCAAGATCACCGTGCTGCAACTGCCGTCGGACACCCAGACCAAGGGTCCGCAGCAGGTGCAGAACGACTTCATCTCCTCGCCGGACGTGAGCCGTGAGATCAACATCCTGAAACAGCAGACCAAGGTGATCAACGGCAACCTGCTGACGCTGCCGGTGGCCGGCGGGCTGCTGTACGTGGAACCGGTGTACCTGGAGCGGACCGGGCAGGAGTCCTCGTACCCGCAGCTCGCCCGCGTGCTGGCCAGCTACAACGGCCGCGTCGGCTACGCCCCGACGCTCGGCGAGGCGCTGGAACAGGTCTTCGGCGCCGGCGCCGGGGAGAGCACCACCGATCCCGGCGACGGCGGCACGTCGACGTCCCCGCCGACCAGCAGCACCACCACACCACCCACCACCACGACGTCGCCGTCACCCCCCGCCGGCGGCACCCCCGACCTCGACCAGGCCGTCCGGGACATCTCCGCCGCCATCGCCGCGATCACCGACGCCCAGCAGAAGGGTGACTTCGAGGCGCTCGGCCGGGCCTACGCGGCGCTCAAGGACGCCACCGACCGCTTCGAACGCGCCCGCGCCGGCTCCGGCGGCTCCCCACCCACGACCACGGCGGGCCAGCAGCCCAGCCCGACCCCGGGCGGCTGACCCGCGTCGGATCCGCTCACGTCAACGGGCCCCGGACCACACCAACGGTCCGGGGCCCGTCCGTGTCCGGGCGCACGGTCCCGCTTCGCCGGTGGGGCCGGATCGCTCGGACCCCGGCCAGGACCGCAGCCGGTTGAGCCGCCAGGTCACGGCGTGGCCTCGGCTTCACCTGTCCGGCGATTCTCTCCGTTCTGTGCGCTTGCCGGCTCACTCGGAGAGCAGTCAAGAGCCTCCGGACCGCCCGCATGGTGGCGTAACGGGGTGTATCTTCGACCGGACATGACACCGGACGGGGGAGTAACTGTAATGAGAAGCAGATTGCTCGCCGCCATGATGGTGATGCTGGGACCAGTTCTATTAATGGTGGGTGCGTCGGAGGGCACGCCCGCTTCGGCGGCCGGCGCGGTGATCTTCGAGGACGGGTTCGACGGCGCCGGGCTCAATCCGGGCGCGTGGACCGTGGTGACGGGCGGCCCGATTTCGCCGCAGAAGTCGCAGGCGTACCTGCTGGCGGACAATGTGCGTGTGGAAGGCGGCCTATTGAAGATCGCCACTCGGCGGCACTGTGTGCCCACCGGTCAGCAGCCGGGTGTCTGGAACGAGAGCCGTACCTCGTGCGGCGCGAACACGCGGTACTCGGCCGGACGGGTGCAAGGCCTTTTCCGGACCCCGCCAGGAGCGGCCTTCGAGATCAGGATCTCGGCGCAGATGCCGACCAACGGCTCGCTGGGCACCCGAGGAGCATTGTGGGCGAAGAACGGCCAGCCGTACTGCAACTCTCTGAACCCGCCGGCCAAGACAAATCTGGGTGAGCTGGACCTGCTGGAGTGGCATCCGGACCAGCCCAATGTCGGGCAATCCACCACCCACATGTCGTGCAGCGGCTCCTTGGCCGATCCGGAGTGGCGGCGGTGGGAGACCGAACGCGACACGGGCCACGGCACATTTGACGACAATCATTACTACGAGTGGATCGTGCAGCGCGAGGGGAATTGGGTTTCGTACTTCGTGCGACCAGGCGGCGGCCCGGAGATCCACATCGAGAGCCACGTCTGTGGGGTCGGCGAGTTCGGCTTCACCCAGTCCCGGTGCGACCTGATCATGAACGACCCCTTCGGGCTGATCCTGCAGAGCGAAGTCTTCGTGGCCGGAGGTTACGGGAACCACCCGGGTCCGGAAGTGAACACGTACCTCGACGCCAACTGGATGCATATTGACTGGGTTCGGATCTCGTACCTGCGCTAGGAAATGCCCTCCGGATGGCCCCGGTCGGCCTTGGGCTGCGGTGGGTAGGCGCGAGCTGACCGTCGGGCAATGGAACGATGATCGAGCCTTGGTCGTCGTCGTTACCCCGGCCGCCGCCTCGGTCACCCGCAGTGCCGGTCGCCTGCTTCGTGCCGCTCGCCGCAGGCGTGCTGGGCATCCGCAGGTGAACGGCCACCGGTGGCACCGGCGACGCCCGATGGCGAGTTCGGACGGCTGTCCCGACGCCCGAGCGCAGGGGTCGGAGCCGTGTCGTGCGGCAGGGTGACCGATACCCGGTCGGCGGCGGTTCCGGGCGCGGCGTACACTGGTGCCACCGACGCGGGGTGGAGCAGCTCGGTAGCTCGCTGGGCTCATAACCCAGAGGTCGCAGGTTCGAATCCTGCCCCCGCTACGAGATGGACGGCCCGTCGGAGAATCCTCCGGCGGGCCGTTCGCATGCCACCCGCCGCGCGGTGCTCGCCCGGCCGCGTATCAGCGGGCACCCGCACCCCTCCGCCAGGAGAACCGCCGCCCGGCGGCTCGTTCCCGGCGCGACACAGGAGGGCCGGTGCCATGCCTCTGTCCTGGATGATCATCAACCATGTGGTGTACTGCTACGAGGATCCGCAGGCCGACTGTCACGTTCACACGCTCGTGGAGCCGGACCCCGTCTTCCTCACCGAGTCCGAGGTCACCTTCCACGACCCGACGCTGGCGGCGGCGACCAAGGAGATCAACACCATCCTCGTCCGCGCCTCCCGCTCGGACACGGCGAACGGCCGTCGGCTACGCCTGATCACCACGCCGGACGGCCTCATGCTGGCCTGGGCGGAGTGCGGCGACGCGGTCGGCCCACGGTCGGACGGCGATGCGGTGCGACGGGCGCTCGGTCTGGGAGCGGCCCCACCCGCGGCCGCTCCGTAACGACCGGCGCGGGGCACCGGCGGCTGCGGCGTCCGGCGCCGGTCGTGGAACGTCCATCGGCGGGTGATGGGATCGGTACGATCCGTTGACACGTGGTGCGCGTTCCGGGGGAGTCGATGACGAGCGAGAAGCCGGCGTCCCCGTGCTGGTCGTGCTGCACGACCTCAACCCGGCCGCCGCGCACGCCGACCGCGTCGCGGTCCTGGCCGACGGCCGGCTCGCCGCGCTCGGCCCCTCGGCCGGCCTGCTCACCGCCGTCTACCGGCAGCCCGTCGAGGTCCTGCCGTACCCGGGCACCGGCGAACCCCTCGTCCTGCCGTTGCGACGACCCCCCCGCCGCGACCCCCGCCGAGGCCGTGCAGTAGTGTTCCCCACGCACCACAGCGACGCGGGGTGGAGCAGCTCGGTAGCTCGCTGGGCTCATAACCCAGAGGTCACAGGTTCGAATCCTGTCCCCGCTACCACCACGAAGGCCCCCGGCTCACCGGCCGGGGGCCTTCGTCATGCCAGGGCATGCCGGTGCCGGGTCAGCCGCTGCCCATCGAGCGGCGGATCTCGTCGAGGCGGGCCTGGGCGGCTCGGGCGCGCTCGGCCTCGCGCTCCTCCAGGGTGCGCGCCTCGGTGGTCTCCGAGGCCAGCTCGGTGCTGCCGAGGGACGTCGCGTAGCGGGACTCGATGCGGTCGCGCACGAAGTCGAACGTGGGCACGCCGTCCGCCGTGTAGTCCGGGGACGGGACGACCGGCGGCGTGGTCTCCACGATCTCGGCGTCGATCGGCTCGTCGGGCGTCGGGCCGGGCACGGGCACCTCCGGAAGCGGCGGGTTCGGATCACCGCCACGGTACGCCGCACCGGTGCTCACCACAGGCCGCCCGGCCCGTCCGCCCACGGGGACCGGGGTGGCGGCGGTGGCGGTGGTGGTGGCGGGGGAGGCGGAGATGGCGCAGGGGGGAGCGGTGGTTCCGTCAGGTCCGCCGGCCGCGGAAGCCGAGCGGCGGCCTTCGTGGGGAAGCGGGCGGCGTCGGCCCGGGCCTGGTCGATGATCTCCCCGACGGCGGGTGGCCGCGGCGGGGCCGACGGCACGGTGAACGCGGTCAGACGATCGTGCAGCGAGCGGACCGGTTGCGCCGGGGCCGGGTCGGCGGCGGCCCGGGAGAGGGCGTCCAGGGTCGCCCGGAACTCGGTGGCGCGGCGCCAGGAGATGCCGGCGGCCGCCTCGCGGGCGGCACAGATCCGCGCCTCCAGCCGGATCCGCGCGTTGCAACGGTCGAACTCCGACCCGGCGCCCCAGGTGGCCGCCTCGGCGGCGAAGCGGTCGGCCGCGGTCACCAGGTCGCGGTGCGCGGCGTCGGCCACCGCGTGGGCGCCGGGCGCGGCGGGGCGGGTGGCCAGGTCGAGCACCGCCTCGGTGGCGACGGCGGCGACGAGGGTGTTGACGGTCGCCTTGACGACCTCCCGCAGCACCGGCTCGCCGACGGCCAGGGCGCCGAGGGGCGCGGCGACGACGGCGGCGATCGCGGTGACGGCGGCGATCCGGTAGACGCGGGCGAGCAGCGAAGCGAACAGCGCCGGCTCCGCGGGGCTCGCGGCGACGAGCTCCTGCCGTAGCGCGATCAGGGCGGCCTCGGCGTCCCCCGTGGTCGCGCCGGGCGGTGGCGGCACGGCGGACAGGGCCTGCCGGACCGGCTCGGACACTCCGGCGAGCTCCGCGACCACCGCCCAGTCGACGCGCTCGAAGGACCGGCCGATCTCGTACTGCCGCACCCGGTCGCGGATCGTCATCCGCCGCGACCGCAGGCGGGCCAGGAACGCCAGCTCCTCCTCGGAGGGCGGTTCACCGGCGCGCGACCTCGTGGCCCGGATGGCGTCGTCCAGCAGCGATAGCGCGTGCTCGCGGACGTCCTCGAAGTCCTGGCGGGCCCGGTCCAGGTCCCGTTTCCGGGCGGCCGGTTCGGAGGGTGACGGTCCGGGCACCATCCGTTCATCCTGGCCTGCCCGGCGGCGGATCGGCCAGGGTCAGGACGGGGGAGTGGCGTCCGGCTCGTCGACATCGCCGGGCGGACGCAGACGGCGGCGGACCGAGCCGGCGGCGTCGGCCAGGGTGGAGCCGAGGCCGCTGACCACGCGGGCCAGCGGGTCGGCGGACTCGCGGACCGTGTCCCGGTAGCCGGCGGCGGCCGCGCGAGCCTCGGCGGCGAAGCCGGTGGCGGGGTCGTCGGCGCGGCGCGGGTAGTCCCCGGACAGGATGGCGCGGTACTCGGGCCCGGCGGCCCACTTCTGCAGCTCCGCGGCGCGCACCACCGGCATCGGGTGCGTGGCGTCCATGGTCTGCAGCAGCTTGAGCATGCTCTCCCGCACATCCGGCACGGCGCTGTACTCCTGCGCCTGCCGCAGGAACGAGGGCACGTGCACCGCGGCCGGGTCGACGGCGCCGGCCAGCAGGGCGTGGGTGCGCAGCGCGGCCCGCGGGTCCTGCCCGCACAGCAGGCCGGCGCGGTCGCAGGACAGCTCCGACTTGCGGTACCACTCGCGCAGCGCGGCCACCACGGCGCGCAGCCCCCAGTAGCCCACCGGCATCCAGGCCATCGACTGGGTCAGCCGGATCAGCCGCACCAGCATCGTCCGGTACACCGCGTGCCCGGACAGCACGTGGCCCAGCTCGTGACCGATGACGAACCGCAGCCCGTCCTCGTCCAGCAACTGCACGAGCCCGGTGGACAGCACCACGAACGGCCGGTCCATGCCGATCGTCATCGCCTCCGCCTCGGGCGACCGGTACACGAACAGGTCCGGTACCTCGGGCAGGTCGAGCGTCGACACGCACTCGTCGCGGACGGCCGCGAGCCGCGGGTACTGCGCCGGGCCGACGCGGACCGCCGAGGACAGGTAGAGCAGCCGCTCGGCACGGTCGCCGATGGCTCCGGCCAGCGAGCGCAGCACGGCGTCGAAACCCGGCACGGCGCGCAGCGCGACCAGCGCCCCGCGGTCCGTCGGGTGCTCGTAGGCCCGGGAGCTGATGCCCGGGAACCGCACCCGGTTGCTGCCGGTGAGCACCAGCTCGTCCATGACGCTCCCTCCCGCCCCGAGACCCGTGAGGGTAACGGGGCGGGAGGGAGCCTGGGTCAGCGAACCAGCCGGTAGCTGTACGCGAAACCGCTGTGGTTGCAGACGTTCAGGTTGTTCGACGACTGGTCGTAGCTCCAGCCGGACGGCACCGAGCACGCCCACAGGCCCACGACCGGCACCCGGATCAGGTACGACGTGGCGAAACCGCTGTGGTAACAGACGTTCAGGTTGTTCGACACGCGCTCCCACGTGTACCCGGAGGGCACCGAGCAGGTCCAGATGCCGTCCCGCGGCGCGCGGATCAGGTACGAGGTCGCGAAACCGCTGTGGTAGCAGACGTTGAGGTTGCTGGACGTCCGCTCGTACGTCCAGCCGGTCGGCACCGTGCACACCCAGATGCCGTCGGCCGGCGAGCGCAGCAGGTACTGGGTGGCCCATCCCGACGGGTTGCACTGGCTGTTCAGCGAGTTCTGGGTGCGCTCGTAGGTGTAGCCGGCCGGCACCGAGCACGCCCAGGTGCCGTCCAGGTTCTGCGTGATGCTCCAGCCGAACGAGGCGGTGCCGGTGCGGCCGCCGGTGTCCCGCGCGGTCACCGTGACGCTGTAGTTGGCCACGGTGGACGGCGTGCCGGAGATCAGGCCGCTGGAGGAGTTGATGGTCAGCCCGGCCGGCAGCCCGGTCGCCGACCACGTGTACGGGGTGGTGCCGCCGCTCGCGCTCATCGGCAGGCTCACCGCGACGCCGCGCCGGGTGGTCTGCGCGCCGGGGTCGGTGACCACCGGGCCGCCCGGCGTGCCGCCGCCGGTGTTGACGAACAGCAGCCGGTTCGGCGAGCCGACCGGGTTGGGGATCTTGTTCGGGGTGGAGTTGGTGAACATGGCGCTCGCCACCTGGGCGGGGGTGAGCGTGGGCGTGGCGCCGAGCAGCAGCGCCGCCCCGCCGGCCACGTGCGGTGCCGCCATCGACGTGCCGCTGATGGTGTTCGTGGCGCCGTCGCCGCTGCTCCAGGCCGACGTGATGCCCACGCCCGGCGCGAAGATGTCGGTGCACGTGCCGTAGTTCGAGAACGAGGCACGGTTGTCCGCGGAGTCCGAGGCGTTCACGGTGATCGCCTCGGCCACCCGGGCCGGCGTGAAGTTGCAGGCGTCGGAGCTGGAGTTGCCCGAGGCGATCGAGTACACCACGCCGTCGGAGATGGAGCGGCGCACCGCGCTCTCGCCGGTCGGGTCGCTGCCGGAGCCGCCGAGGCTCATGTTGGCGACCGCCGGGCCGGACGTGTGGTGCCCGGTCACCCAGTCGATGCCCGCCGCGACCCCGGCGAAGGAGCCGGAGCCCGCACAGTTCAGCACCTTCACCGCGATCAGCCGCACGCCCTTGGCCACGCCGTACGCGGTGCCGCCGACGGTGCCGGCGACGTGCGTGCCGTGGCCGTTGCAGTCGGTGTTGTTCGAGTCGACGGTGTTCGTGCCCCAGATCGCCCGGCCGCCGAAGTCGGAGTGCGTGGTGCGGATGCCGGTGTCGATCACGTACACGGTGACGTTCGAGGCCGTGTTCGGGTACGTGTACGACGTGTCCAGCGGCAGGTTGCGCTGGTCGACGCGGTTCAGGCCCCAGGACGGCGGGTTCGGCTGCGTGCCGGCCAGGCGCACCTCGGCGTCCTGCTGCACGTAGGCGACGCCGGGCTCGGCGGCCAGCCGGCGGGCGGCCCTGGCGTCCAGGGTGCCGGCGAAGCCGCGCAGCGCGTGCCGGTAGGTGTGCCGCACGTCCACGTGGTGCTTCGCGGCCAGGTCGGCGACCACGGTGTCCACCTGGCGGCCCGCCGTGGCGGCGTCGGTGAACACCACGATGTAGCTGTTCTCGATGGCGTCCGGGTGGCCGGTGCCGAGCACCGAACCCTGCGCCGCGGCGGGCGCCGGGCTCGCCAGCCCGAGCACCACGGCCGCCACGGCGAGCGGGCCGCCCAGCCGTGCGCGTACTCGTCCCATATCGGGTTCTCCCTCGTGCAGGGGGTATCCGCCGGAATGACAGGACCGGCCGGACATCACGGGGTCAGGACGATTCCCGACGGTAGAGGAGAACCCTATTGGCCTGAATGAGCTGAACAGCCCAATGCGCCGAGCGGGCCCGCCGCCTTCGAATGATCGAAATGCGGCGGGCCCGTTCCGGTGCGGCCCTAGGCGGCGCGGTCCTCGGCGAACTGGCCGGGGGCGCGGCCCTCGCCGGCCGGGCCGCGGTACGCCTGCGCGATGTCCAGCCAGGCCTCCGCGTCCGGCCCCGTGGCGGTGAGCGCCAGGTCGTCGCGGTGCCGGCGGCGGGTCACCAGCAGGCAGAAGTCCTCGGCCGGGCCGGCGATGCGCTGCTCGGCGTCGGCCGGGCCGAACGTCCAGCGCGCCCCGGACGGGCCGGTGATGTCGAACCCGAACTCGACGGCCGGGGTCTCCAGGCCGCGGGCCAGGTAGCCGAAGTCCCAGGTGCGCACGGCGAAGCCCACCAGGTACTGGAGCCGGTCGGTGTGGGTGCGGCGGACGCCGAGCGCGTCGGCGATGTCCTGGCCGTGGCCGAACAGCTCCATCATGCCGGCGCAGGCCAGCACCGACGGCGGCAGCGGGCGCACCAGCCAGGGCAGCGGGGTGGCCGGGTCGCACGCGGCGAGCGCGCCCTCGGCGGCGCCCCGGGCGGCGCGGAACTGGCCGAGCAGCGCGGCCGGCGGCAGGTTCACGAACTGCGACAGGGCGGCTTGCACGTTCGCGTCGAAGTCCGGGCTGAAGGTGGACGCCAGCTTGCCGAAGCCCTCGGCGTCCGACGCGGCCAGCGCGGCGAGCCGGAAGGTGGCGGTGATGTGCGCGATCTGGTGCGCGATCGTCCAGCCGTCCGCCGGGGTCGGCGTCGTCCACCGCGAGGCGTCCAGACCCGCGACCAGGCGGTCCACCTCCTCGCCGTCCGCGGCCAGCGCGGCGATCACGTCCTGGTGTTGGGTCACGCCCCTTGTCCTCTCGCTCGGAAAGCGGATCGGTGCATTACCGGCCGGCCCGACAAATGGCGCCGGCGACGTCCGATCCAGTATGCGAAGGGGCCGGGACGTGCAGCTTCTCCCGCAGTGCGAACCTGCCCGGAACGCGCGACGGCCCGGCGGGTCCACCGCCGGGCCGGGCGTACGGGGCGTCGCGGGGCTCAGCCCGTGGCGGGCTGCAGGCGCCAGACGCTCGCGTGGTGGCACACCCACTGGCCGTCGCGGCGGGCGTAGGAGTCCACGTAGCGGCTGTACTTGCCGGGGGTCACGGAGGTGCGGGCCGAGACGATCGCGGCGTCACCGTCGACGTGCACCACGACCTCGTCGAACACCAGGTCCGGCACCGGGTTGGCCTGCAGGCTCGCCGCGTAGGTCTCGATGTCGGTGACCGCCCCGGTGTTGCCGTCGGTGTACGTGAAGCCGGGGGAGAGGATCGGGCTCAGCATGTCCCACGAGCCCTTGCGGAACGCCTCGATGAAGGTGTCGTTCAGCTCGCGCAGCGTCTTGACGTCCTCGGTCACTTCGGTACCGCTCATGGTCGCTCCTGGGGATGGGGGTGGGCCGGTCCGGCGGGCCGTCATCCTATGGGTGAGCGTCCGCGTGCCACACGCACCTGGTCGCGGCCGCACTCCTTGGCCATGAGCAGCGCGCTGTCCGCCCGGCCGAGCAGCGTGTCCAGGTCCGCGGCGTTCTCCGGGTAGGCCGCCGCGCCGACCGAGGCGGACAGCCCGTCGATCACCACGGTGCCCCGCACCGACTGCGTGGACGGCACCGCCAGCGCGGCCACCGCGGCCCGCACCCGCTCGGCGGCCGCCGCCGTGGCCGCCGCGTCGGAGTTCGGCAGCAGCACCAGGAACTCCTCGCCGCCGAAGCGGCCGACCACGTCGTACTCCCGGGTCTCCGCGGTCAGCACCCCGGCCACCGCGCGCAGCACCTCGTCGCCGGCCAGGTGCCCGTGCGTGTCGTTGACCCGCTTGAAGTGGTCGAGGTCCATCACCAGCAGCCCGAACTGCTGGCCGTGCCGCACGGCCCTGGCCAGCTCCCGGTCCGCGCGCCGCCGCCAGCCGCCCGCGTTGAGCAGCCCGGTCTTCGAGTCCTGGTCGACGGCGTGCCGCAGCTGGCGCACCAGCACCGTGCGGTGCACGACGAGCGCGGCCGGCACCATCGCGGCCAGCAGCAGCGGCGTCCTGGCGAGCGCCAGCCCGGCGAAGAACCCGAGGCAGATGGTGGCCGCCTCCAGCGCGTTGGCGTCCGCCGAGCCGAGCACCCGCGGCCAGGTGCGCTCGCCGCCGGCCAGCAGGATCGCCCCGGCGATGAGCACGAACTGCACCGCGAAGTACACCGCGCCGGCCACCATGACGGCGCCCACGGCCTCGGCCGAGCCGTCCCAGCCGCCGGCCGGGCCGGTGCCGGTCATCCGGTGCAGCACGAGCATCGCCAGCACCGCCGACAGCACGTGCGTCGCGGTGCTCAGCAGGTACCGGTACGGCGGGCGCCGGGCCAGGAACCAGCGGTCCAGCCGCAGCACGCAGATGAGCACCATGGTGAGCGCCGGGTGCAGCACCAGCAGCGCGGCCACGATCCAGATCGAGTTGAGGTCGACGTGCGGCACGGAGCTCTGGTCGCGGCGCAGCCGCTCCACGCCCCGGGAGGCCCGCAGGTGCACGATCGCGCAGCCCAGCAGCACCCCGAACCGGGCCCACTGGCCGCCGTCCGGCAGCGGCGCGGCGAACGACACCAGGACGGCCGAGACCACCGCCGCGGCGTCCACCACCAGCGAGTAGGCGATCACCCCCGGCCGCTGGCTCCACAGCGTCCAGCGGTGCGGCGACCATCGGGCGCTCATGGGCGTCGACCTCCCGTGGCACGTTCCGGAGCATGCACACTGTCCCGGAACGACGTACGGCCCCCCGGCACCGGACGCCCCTCCAGGAGGTGGACGACATGCGCGAACGAGAGTGGTGAGTTCACGACGCACCTGACACGGAGAGTTCGGGGTGCCGCGTGGACGCGCGGCGCCATCCGACGGCCGCCGGAACCGCTACCAGCAGTCCGGCGGCCCCGGCCAGGGCTATCGTCCACGACACCGAGCCGGTGAGCTCGGCGACCAGTCCACCGGCCGCCACGCCGAGGCCCTGGGCGGCCACCAGCCCGCTGCGCGCGACCCCGTACGCCTGGCCGCGCCGGGCGTCCGGCACCAGCTCCATGAAGGTCGCGCTCGCCGTCACCTGGTAGGCGGCGAACAGGCCGGACAGCGCCAGCAGCACCAGCGCCGTGGTCAGCCCCGGCCCGGCCGCGTAGCCGAGCAACGGCAGCACGGTCAGCACCGCCAGCGGCCCGAGCAGCCGCAGCCGGGTGTCCTGGTCCACGAAGCGCACCATGACGTACGCGCCGACCGCCATCGCCGCCGGGTCCACCGCGAGCAGCCAGCCGACCGCCGACGGCCCGGCGCCGGCCGAGGCGGCGAACGGCGCCGCGAGCCCCTCCGGCACCACGGCGAAGCCCGCCAGCCAGGCCAGCGCCACCAGCGAGCGCAACCGGCGGTCGTGCCAGACCAGCCCGAGGCCGCCCAGGAACCCGGCCCCGTCGTCCGTGGCCCCGTCCGTGGCCCCGTGCGTGGCCCCGTCCGGGTCTACGGGCCCGCGAGGGGCCGCGGCCGGCCGGGAGGCGACGCCGAGCCGGATCACCAGCGCGGCCAGCAGGAACGTGACGGCGTCCACCAGCAGCGCGGTGGACACCCCGAGCGTGGCGACCGCGATGCCGCCGAAGCCGAGGCCGGCCAGCATGCCGACCTGCCGGGTGATCTGGCGCAGCGCCTGCGCCGCCTGGTACGGCTCGCCGCTGAGGATCACCGGCAGCAGCGCCGCCTGCGCGGCGGCGAACGGCGCCTGCACGAGCTGCACCGTCACGATGAGCGCGAACAACGCCCACAGCGGCGTGCCCGGCACGGCCATCACGCCGACCAGCACGGCCTGGGTGAGCGCGCAGCCCACCATGACCGGACGCCGCGGCAGCACGTCGGCGATCCAGGAGAGCAGCGGGCCGGCCACGAGCGCCGGCAGCAGCAGCGCGGCGAAGCTCAGCGCGGCCAGTCCGGCGGACCCGGTGCGCTGGAACACCAGCACGGTGAGCGCGACCTTGGCGAGCTGATCGCCGACGACCGACTGGGCCTCGGCGGTCCACAGCGCGCGGAACTCCCCGACCGCCAGCGCCGGACCGAATCCGGGGCGCCGGCTGCCAACCACGACACGGCCCCCGTTCGCAGCATCCGAACAGCGGCCGTCCGGGATCGGCCGCTCCTATTCTGGGAACGGTAGGGCGATCGGCGCGATCTATCACGGTGTCCAGGCGATCAGTACCCAATTGGCCGAGGCCGGTGGCGGAATGTAGCCGGGCCGAGGGATCGGCGGTCGGCGAACGGCGTACTCCGCCTTGCGGACCCGATTCCTACTTCCGTCGGTATCTTTCGTCCACTCTGCTCAGTATCGGACGAACGGCCGAATGCGACCGGCCGACGGGCCGATTCCGGCGACCAGCACAATCCTCGCCGTGGGCAGATCGCTGATCGTGACGTGTGCCGTCTCGCTGATGCTGCTGGTGGCCGTCAGCGGCTGGCTGCTGGCCGATGGCACGACGAGCAACGCGGACGCCCTGAAGACCGGCGGCCTGGCCGCGGGCGCCGTCGTCGCGCTGTACGCGCTCTGGCTCAACGACCGGCGGCGCCAGGTGGAGGAGCGCCGCCAGGACATCGAGCGCCGGCGGCAGGAACTGGAGACCGAGCGGCACGCGCTGGACGGCCGGCGCGCCGAGCACGACCGCGAGCGGGTGGCCGACGAGCGCTTCGCCCGCGCCGTGGAACTGCTGGGCAACCCCGCCGACCAGGTGCGGGTGGGCGCGCTGCACGCGCTCGCCGGCCTGGCACGCAGCCGCCCGGAGTACACCCAGACGGTGCTCGACGTGGTGTGCTCGTACCTGCGGCGGCCGTTCGACCACCCGCACTACGCCGACGACCGCGGCCGGCCCCCGCCCGCCGCGGTGTCCGGCGCCGCCGCCCGGGCGGCCCGGGCCACCACCCACGCGGACGCCGAGGCGTACGCGCCGCCCACCGACGAGGAGCGCGAGGCCGATCGGGAGCGCCAGGTGCGGCGCGCGGCGCAGCGGATCATCACCGAGCTGCTCGGCCCGGCCGGCACCGGCGCCGCGTACGACCTGGACCTCACGGACGCCACGCTGGAGTACCTCGACCTGCGCGGGCTCCAGGTGGGCGACCTGGTGCTGCGCTACGCCCGGCTCTACCGCAGCGCCAAGCTCGACGGGCTGCGGGTGGGCGGCACGGCCTGGCTCACCCGGGCGACCTTCCACGGTCCGTTCTCCTGCGTGGACGCCGGGTTCGAACGCTCGCTGGTGCTCAGCGAGGCCACCTTCCGGCATGACCTGCGGTTCGACGGGACCCGCGTCGGCGGCGCGCTCAAGCTCGCCGAGGTCACCGTGGCCGGCCGTGCCTCGTTCACCGGGGCCCGGGTGGACGGCGGGCTGGATCTGACGCGCGCCACCTTCGACGGTGACCTTGACCTTCGCACCGAGGGCGCCCCGGCCGCGCACACCATCGGCATGACGGTGGACACCCGCCGGGAGATCGAGCTGCCGGCCGGCTGGACGCCCGAGCGCATCGCCGGGACCCCACACGCCCACGTCCGCTGACGCCGCTCTCCCGGGCCGGCAACGGCTCGCCGTGCTCCCCGGCCGGCCGGGCGGACGGCGACGGCGCGGTGCGCGCCGGGCTCGCCCGGGTCAGGCCACCCGGCCGCCCCGGGAACGGGCTCGTGCCGTCCGGTCCGCTCGTTCGGGAAACTCGTCGGCGGCAGCGGCCGGTTCCGGGCGTCCACCCGCCCGGTGACCCCGGCGGGCCAGCCGGACGAGGAAGCCGGCCAGCCCGGCGGCGCCGGCCACGAGCAGCCCCGCCACCGTCCAGGAACCGAGCGCCGCGGCCACCACCGCGCCGATCAGCAGCCACGACGCCCCGCCCAGCAACGCCCCGGCCGCCAGCCAGTGCACGCCGGACCCGGTGCGCCCGGTTCGGACCGCGGGGTCGTCCCGCCGCTCGGTGTCCATCGCGGGCGCCCTCCCTTCGGTACCGGACCGGGACGGCCGGACCGCCGACCACGTCCTGGAACGAGGGTCCTGCCCCGGCCGCGGCGGCGCAGCCCCACCGGTCAGGTTTGCTCCCAACGGAGCAGTCGCCGCGCCGGCGGTGACTTTCGGTGATCAAGGCCCGGAGTGGTCGCCCCCCCGGGGGGGCGCCCGGCCGGTCCGACCGCGACC
>DASWTI010000416.1:0-3560 GCA_036402215.1 Pseudonocardiaceae bacterium
GGCCCGCGGCTGACCGCGCGCCGCTTCTGGCTGCGGCACGCGGCGGACGCCACCGGGCGGCTGCACCTGGACGGCGGCGCGGTGACCGCCGTGGTCGGCCGCCGTCGCTCGCTGCTCGCCGCGGGCATCACCGGCGTGGACGGGGAGTTCGCCGCCGGGGACGTCGTGGAGCTCACCGGGCCGGACGGCGTGACCGTGGCGCGCGGGCTGGTCGGCTACGACGCCGCCGAGCTGCCCGCGCTGATCGGCCGTTCCACCCGTGACCTGCCCGCCGAGCGCCGCCGCGAGGTCGTGCACGCCGACGACCTGGTACCCCTGCACCATCCGTGACGATCGTTTCCGAACAGTGACCCCATTCCGGGCCCGGAGCCGATGTACTTCGGAGCACGGACCCGTCCGATCCCTCGATGGGAGACAGGTGGAGCAACCAGCCTGGCCGGCGCGCGACCCGGACCTCACGCCACCGCCCGCCCCGCGGCCGCCGGCGGCCGGACGGGCCGTGACGGCGGCGGCCGTGGTCATCGTCCTGGTGCTCGGCGTGGTCACCGGCGTGGCCGCGGCGACCGTCGCGCAGCGCATGCTGGCGGTGGAGGGCCTCGCCGTGCCCGCGGTGGACCACCGGCCGACCGAGCCGCAGCGTCTGCCCACCGAGCAGGAGCCGGAGATCCGGCGCGTGCTCAAGCTCGCCGACCACCCCATCCTCGCGGCCGGCGTGACGCTGCCCGAGGTGACCTGCGAGCTGCCGCGGTTCCGCCGTGACGTGGCGAGCCTGCGCCAGTACTACGGCTCGCTGGTCGACTGCCTGGACACGGCCTGGCACCCGGTGCTGTCCGCCGGGAAGATGCCGGCCGGGCGGCCGATGCTCAACCTGGCCGAGCACCCCGGCGAGACCGGCTGCGGCAACCCCGACGAGGACGGCGAGGGCGAGTTCACCGCGCTGTACTGCCCGGCGGACGAGACGCTGTACCTGCCGGTGGACCGGCTCAAGGAGGTGGACGGCGGCAGCGCCAGCAGCCACCTGGCGATCGTCGCGCACGAGTACGCCCACCACGTCCAGGAACAGAGCGGCATGCTGCTCGCCTCCGCCGAGGAGATCGACGACGCGGGCGCCGGCACGCCGGCCGGGCAGGAGCTGAGCCGGCGCATCGAGCTGCAGGCCAACTGCTTCGCCGGCCTGTTCCTCGCCGCGGCCGCCGGTCAGGGCTCGATCAGCCGCAACCTCGCCGACCAGGCCGTCGGCGACTTCCGCCACGGCGGGCTGCACGACACCCACGGCAACAAGGCCAACCAGGCGGAGTGGGCCCGGCGCGGCTACCGCCAGGGCACGCTCGCCGCGTGCAACACCTGGGCCGCCCCCGCCGACGAAGTGAGCTGAACGCCGCCCGCCTGGGCATGAGGGGACGGCCGCCACCGACCAGGTGTCGCCGAGCCGGGGGAGGGGGAGCGATGGGCGGGGCCGCGTCGCAGCGCCGGCAACGCGTGGGCGTCGTGCTGTTCCTCCTGGTGGGGCTCGCCACCGCGCTGGTCGTGGCGCACGAGCGCGAGCCCGACCGGTGGTTCGCGGGTCTCGCCGCCGGCGGGCGGCCGTCCCCGGCGGACAACCCGCTGCGCGACGGCTTCGTGGTCGCGCCGACGGACTGCTCCCTGCCGGTGTTCGCGGAGAACGCGGCGGCGCTGCCGTCGTACTACGAGGCGCTCACCACGTGCCTCGACGCGGTCTGGCGGCCGGTGCTGCGCGCCGCCGGGCTGCCGGCCGAGCGACCGGCGCTCGTGGCGGCCGCCCCGCCGCCCGGCAGGTGCGCCCGGCCGGACCCGAGGTCGGCCTCGGCCTGGTACTGCGGCGCGAACCGCACCATGTACCTGCCGCCCGACCGGTTGATGGTCGGCACCGGCAACCCGGACGTGCACCTCGGCGTCGTGGCCCACGAGTACGGCCACCACGTGCAGCTGCTGGCGGGGGTGATGGACGCGGTCTGGGCCAACGCCGAACTCCGCCCGGCCGGGCCGGAGCTGGCGGTGGAGGAGAGCCGCCGGCTGGAGCTGCAGGCCACCTGCCTGGCCGGCCTCTTCCTCGGCGCCGTCGCCGGCCACGGCTCGGTCTCGCGTGAGCTCGCCGAGCGCGCGGTGCACAACCTCGGCCACGGTGAGGCCGCCACCACCCACGGCGGCGTCCGCAGCCAGACCTTCTGGGCGGAGCGCGGCTACACGTGGCCCACCACCGCGGCCTGCGACACCTGGACCGCGCGTCCCGACGAGGTGTCCTACCGCTGACCGGCACGGGTCGCGCGACGGCGTGCAACACCGGGGCCGCGCGGCGCGATGACCTCGTGAGGGGGGCCGGTTCGCCGGCCGAAAGGGGGGACCATGGGGATCTTCCGCCGTCCCGGTGGGGACGGCTCGTACCGCGTGCCGGTCGTCGGCATCGTGCTGTTCGTCGCGGTGGGCGTGGGCATCGCGGCGTTCGTGGTGGACGCCGTGGTGTCGGCCACCCGCTCCGTGGTCTCGGTGGCCACCGCGCCGGAGCCGCCTGGCGAGCCGGAGCTGGACCTGAGCGCGTTCGACGACCACCCGTTCCTGGCCGGGCTGCCGGTGCCGCGCACCGAGTGCGCGCTGCCGGCGTTCGGTCACGACCCGGCGACGGTCACGGCGTACTACGCGGCGGTCGTCGACTGCCTGAACGCGGTGTGGCGTCCGGTGCTGCTGGCCGCGGGGTTCGAGCCGGTGCCGCCGGCGGCCGTGTTCTCCACCGGCGACGGCACCTCCGAGTGCGGCACCCCGGCCGAGACGCAGGCGACCGCCTGGTACTGCGGGGCCGACGGCGCCATGTACCTGCCGCCGGAGCGGCTGACCGCCGGCGACAGCGGCCGGGTGGACCAGCACCTCGTCGTGATCGCCCACGAGTACGGCCACCACGTGCAGGCCGTCGCCGGGCTGGCCGAGCTCGCCTGGGGCGGCTCCTGGCCCGACCGGCAGGCCGAGTACCGGATCAGCCGCCGCTACGAGCTGCAGGCCGACTGCCTGGCCGGGCTGTTCGTCGGCGCGGTGGCCGGCCGCGGCTCGGTGCCCGCGCACGTCGCGTCCGGCGCGCCCGACACGGTCGGTGGCGGCTCGGTCGACACCCACGGCAGCCTGCTGAACAGCTCCCGGTGGATCGGCCGCGGCGTCCGCGGTGACACCACGGCGGCGTGCGACACCTGGTCGGCTCCGGAGGAGGAGGTCTCCTACCGCTGACCCGGGCCGCCGGGGTCGTGGCGGCCGGCGGCACGCTGCCCTGGCTCCCCGGCCCCGCCCGGGCGGGGCGTCCGGCCGACGTAGGCTGGGCCGGTGACCGCTGTCGCCGACCGTGACCTCGACCTGCGCGAGCAGGTGCACGCCGCCGCCCGCCGCGCGCGCGGGGCCGCCACCGAGCTGGCGCTGCTGCCGCGCGGGGTCAAGGACGCCGCGTTGCACGCCATGGCGGACGCGCTGCTGGACCGGGCCGACGAGGTCGTCGCGGCCAACGGGCGTGACCTCGCCGACGGCCGTGCCGCCGGGCTCACCGACGCGCTGCTGGACCGGCT
>DASWTI010000417.1:0-1674 GCA_036402215.1 Pseudonocardiaceae bacterium
TTGGTGCCGCCGACGCCGAGCGCGGCCACCAGGGCGCGCCGCGGCGTCCCGCCGGTGCGCCACGGCCGGGCCCGGGTGAGCAGCGTGAACGGCCCGGAGTCCAGCTCCAGCGCGGGGTTCGGGGTGCGCACGCCCGGCTGCGGCGGCAGCGTCCCGGCGCGCAGCATGAGCACCGCCTTGAGCAGCCCGGCCATGCCGGCGGCGCTGTCCAGGTGCCCGACGTTGGCCTTCACCGAGCCGAGCGAGCACTCGCCGACGGCATCGGTGTCGCGGCGGAACGCCCGGGTCAGCGCGGCCACCTCGATCGGGTCACCCAGCTCGGTGCCGGTGGCGTGCGCCTCCACGTGGCCGATGGTCGCGGCGGACACCCCGGCGGCGTCGAGCGCGCCGGTGATGCCGCGCACCTGCCCGGCGAGCCCCGGCGCGGTGAACGAGACCTTGTCGGCGCCGTCGTTGCCGATGGCTGAGCCGAGCAGCACGGCGTGCACCGTGTCGCCGTCGGCGAGCGCGGCCGCCAGCGGCTTCAGCAGCACCACGGCGACGCCGCTGCCGCCGACCGTGCCGTCCGCCGCGGCGTCGAACGGCCGGCAGTCGCCGCTCGGCGAGAGGATCGAGCCCGGCGCGGCCCGGTACCCGGTGACCTGCGGGACGTGCACCGCAGCCGCCCCGGCCAACGCCAGCTCGCACTCCCCGGCCAGCAGCGAGCGCGCCGCCAGGTGCACCGCCACCAGCGCCGACGAGCACGCCGTGCGCACGCCCATGGCCGGGCCGGTGAGGCCGAGCCGGTAGGCGACGCGGGTGGCCAGGAAGTCCGGCTGGGTGCCGATCGCGACCTGCGTGGCGTCCACCGTGTCCTCGGCGCCGGCCGGCCGGTAGTCGTGGCCGGGGTAGAGGTTCATGCCGGAGCCGGCGAACACCCCGACCCGGCCGGGTGGTTCGCCGCCGTACCCGGCGTGTTCCAGCGCGTGCCCGCAGCACTGCAGGAACAGCCGCTGCGCGGGGTCGGTGCGCGCCGCCTCCAGCGGCGTCATGCCGAACCGCCCCGCGTCGAACTCGTCGACGCCGTCGAGCACCCCGGCCGCCCCCACGAACCCCGGCTCCGCCACCGGGGGCAGCTCCTCGGCGGTGAACCGCCGCACGCTGCACACCCCGCCGAGGACGTTGGCCCAGAAGGCATCCAGGTCCGGCGCCCCGGGGAAGCGCCCGGCCATCCCGATGATCGCGACCGCGTGCCCGGCCGGCCCGGACGGTGCCGCGGCCCGCTGCGGGGCCGGCGGGTGCTCGGCCAGGTGGGCGGCCAGCCGGTCGACGGTCGGGTGCTCGAAGAGCGTGGTGCGCGGCACCTCGTGGCCCAGCCGGCGGCGCAGTCCCTCGTGCACCCGCGCCAGGTCCAGCGAGGTGAGGCCCAGCTCGTAGAACGCCCGGTCGCGGGCCGGCGGCGCGCCGAGCACCTCGCCCAGCACCTCGGCCACCACCAGCCGCATCCCGGCCACGGTGGTCACCGGCACCCCATCACCCGTGTCGCCCGTGTCGCCCCCACCGGCCACCCCGGCCCGGCCGGCCGCGGTGTCATCGCCCCCCGTCAGGCCGGTCCCGGCCGCCTCGCCCCCCGCCGCCGTCGCCTCGCCGGCCAGGGTCGCGCGGGTGGCCAGCGCGGGCAGTTCGGCGCGGCGC
>DASWTI010000418.1:0-2780 GCA_036402215.1 Pseudonocardiaceae bacterium
GGGCCGACCGCACCGCCCCCGCGCTCGCCGTGCCGTCCCGCGCGCTGCGCGCCTACGGCGCAGCCGACCTGACGCTGCGCGCCGAGGCCCCGCGCTGCCAGGTGAGCTGGGCGACGCTGGCCGGCATCGGGCGCATCGAGTCCGACCACGGCCGCTACGGCGGCGCCACCGTCCGCGACGACGGCCGGCCGTCCCGGGCCATCATCGGCATCCCGCTCGACGGCTCGCCCGGCCTGGCCACCATCCGGGACACCGACGGCGGGGAACTCGACGGCGACGCCACGTTCGACCGCGCGGTCGGCCCCATGCAGTTCATCCCGGGCACCTGGGCCCGCTGGGGCGCCGACGGCGACGGCGACGGCCGGGCCGACCCGCAGGACCTGGACGACGCGGCGCTCGCGGCCGGCCGGTACCTGTGCGCGGACGGCCGGAACCTCGCCAGCCCGGGCGGCTGGTGGGCGGGTGTGCTGTCGTACAACAACTCCGTGGAGTACGGCCAGAAGGTCTTCGGCGTGGCCGACACCTACGCCCGCCGCAGCGTGGCCTGACCGGGGTCAGGGGCCGGCGGGGCCGGCGGGATCGGCCGGGTCGGCCGGGTCGGCCGGGGGGTCGGTGCCGAGGGCCAGCCGGGCCTGCACCTCGCCCAGCGCGTCCTGGTAGTCCGGCCGCGGGTCCATCACGATGGCCATCCGCAGCTGGGTGAGCGCCTCCCCGAAGCGTCCCTGGCGTTGCAGCGTGCGGCCGAGCACGAAGCGCGAGTAGTGGTCCGTCGGGTCCGCCTCCACCAGCCGCCGGAACACCAGCTCGGCGCGGCCCAGCTGCGCGGAGTGGAAGTAGGCGCGGCCGGCCAGCAGCAGCACGCTCGGGGCGTCCGGCTCGGCGTCCAGCACCGGGGCCAGCGCCTCCAGCGCGGCGAGCGGCCGGCGGTCCGCCAGCAGTGATTCGGCCCGGCGGAACTGCTCGACGTGGTCCGCGGTGGTCATGGTTCAGCAACGCTACGCGGAACCGGCGGGGCGCACGACCGTGGCCGCGCCATCCGCGCGACGTGTCGCCCCGGCGGCTCGGGCGGCCACCGGGCCCCTTCCGGACACGCGCCGGGAGGTGCGGCGCCCGCCGGGGCCGCTGCGGCTAGGCTCGGCCCCCGAGGCGGCCACCGGCCCGGGCAGGTCCGGTGCGCTGACGACGACGGCGAGGGAGTTACCGACGTGGCGGTCATCGAGCAGGTCGGCGCCCGGGAGATCCTGGACTCGCGCGGCAACCCGACCGTGGAGGTCGAGGTCGCGCTGGACGACGGGACGCTCGCGCGCGCCGCGGTGCCGAGCGGCGCCTCCACCGGCGAGCACGAGGCGGTGGAGCTGCGCGACGGCGACGCCGGCCGCTACGGCGGCAAGGGTGTCGAGCGCGCGGTGAACGCGGTGCTGGACGAGATCGGCCCCGGTCTCGCCGGCATCGAGGCGTTCGAGCAGCGCATCGTGGACCAGAAGCTCGTGGACCTGGACGGCACCGCGGACAAGTCACGGCTCGGCGCCAACGCCATCCTCGGCGTCTCGCTCGCGGTGGCCAAGGCGGCCGCGGAGTCGGCCGGCCTGGAGCTCTTCCGCTACGTCGGCGGGCCGAACGCACACGTGCTGCCGGTGCCGATGATGAACATCCTCAACGGCGGCGCGCACGCCGACAACGCCGTGGACGTTCAGGAGTTCATGATCGCGCCGATCGGCGCCGAGACCTTCCGCGAGGCGCTGCAGTGCGGCGCCGAGGTGTACCACGCGCTGAAGTCCGTGCTGAAGGCCAAGGGCCTGGCCACCGGCCTGGGCGACGAGGGCGGCTTCGCGCCCGACCTGCCGAACAACCGGGAGGCGCTGGACCTCATCGCGGTCGCCGTGGACAAGACCGGCTACCGGCTCGGGCGCGACATCGTGCTGGCGCTCGACGTGGCGGCCACCGAGTTCCACTCCGACCGCGCCTACACGTTCGAGGGCAGCCGGCGCAGCGCCGAGCAGATGATCGCCTACTACCGGGAGCTGGTGGACTCCTACCCGCTGGTGTCCATCGAGGACCCGCTGTCCGAGGACGACTGGGAGGGCTGGGTGCAGCTCACCAAGGAGCTCGGCGAGCGCGTCCAGATCGTCGGCGACGACCTGTTCGTCACCAACCCGGAGCGCCTGGAGGAGGGCATCGCCCGCCGCGCGGCGAACGCGTTGCTGGTCAAGGTCAACCAGATCGGCACGCTGTCCGAGACGCTGGACGCGGTGACGCTCGCGCACTCCTGCGGCTACCGCTGCATGATGAGCCACCGCTCCGGCGAGACCGAGGACACCACGATCGCCGACCTCGCGGTGGCCACCGGCTGCGGCCAGATCAAGACCGGCGCGCCGGCCCGCTCCGAGCGCGTCGCCAAGTACAACCAGCTGCTGCGCATCGAGGAGACCCTCGGCGACGCGGCCCGGTACAGCGGCGAGCTGGCCTTCCCGCGCTTCACCCCCGAGGGCTGAGGCGGGCCGCCGTGTCCGGCCACGACGACGATCCGGCCCCGCGCGTCCCCCGCGGCCGTACTCCCCGGGCGCGTGACACCACCGGCGGCCGGTCCCGGCGCGCCGCCCGCGAGCCGGGCCGGGACCGCGCCGCCGAACCCGAGAGGGACCGCGAGGGAAGGCACCCTGAAGACTGGCTCGTCCTCACAGAGAGCTATTTCGACCGCCGCGTCTACCGCGACGACATCGAGCGCGACGGGTTACGGATGGTCTTCGAGAGCCGCCACTGGACGCTCGCGGACTACTTCG
>DASWTI010000419.1:0-4781 GCA_036402215.1 Pseudonocardiaceae bacterium
CAGCGCCGGCCGGGAGCGCGCGGACAGCCGCAGCAGGTGCGCCGGCCGGTGCGCCCCCGCGGGCCCGGGCGAGCGCGGCGGCGCCTCCTCCACGATGACGTGCGCGTTGGTGCCGCCGATGCCGAACGAGCTGACCGCGGCCCGGCGCGGCGCGCTGGTCGCCTCCCACTTGGCGAGCGTGGTAGCGATGCGGAACGGGCTGTCCTCCAGGTCCAGCGCCGGGTTCGGCTCCTCGAAGTTGATCGTCGGCGGGATCAGCCCGTGCTCCATGGACAGCACGGTCTTGACCAGGCCGACCACGCCCGCCGCCTGGCTGAGGTGGCCGAGGTTGGACTTCACCGAGCCGATGGCGCACCACTGGCGGTCCGGCACGCCCTGCGTGTAGACGGTGGACAGCGCGGACACCTCGATGGGGTCACCGAGCGCGGTGCCGGTGCCGTGCGCCTCGACGTAGGTGATGCTGCGCGGGTCGATGCCGGCCACCGAGAGCGCCTGCGCCACGGCCTCGGCCTGGCCCTCGACGCTCGGCGCGGAGAACCCGACCTTGTTGGCGCCGTCGTTGTTCACCGCGTTGCCGATGATCACCCCGCGCACCTGGTCGCCGTCGGCGATCGCGTCGGACAGCCGCTTGAGCAGCACCACGCCGACGCCGCTGCCCCAGAGCGTGCCGTTGGCCCTGGCGTCGAACGGCCGGCAGTGACCGTCCGGCGAGGTGTAGCCCTCCATGCCCTGGTAGCCACGGCCGTGCGGCAGCTCGACGCACACGCCACCGGCCAGCGCCATGTCGCACTCGACGTTGCGCAGCGCCTCCACGGCCAGGTGGATCGCGACCAGCGAGGTGGAGCACGCGGTGTGCACGGTGAGGCTCGGGCCGCGCAGGTCGAGCTTGTACGAGGTCAGCGTGGCCACGTAGTCCGGGTAGTTGGCGCTGGACACCGAGAGGTTGCCGGCGGCGGCGTTCCAGAGCGCGGGGTTCCGGAACAGGTTCGTCCACTGGTAGTGGTCGGCGCCGGTACCGGCGTACACGCCGATCGAGCCCGGGTAGCGCGCCGGGTCGTAGCCGGCGTCCTCCAGCGCGGTGTGCGAGGCCTCCAGGAACAGCCGGTGCTGCGGGTTGGCCAGCTCCGCCTCGCGGGCCGTCATGCCGAACAGGTCGGCGTCGAAGTACTCGAGCTGGTCCACCACCGGCGCGGCGGACACCCAGCTCGGGTCGTCCAGCTCGGCCTCGGTGACGCCGAGCGCGAGCTGTTCCTCGCGGGTGTAGAAGGTGACCGACTCGACGCCGTCCACCAGGTTGCGCCAGAACCGGTCGGTGTCGCCGGCGCCCGGCACCCGTGCGGCCAGGCCGACGATGGCGATCGGCTCGACGCCGGACTCGTGGTCGTGGTCGGTCATGCGTTCTCCTCGGTGTTGCCGTCCCCGGGGTACGGGGCATCGAGCGCGCCGTTGCCGCCGGCGCCTCGGGTGAGCGGCCGCCGGGCCCGGGCGGTGGCACGGCCGCGGCGGGCCGCGCCGCGTTGCGCCGCCCTGGCCAGCAGCGGGTTGTCGTCGGCCTCGCCGGCCCGGTCCAGGAAGGCGGCCAGGCCGCGCACGTTGGGGTGGCGGAAGAGGTCCACCACCGTGACGTCGGAGCCGAGCCGCTCGGCGAGCCGGGCCTGCACGGCGACGATGGCGAGCGAGTGCCCGCCGATGTCGAAGAAGTTGTCGGCCGGGCCCACGTCGGCGCGGTTCAGCACCTCGCGCCAGATGCCGGCGACGGCGTGCTCGGTGGGGGTGCGCCGCTCGGGCGACCCGCCGACGGGGGCGGGGGCGGCGGCCGGGACCGGCCGGTCCGGCGGGGCGGTGTGCCGGTGCCGCGCCGGGTCCGGCAGGCCGGGGGCGACGGCGGACACCGGCCGGTCGGCGGCGCGCACCAGGTGCTCCAGCAGCGCCAGGTAGTCGTCGAGCAGCGCCTCGACGCGCGCCCGCCCGTACAGGTCGGGGTTGAACACCACGTCGAGCGCGAACCGGCCGCCGCGCTCCAGCAGGTACACCGTCAGGTCGAACGGCGACCCCGGCATCGCCACCGGCACCGGCTCGGTCACCAGGCCGGGCAGCGCGAGCCGCGGCTCGGCGAAGTTGAACACGTTGAACAGCACCTGCACGAGCGGCGCGCGGGTGACGTCACGGGGCACCCCGAGGCCGTCCACGATGCGCTCCAGCGGCGCCGCCGGGTGCCCGGTGACGGCCAGGAACTCGTCCAGGCAGCGGTCCACCAGGCCGGCGAAGCTCGCGCCGTCGTCGCTGGTCAGGCGCACCGGCACGATGTCGACGAAGAAACCGACCAGGTCCTCGAACACAGCCTCGCGGCGATCGGCGACGACCATGCCGACGACCGCGTCGCGCTCGCCGGTGAGCCGACGCAGGACCTGGCCGAAGCCGGCCAGCAGCACGAGCGACGGCGTGGCGCCGAGGTCCGCGGCGAGCCCGCGCACCGCGGCGTCGAGCTCGGCGGAGAACGCCACGCCCGCGGACTCGCCGGCGTAGGTCTGCACCGCGGGGCGGGCGTGGTCGCGCGGCAGGTCCAGGACGGTGGGCGCGCCGGCCAGGTGCTCGACCCACCAGGCGAGGTCGGCGTCGCCCTGGGCGGCGTCGCGCTCGGCGCGCCAGACCGCGTAGTCGGCGTACCCGGCGGCGGCCGGCGAGGGCTGCTCGCCGGCGTACGCGGCGGCCAGGTCCCGGTACAGGATCGCCTGCGACCAGCCGTCGGCCACCGCGTGGTGCAGCACCAGGCACAGCACGTGCTCCTGCGGTCCGACGCGGTGCAGGGTGGCCCGCCAGACCGGCCCGGTGGCCAGGTCGAACGCCGTGGCGGCGTCCGCCGCGAGCAGCGCGTCCAGTTCCTCCGGCGTCGTGTCGCGCACCGCGAGCGGCACGTCGGACGGTGGGTCGCACAGCGCGGCCGGCACCCCGCCGGAGTCCACGATGCGCCAACGCAGCACGTCGTGCCGCTCGGCCACCGCCCGCAGCGCGGCCCGCAGCGCCGGCACGTCGAGCGGGCCACGCAGCCGCTCCGCGAACGCCACGTTGTAGGCCGCGCTGTCCGGCGCGAGCTTGTCCACGAACCAGAGCCGCCGCTGCGAGGGCGAGAGGGTCGGCGGGTTGCCGGTGCGCACGGCGGACGCCCCGGCGGGCAGCGCGGCGGCCTTCGCCACCCGCTCGGCGATGCCGGCCACGGTGCGCCCGGCGAACACGTCCTCCGCGGTGATGTCCGTGGCCAGCTCGGCGCGCACCCCGGCGACCAGCCGCATCACCGCCACGGAGTGTCCGCCGGCGGCGAAGAAGTCCTCGTCGGCCCGGGGGGTGCCGCCGCCGAGCACCCGGCTCCAGGCCGCGGCGACGGCCCGCTGGGTGTCGTCCAGCGGCTCGGCGGGTTCCGCCACCGGCAGCGGCTCGGGCGCCGTCACGTCGAGCCCGGCGAGCAGCGCCCCACGGTCCACCTTGCCGGTGGTGGCGTTCACCGGCAGCGCCTCCCGCACCACGATCCGCGCCGGCACCATCGCCGCCGTGAGCCGGGCCGCGCAGTGCTCCCGCAGCTCGTCCGCGGTCACCGTGGCACCCGGGGCTGGGGCGGCGAAGGCGACCAGTTCGAGGCCGCCGGGCACCGGCACCGCCTCCACGACTGCGTGCAGCACCGCGGGGTGCGAGCGCAGCGCGGCCTCCACCTCGCCGAGCTCGATGCGCTGGCCGCGCACCTGGACCTGCCCGTCGGCGCGCCCCACGTACTCCAGGCGCCCGTCGGGTCGCCAGCGCACCACGTCGCCGGTGCGGTACAGCCGTGCCCCCGGCTCGCCGGAGAACGGGTCCGCGACGAACCGCTCCGCCGTGAGGCCCGGGCGGTCCAGGTAGCCGGGGGCCAGGCCGGGGCCGCCGATCAGCAGCTCGCCGGGCTCGCCGACGGCGGCCGGCCGCAGGCCCGCGTCCACCACGTAGGCGCGGTGGTTGGGCAGCGGGCGGCCGATCGGCAGGACGCCGGTCCAGTCGCCGGTCAGCTCGTCGGCGGTGACGATCACCGTGGTCTCGGTGGTGCCGTAGACGTGCAGGAACCGCCGCCCGGGCAGCCGGGTCCAGCGGGCCACCAGCGCCGGGTCGACGACCTCGCCACCGACCATCACCACGGTCCAGGACGGCAGCTCGCCGGGGTCCAGCACGTCCAGCACGGCCGGCGTGATGAAGCCCCAGTTCACCCGGTGCTCGGCGGCGAACCGGTGGAAGCTCGGCGGGTCGGCGCGGTCGGCCTCGGTGGCGAGCTGCACGGCGCCGCCGGCCAGCAGCGGCACGAACACGTCGAAGCTGAAGGCGTCGAACGCGGGCGAGGAGATGCCGAGGGTGCGGGTGCCGGCGTCCACCCCGGTCTCGGCACCCCAGACGGCGGCGAACGCGACGACGTTGCCGTGCGTGGTGACCACGCCCTTCGGCCGTCCCGTCGAGCCGGACGTGTAGAGGACGTGTGCGGTGTCGGCGGGGCCGGCCGGGCACGGCGGCACGGCGTCCAGGTCGGCGTCCAGGTCGGTGCCGGTCGCGCCACCGGGGACCGGCACCAGGTCGAGGCCCAGGCCGTCCAGCAGGTCCGAGCAGGCGTCGTCGGCCACCACCAGGCGCAGCCCGGCGTCCTCGGCGATGCCGGCCAGCCGCCGCCGCGGGTGCGCCGGGTCCAGCGGCACGTACCCGGCGCCGGCCAGCAGCACCCCGAGCACGCCGATCACCAGCTCGGGGCGGCGGCCGTGGCAGAGCCCGACGAG
>DASWTI010000420.1:0-3303 GCA_036402215.1 Pseudonocardiaceae bacterium
ATGACCGCCTTCACGCCGGACCAGGCGGCGATCTTGGCCGCGGCCAGCTTGGAGGCCATGCCGCCGGTGCCGAGGGCGCCGACGCCCGCGGTGCTCACGGCGGCCACGTCGGCCGCGGAGCGCACCTCGCCGATGCGGGCCGCGCCGCCACGCCGCGGGTCACCGTCGTACAGCGCGTCCACGTCGGACAGCAGCACGAGCGCGTCCGCCCGCACCAGGTGCGCCACGAGGGCGGCCAGCCGGTCGTTGTCGCCGAACCGGATCTCCTCGGTGGCCACCGTGTCGTTCTCGTTCACCACGGGCACGGCGCCCAGCGCGAGCAGCCGGTCGAAGGTGCGCTGCGCGTTGCGGTAGTGCGCGCGCCGCACCAGGTCGTGGGCGGTGAGCAGCACCTGGCCGACGGTCAGCCGGTGCCGGGCGAACGACTCGGCGTAGGCGTGCGCGAGCTGGAGCTGCCCGACGCTCGCGGCGGCCTGCTTGGTGGCCAGGTCACGGGGACGCCGGGCCAGGCCCAGCGGCGCGAGCCCCGCCGGGATGGCGCCGGAGGACACCAGCACCACCTGGGAGCCGGCGGCCACCCTGGCCGCGAGCGCGTCCACCAGGGCGGTCAGCCGCCCCAGGTCGAGGCCGCCGTCGAGGCTGGTGAGCGACGACGAGCCCACCTTCACCACCAGCCTGCGCGCGGCGGCGACCGCGGCCCTAGCCGTCATCCGCCTCTCCGCGCGGGTGGCGGGCGCCGAGGGCGCCGGCGTCGCGGGCGGAGCCGTCGTCGAGCGCGTCGAGGTCATCGAGGTCGTCGTCGAGGTCATCGAGCTCATCGAGGTCGGCGACGTCGTCGGGGTCGTCGGGGTCGTCACCGGGCTCGGCGCCGGCGTCCGCCAGGTCCTCGTGGTTGCCGGGGGCGCGGCGGGCCAGCTTGGCCGCCTTGCGCTCGGCCGCGCCGATCCGGTCGGAGCGGTCCAGCCGCAGGTCGGTGCCGCGGTTGCCGAGCACCCCGGCGATGCCGGTCGGGGTGGACGGCTCCCAGTCGAACGTCATGTCGCCGATGGTCACGGGCGCGCCGGGGCGGGCGCCCTGGCGGGCCAGCTCGTCCTCGACGCCCAGCCGGGCCAGCCGGTCCGCGAGGTAGCCGATGGCCTCGTCGTTGGCGAAGTTGGTCTGCCGCACCCAGCGCAGCGGCCGCTCGCCGCGCACCAGGAAGCCGCCCGGCTGCTCCGGGTCCGGCGCGACGGTGAAGCCGGCGTCGTCCACCGCCCGCGGGCGCAGCACCAGCCGGGTGGGCTCGACGATCGGCCGCGCCGCCCGGTCCTGCCGCACCAGCTCGGCGAGCGCGTAGGTCAGCTCACGCAGCCCGGCCCGGCTCGCCGTGGAGATGGTGAACACCGGCCAGCCGCGCGCCGCCACATCCTCGCGCACCAGCTCGGCCAGTTCCTTGGCGTCCGGCACGTCCACCTTGTTCAGCGCCACCACGCGCGGCCGGTCGGCCAGGTCGGAGCCGAGCATCGGCGTGTACTGCGCGAGCTCGGCCTCCAGCGCGTCGATGTCCGAGACCGGGTCGCGGCCGGGCTCCTCGGTGGCGCAGTCCACCACGTGCACCAGGACCGAGCAGCGCTCGATGTGCCGCAGGAAGTCCAGCCCGAGGCCCTTGCCCTGGCTGGCGCCCGGGATGAGCCCCGGCACGTCGGCCATGGTGAACGTCTCGTCGCCGGCCTGCACCACTCCGAGGTTCGGCACCAGCGTGGTGAACGGGTAGTCGGCGATCTTCGGGCGGGCCGCGGAGAGCACCGCGACGAGCGAGGACTTGCCGGCCGAGGGGAAGCCCACCAGGCCGACGTCGGCCATGGACTTGAGCTCCAGCACCAGGTCGAGCTGGTCGCCGGGCTCCCCCAGCAGCGCGAACCCGGGGGCCCGGCGCGCCTTGGACGCGAGGGCGGCGTTGCCCAGGCCGCCCCGGCCGCCGGAGGCCGCGACCAGCCGGGTGCCGTGGCCGGTGAGGTCGGCCAGCACCTCGCCGTCCGCGCCGATGACGACGGTGCCGTCCGGGACGCGCATCTCCAGGTCCTGGCCCTGGGCGCCGTCCCGGTTGCCGCCCTGGCCCTGCTTGCCGTTTCCGGCTCGGGCGTGCGGGCGGTAGTGGAAGTCCAGCAGGGTGTGCACGCCGGAGTCCACGACGAGCACGACGTCGCCGCCGCGGCCGCCGTTGCCGCCGTCCGGGCCGCCGAGCGGCTTGAACTTCTCCCGGTGCACGGACGCGCAGCCGTTGCCACCGTCGCCGGCGGCGACGTGGATCGTCACCCGGTCGACGAACCGTGACACGGCGGACTCCTCAGCGACTCGGGGGCCTGGGGCTGATGCCCGGTGCCCTGCGGTGGCCGGAGGGGCGCTCCCGGTGGAGTGCGCTCCTGGGCCGGAACAGCACGAGGGGCGGGCCCGGATCGTGGTCCGGTGTCCCGCCCCTCGATGGAGTGTGCGTGCGCGGGCCGCCTCAGACCGCGACCGGCACGATGTTCACGGTCTTGCGACCGCGCTTCGAACCGAACTCGACGGTACCGGCGGAGAGCGCGAACAGGGTGTCGTCGCCACCGCGACCGACGTTCACGCCGGGGTGGAACTTGGTGCCCCGCTGACGGACGAGGATCTCGCCCGCGAGGACGAGCTGGCCGCCGTAGCGCTTGACGCCGAGGCGCTTGGCGTTGGAGTCACGACCGTTGCGGGAGCTGGAAGCGCCCTTCTTGTGTGCCATCTCAGCCCCTACTTCGTGGTGATGCCGGTGACCTCGACGCGGGTCAGCGGCTGACGGTGACCCTGGCGCTTGTGGTAGCCGGTCTTGTTCTTGAACTTGTGGATCCGGATCTTCGGGCCCTTGGTCCGCTCCACCACCTTGCCGGTGACGGTGACCTTGGCCAGCGCGTCGGCGTCCGTCGTGAGCTGGTCGCCGTCGACCACGAGCAGCGCGGGCAGCGAGACCTCGGCGCCGGGCTCATCGGCCAGCCGCTCGACCTCGACCACGTCGCCGACGGCGACCTTGTACTGCTTGCCGCCGGTCTTCACGATCGCGTACATCGCTGCGATATCTCCTGCTGCTCGGCTTTCGATCGACGTGCTCACGCGAGGTCCTCGCCGGCACGGTCCCGGGTGCGGGAGCCCCGCACGTACCGGGGCCCTCCGTACGGAGGGCCGTAGCACAGGGTACGTGGCCCCTTCATCGGTGGTCAAAGCGGGGTCGCCCCCGCCTCACTCACCCCACCTGCGACACGTCCGCGCCGGCCGGCGGCCCCGCCGGACGCGACGCCGCGCGCCGCC
>DASWTI010000421.1:0-23415 GCA_036402215.1 Pseudonocardiaceae bacterium
GCCGGGCCGGCGGCGGGGGCGGCCTCGGCACCCGGGGCGGCGTCGTCGCCATCCGTGGGGCCGGTCGGAGCCGGGTCCGGGTGCCGGGTGGGGTCGTGGCGCAGGCCGACGCCGGCCGCGACCAGGAGGGCGGCCAGGCCGGCGCAGACCGCCGTGATCACCCAGACCGCGTTGCCCCAGAGCTGCCAGGCCGCCACACCGACGAGCGGGCCGAGGGCGTAGCCCGCCTGCTGCGGCACGGTGGCGGTGGCGATGTAGCGCGCCCGCAGGCGTTCCGGCGCCACCATGCCCGGGTAGGCCATCATGGACGGCGCCGCGACGACCTCGCCGAGGGTCCAGACCACGGTGGCGAGCACCAGCACGGAGATCGCGTCCGGCCCGACGTACACCAGGTGCCCGAGCCCGAGCAACGCCATGCCGGCCGCCATCGGCAGCCCGACCGGCAGCCGCTGCGTCCACCGGGAGAACACCAGCTCCAGGGCGATCACCACGAAACCGTTGACCGCCAGCAGGATCGCGTACACCCGCTCGGAGTGACCGTTGCCGGTGATGAACAACGGCAGCGCCGCCGTCATCTGGATGTAGGCGACGGCGGTGAGGAACATCGCCGCGGCGAACAGCATGAACCGGGTGTCGGCGAACACGTCCCGGTAGCCGCGGCGCTCCGGCGCGGCAGGGCCGGCGGTGGCGCCGGTGGCCGCGGCGGACTCCGGTGCGCCGGCGGCATCGGTGACGGCGGCGGACTCCGGTGCCGTGGCGGAACCGGTGGCGGCGGAACCGGTGGTGGCGTCGGCGGAACCGGCGGCGGGCTCCGGTGCGGCGGCGGTGCCACGGTCCGGCGGCAGCAGCAGCAACGCGATCAGCGCGAACGCCGTGGCGGCCGCGGCGTCGGCGTAGAACAGCACGTCGTAGGAGAAGACCGAGATGATCAGCGCCGCGGTGAGCGGGCCGACCGTGGCGCCGACGTTGAACGCCAGGCGGTTGACGGCGAACACCATGACCTGATGGCGGCGGTCGGTGAGCTGCACCAGCCAGGCCGTGGACGCCGGCACGTACGCCTGCAGGCACACGCCGGTGACGCCCGCGATGCCCACCGCGAGCCAGCCGTACGGCGCGTGCACCAGGCACAGCACGAGCACCGCGGCCGCCGTCATGGAGCCGACGATCGTCCAGCGGTAGCCGACCCGGTCGGCGATCGCGCCGCCCACCGCGGTGCCGAACACCCGCCCGACGAGCAGCGCGGCCAGCGCCACGCCCGCGTGCCAGGCGGAGAAGCCGCGGTTCACCAGGAACAGCACCAGGAAGGCGTTGAGGAAGGCGGTGAGGTTGTTGACGAAGACGCCGAGGATGAGCACCCGCGCGGTGGTCGGCAACGCGCGGACGGTGCCCAGCACGGTGGGGTGCTCGGTGGTGGTCACGCCGGCACCTCCTCGGTGAGCGGCCGGCCGGTGACGGCGAAGAACCGGTTGGGGTCCCGCACCGCCTCGCGGGTCTCCTCGACGCTGCCGGCGAGCGCGATGACGAAGCCGTAGCGGGCCAGGTTCTTCGGCGGCAGGTGCAGCACCGTGCCCGGGCCGACGGTGACGACCGCCCGGTGGATCGGCGGCACCACCTGGTCCTCGCGCACCTCGGCGGTGAGCACCTCCAGGTCGTACGGCGGCTGCCCGAAGCGCACCGACGCGGCGAGGTGCTTCGTCGGCACCACGCGGGCTGGCGCCACCCCGGCGGCGGCGTCGGCCGCGGCCAGCGACTCGTCGTAGCCGGAGGTGATGAGCCCCAGGTACGGGATGAGGTCGCCGCCCATGCGGGCGTTGATCTCGATGACGCACCAGCCGCGCGGGGTGCGCATGAGCTCGGTGTGCGTGATGCCGTCCCGGTAACCGACCGCCTCGTGCGCGCGGCGCAGCACGTCGAGCAGCTCGGGGTCGCGCAGCAGCGGGTCGTCGGCGTGCACGTCGTGCCCGGCCTCGTCGAACTCCCACGGCGGCTCGGTGCCGAGGATCTTGTGGGCCACCACGATCGGCTGGTAGTCGCCGCGGTGCGACACCCCGTCCACCGCGATCTCCGGGCCGGTCATGACCTCCTCGACGATGACGTACTCGTCGAACTGGCGGATGCCGGACATCCGCACCGCGTCGGCCTCGGCGTACATCGCCCGCAGGTGATCGGGGTCGTCGGCACGGCGCACCCCCATGCTGGCGCCGAGGTTGCGCGGCTTCACCATCACCGGGTAGCCGATCTCCGCGGCCACGGCGAGCGCCGCGTCGACGTCCGGCACCGGGCGGGACACCGGCTGGTACAGCCCGGCGGCGGTGAGCGCGGCGCGGGTGGCGCTCTTGTCCCGGCAGCGGGCCACGGCATCCGGGTCCAGCGTGGTGAAGCCGAGCGCCGCGCTGGTGTGCGCGGCGTGCTCCACGTACGCCTCGTCGTAGCAGAACACCCCGGCCACGTCGTGGTCCTCGGTGACCGCCCGGGCGGCGGCGGTGAGTTTCTCGCCGTCCAGGCAGTCGACCACGGTGTGCGCCTGGATGAACGGCTCCTCCCAGGTGGGTGGAGTGGGGTTCAGCAGCCACAGCCGGTAGCGCGTGGAGACCGATTCGAAGATGTACGAGCGGTTCGCCGCGTAGCTGCTGCCGACCATGATCAGCAGCGGGCGGCGGTCGGCCGGTTCCATGGTGCGGGTCCTCACGATTGGTGCGTGGTCAGGCGAAGTAGTCCTCGGGGCCGCCGCGCCGCCGCAGGTCGAGGGTGGCGCAGTGGAAGCCACCGCCGAACGTGTTGACGGTGCGGAACGGCAACGGTATCGGGGTGAGGCCCTCCTTCTCGAAGAGCCGGATGAGCTCCACCTCACCGGCCTCGACGAACACCCGCTCCGGGTCCAGCATCAGGGTGTTCATCGCGATCCAGCGGCTGCAGAAGTACATCGTCTGGTCGGCCGGGATGGCCGGCTCCGGGCAGACCACCATGTCCCAGCCGGCGAACATCGGCGGCAGCTCCCGCACCCGCTCGGGGTTGACCAGCACCTTGCCCGGCCGCAGCGGGACGAACGTGGCGTTCATGTGCATCGGGTGGTCGTCGGCGAACGCCACCTCGTGCACCCGGAACTCGTCGCCGAGCGCGCGCCGCATCCACTCGATGCCGAACGCGTTGGTGACGTGGCTGCGCTGCACCAGGATGTCGCGGCCGAAGCGCATGAAGTCGCCGGCGTCGATGATCGGCTCGTACTCGGTGATCACCGAGGCCTCCGGCGGGAACAGCTCGCCGGGGCCGGGCCTGGCGTCCTGGTAGCCGGGGTTGTACGAGGCGTCGGTGAGCTCCGGCTTGGGCGCGGCGATCCAGCGGGCGCCGCGCCGGAAACAGTCCTTGAAGATGCGGCGGAACGGGTGCGTGGCGAAGTAGTACGAGCGCCAGCCCATGGTGGCCTCGACGATGTGGTCGCCGGCCACCAGCGCGATGTCGCGCGGGAAGGTGTGCGCGGAGCCGCCGGTGGTCGTCCAGTCCTGGCTGCCGAACGGGCGCGACTGGTCCACCGGGTCCGGCCGGTGCACGGTGACGCCCTCGGCCTGCAGCACCCGGGCGAAGTTGTCGAGCTCCTCGCGGGCGGCGTCCACCTGGTCACTCGGGAAGCTGCCGCCGCCGTTGGCCCGGTAGAAGTCCCAGGACTCCGGCGGCATGGTGGCCTCCAGCGCGACGTCCCACGGTGGTACCGCGGCGCCGTCGATGACCCCGACGACGACCTCCTCCAGCGGGTCCCACTCGGTGTACGAGCCGGCGTAGGTCACGGGTGTTCTCTCCCTACTGTGCGAGGACGGACGCGATGGTCAGGTCGGCGGACGGCGAGGCAGCCAGCAGGCCGTGCAGCCGGCCGGCCGGGACGAACAGGGTGTCGCCGGCGGCCAGCCGGTGCGGCCGCCCGGTGGCCCAGGCGTGCACCTCGACCTCCCCGGCGGAGACCGTGATCAGCCGGTCGCCGTCGTGCACCTCGGTGCAGAACGGGTCGCCGGGCCGCAGCCGCGTCGCCACCGCGTCGTCCGCGGCCGAGGTGGCGAGCCGCCCGCCGAGCTCGGTGTGCCGCTCCAGGGTGTCGGCCCAGCGGATCTGGGCGAGGAAGTCCGCGTCGCCCAGCCGCATCAGCACCTTGATCTCCTCGATGCCGCGCACCAGCTCGGGGATCACCACCTCGCCGTGCGCCCGGGCCAGGCCCAGCAACAGGTTCTCGTAGGTCATCCGGCCGTGGTGGATGTCGATGTGCGCGTGCTCGTCGCAGTACTTGGTGTCCACCCGGTCGCCGAACACCGCGCGCAGCATGGCCCCGGTGTTGGCGAAGCCCTGGGCGAACAGCCACTCCAGGTAGGTCACCGCGGACATGTACCGGAACAGCCCGCGGTGGTCCTCGGTGAGGTAGTTGAAGTAGTTGGTGCCGGCCAGCGAGCTGGTGAGGTAGAAGTTCCAGTACGCGTGCAGGTCGGTACGCAGCCCGACGCTCGCCAGCATCTCCTTGAAGATCGTGCTGTGCTTGGCGGAGTAGACGCCGTAGCCGAACTCGTCCACGAAGATCTTGAACAGCTCGGACTGCTCGACGCCCCAGGAGCCGCCGAGGTTGCGGGCCATCGCGGACGCCTCGGTCAGCGCGTCCAGGGCGAGCTGGATGAGGTTGAGCGAGGCCGCCTCCTCGGCGTGCGCGCACTCGGTGATGGCGCGCATGACCCCGGTCACCGGCAGGTCGCCGACGGCGGGGTTGATGCCGCTGCCGTCGGCGGGCGAGCCGGCCTCGGTGACCTCGGTGAGGAAGTACTCCTGCAGCTCGTCGAGCGTGCGCACCGCCGGCCGCGGCGCGGCCTCGGCGAGGAACGAGAAGGCGTAGCGCTCCAGGTCGGGCCGGACGGCGTCGCGCAGCCGCCGGACCTCGTCGCCGTAGAACAGGTCGAAGTCCGCCTTGGCGGTGCCCAGCCCGGCCGCGGGCAGCAGGATCATGTCGCTCTCGTAGGCGTTGCACAGCACCCGGCCGGCGATGAGCTGCCGCCGGCCGAGGAACTCCGCCTCGGTGGCCGGCACCGAGAAGTCCAGCGCACCCGGGTCGTCCACCGAGATGGGGCGCCGGTACGGGTTGCCGTCGATGTAGACCTCCGGCCCCGGCCGGAACACCCGCTGCGCCGCGTAGCGGGACAGCGCGTCGGACAGCCCGGGGCCGGTCACCGGGGTCTCGGGCAGGGTGGCGGTCATGCGGGCGCTCCCGGGTCGAGCTCGATGTGGATGTGCAGCCCGTCGTGGCTCGCGCGCAGCGGCAGCGGCTCCCCCGGCCGCACCGGCACGGCGACCGGCAGGCACTGCACGGCCTGCTTCCAGTGCGTGTTCGGGTCGTGCGGCGAGTTGGACAGCGTGATGCCGGGGACGAGCTCCAGCTCGAACCAGAACACCACGGCGTGGCAGGTGCCGGCGGCCGTGGGCGGCACGGTGAACGTGGTGCTCGCGGGCTCGGCGGTGTCCCGGTAGAAGTCGAACGAGAACACCTCGGCCGGGTCGGAGAGCGCCCGGTGCGGGTGCTTGGCGAGCCGCGAGTCGAAGTACTCCAGCGTGGCCAGCTCGTTGAAGCCGGACAGGTCGAAGCCGTACAGCTCGCCCACGATGTTCTTGCGCCGCAACGACTCGCTCTCCACGAGCACGGCGAGCACCCGGGCCCGCGCCGGCACGATGACGGCGTCCGCGGCGAGCAGGTGCTCACGGGCGTGCGCGATGGTGCCGAGAATGCCCTCGCCGAGCAGGCCGCAGTCCACCGTCTCGGTCACCAGCAGGTCGGCGCGGCGCGGCAGGTCGCCGGGCACGCGCATGTCGGTCGACCGCTTGGACAGCACGGTGACCGCGTCGCCGTAGCCGGCCTGGCGGATGATCCGCTCGGCGACCTCGGAGACGAACGGCTGGGCCTCGCAGGCCACCACGTGCCGGGCCCCGGCGCGGGCCGCCATCAGGGCGAGCAGGCCCGAGCCGGTGCCGACGTCGAGGACCAGCGAGTCCGGCGTGACCATGCGCTCGATCGCCTCGTCGTAGCTCGCGGCGCGGTCGCCGTCGTGCATCATCTCGAAGTGCCAGCGCGGCACGCACTGGCGGATGCAGCGGTTGTACCGGGTGGCCGCGTCGCGGTTGCCGGGGTCGGAGCGCAGCGCGAGCCGGTAGGTGCGCGCGGCGTCCTCGTAGGCCCCCGCGGCGTACTGGCTGTCTCCGAAGCGCAGGAACTCCTGCACCACCCAGTCGTCCCCGGCCGGGATCACCAGCGTCGAGTTCTCGGTCATCGCGTCCCCGCAGTCGTATCGGTCAGGTTCCCGTTCACCGGTCCGGTCAGGCCGTTCTCCTTGTCGCACAGCGGATCCATCGGCGGCAGGTTGGCCAGCACCCGGCGCCGCCGCGCGGTGACCGGCACCTCCGGCCCGACGCCGGGCAGCACCACCACCGCCTCGTCGCCGGTGCGCACCATGGGCAGCGCGGTCCGGCGGACGGCCGCGGTGCCGACCCGGGTGCCGTGCCACGGGCAGGCCAGCCGGCGGCCGTCCGGGGTGAGCCGGGCCAGGCTGAGCGGGCCGCCCCGGTGCGGGCAGCTGTCCAGCACCAGCTCCGCGCGGCCGGCCGTCTCCAGGACGAACCAGCGCCGATCGCCGACCACGAGAACGTTGTGGCGGCTGAGGTCCATGACGACGACGCGCCTCATCGATGCCCCCTCGATGTCCAGCTCTCCGACGGCGCCGCCCCGAGCGGCGCGCTCACTGCTCGGTCGCGGCGCGGTGCACCCGGTACGCGCACTCGCCGGTGGTCGCGCGGACGCCGTACACCCGGCCGGCCGGCACGTGCACCGCGTCGCCGCGGCGCAGCCGGTCGGGGGTGCCGGTCGGGGTGGTCACCAGCTCGGCCTCGCCGCGTGCCACGACGAGCACCACGTCCTCGGCGTGGTTGCGGGTGCCGAACGGGTGTCCCGGGGCCAGCTCCACGTGCCGCAGCACCTCGCCGCCGGCCGTCTGCTCGCCGCGTTCGCGGTAGGCCGCGGGGCGGTCCGCCCAGCGGATCTGCGCCGCCGTGTCCTCCTCGAACCAGGCGCCGACGAGCCGGGCCTCGGCGATGCCGCGCATGAGCTCCGGCACCACGCCGTCACCGTGCCGCTCGGCGAGCGCCAGCAGCACCTGCTCGCGCGTGATGCGCCCGTGGTGCTGGTCGATGTGCGCGTGTTCCTCGCAGTAGTGCAGGTCCACGTCGTCGCCGAAGATATTCCGATAAGTACGAATCATCTTGACGAACGCGGGCGCGAAGACCGCCTCCGCGTAGGTGACCGCGCCGGCATAGCGGAAGAACTTGGAATGATCCCGCGACAAGTAGTAGTAGAGGTTGTTGGTGGCGAGCGGACCGGGCAGATAGAAATTCCAGTAGGCGTGCACATGAGTGCGCATCGCCCGGCTCGAGATCATTTTGGCGAAGATCGTGGTGTGCTTCGCCTCGAACACGCCGTAGCCGAACTCGTCAATGAAGATCTTGAACAGCGCGGACTGTTCGGGGCCGTAGGCGCCGCCCAGGTTGCGCGACATGGCGGACGCCTCGGTGAGGCCGTCCAGGGCCAGTTGGACCAGGTAGGTGTCCGCCGCGACGGCCGGGTCGGAGGCCGCCTCGATCGCCAGCAGGGCCGGCGCGTCGCCCCGTTCGGCCTCGTCCACGGCGTGCTGGAAATAGGCGTCGAGGTCCTCGACCGTACAGTTCCCCGTGATGGTTACGGCGTCGTCCAGGAACGCGAAGGCGAAGTCCTCCAGATCAGATATCGAGGCTTCCCGCAGGCGGCGCAGCGCCGTTCCGTAGAAATGATCGAAGTCGCCGCGCAGCCCGGCCAGGCCGGCCTCCGGGAGCAGCACGTGCTCGGCCTCGTAGAGGGTCCCCAGCGCGCGGTGCGCGGTCAGCGCGGCCGGTCCGTCCAGCGTGCCGGCGGTCAGCGGCCGGGAGAAGTCCACCTCGGCGGCGACGTCCGGCAGCAGTGCCCGGCGGTACGGGTTCTCGTCGTGCAGCACGCCCGGGCCGCCGGCGAAGAGCGGGTCGCCGGCGAGGGCGTCCATGCGGGCGGACAGTCCGTCGCGGCCGATGATCCTGGTGTCTGGTGCAGCCTCACGGATGGCAGGAGTCACGAGCTCCCCTGCGGCAGTGGTGACCACCTTGTCGGCAACCCCCGTCTCGGTTCGGGTTCGGACTGGCCGCGGGGTGACGCTAATGGCGGGGCCGGGGGCCCGACAAGCCATGCTGTCACCCATTACGGATCATCCGATCACTGTCAGTCAGCGGTCGCGCCCGCCGCCGGCGGCCCGGCTGGGCCGATCCCCGCACCGGGCTACTCCGTCGGACGGTGCAATCAGTAGGACGTTATGACGAATGGTCACGAAGGGTGGCCTCCCGGATATTCTTCGCAACCTTTTCCCGACACGACGGCGACGGGGCGTCCGGGGCGTGGCGAGGATCGGGCCACGCCGGACCGGTCCGGCCACGTCATGCCGCCGTCCGGGACCGGCGCGCGGCCGGTCCCGGCGCCGCGGCTCAGGCGCGGATGACGTTGCGCGGCTCGACGGCCCGGCCGGACACCAGCAGGTTCTCGTGCTTGCTGATGTCCAGGTTGGAGCCGTCGATCACGTCGCCCGTCAGCCGGCCCGGGTAGACGAGCGTGTCGGCCTTGGCGATGCGGCAGTTCACGGCCATCCGGCGCCGGTCGGAGTGGTTCGGCGGCGAGCCGTGCATGGTGCGCTCGCTGAAGATCACGAAGCTGCCGCGCGGCATCTCCATGGTGACCACTGTGCCGGGCTCCGGCTCGAAGTCGGTGTACTTGGCCTGCAGCTCGTCGAAGCGCGCCCGCAGCAGCGCGACCAGCGCCTCCCGGTCCAGCGCGGCCACGTCGACGCCGTCCAGCCAGTCGCCGGTCTCGATGTCCAGCACCAGCTCGCTGCGCCGGGTCCGCCCCACGATCTGCTCGGCGGTCAGGCCCTCGAACGGCTCCTCGTAGAACGCCGACTGGGTCATCGGCACCCGCGACCAGGGCACCTTGACACGGTTGGTGCCGGCGGCGAACTGCAGCGGGCCGTTGTCCGGCGTCACGTCGTCCAGGGCCACCCAGACCGTCAGGTCCCAGATGTCGTCCGGGGCGTCGCCGTAGGCGGCCGGCCGCAACGAGGGCGTGGAGTTGCCGATCTCCTCGCCGTCGAACTTCCCCCATTCCTGGTGCCAGCCGATGGCATCCGCCCCCGGCGGCTTGTAGAAGATCTTCGAACGCCACAGCAGCAGATCGTCACCGAGCAGCTGTGCCACCCGGCCGACAATTGCGTCGTGGGCGAGGAGCTGCTCCAGATCCGTATTTACCAGGTGCCAGTCACGCAATGCGTAACGGCCGTACAATGGCTGCTGCCGGCGTTGGACGACGGTGTCCTCACACCATTCACCGAGAGCTGCGAGGTGATCGTCGGGCATACCGAGGGAGAACGGTCCGGCGAATCCGTTACGCCAGAAGTCGGCGACCTCCTCGGAGGTCATACGGCCCTGTTCCTGCACTGTATGTGCGGTTGACACGTTCAGGCTCCTCCCCACGCACCGTTTGTGGCGGCTCGTTCGTGGGCCTCATGCGGCCTGGCCGAGCCTCCCTCAGGCACGGAGGGATCGCAACCCCCGTCGCGCTCCGCTCACGATTTCTCGGGAGCCACCGCATCCGCCGGTCCGGTACTCTCCGTGACATTCGTGGCGTTGGTCACTTCGCCATCCCGTACCGATTCCGGCGCGGTGTCGACCATTCGGACGCTGCCCAGGATCGCGGCCACGGCCACCGCCGAGACCGCCCCGGCGATCCAGAACACGCCGCCGCCGAGACCGGCCCAGACGGCGGTACCCACCACCGGGCCGATGGAATATCCGGCCTGGTGGGCCACCGTGGCCGCGGCGATGTAGCGGCCGCGCAGCGCGGGCGGCGCGACCAGCCCCGGGTAGGCGAGCATGGACGGGCTGGCCACCACCTCGCCCATGGTCCACACCACCGTGGCGAGCACGAACCCGGCGATGCCGAGCGGCAGGCTGTAGAAGCTCAGGCCGATTCCGGTGAGTGCCATGCCGGCGGCGATCGTCGTCCGCGCCTGGAAACGCTGCGTGACCCTCGTGAACGGAACCTCCAGCAGGATGACCATGAGCGCGTTGAGCGACGCGAGGGCGCCGAACACGGTCGCCGGGTGGCCGAGGGAGTCCAGGTGCAGCGACAGCACGGCCGGCGCCTGGATGTAGACCACGGCGTTGAGCACGAGCGCGCCGAGGAAGAGCACGAACGTCCGGTCGCGGAGCACCACGCCGTAGCCCGGAGCCGGCCCGGCCGCGGTGCCCGTGACGGGATCACCGGCGGGCGCGGTGGCCTGCTTCCGGTCGGGCGGCAGCAGGGCCAGCACCAGCAGGCCGAAGACCGCCGATGAGGCGGCCTCCACCCAGAACAGCAGGTCCCAGGAGATCCGCGAGAGCACCGCGCCGAGCAGCGGGGAGACGAGCATGCCGGCGTTGAACGCCAGCCGGTAGATGGCGGTGACGGTCACCAGCCGGTCGCGCGGGGTCAGCTCGGTGAGCAGTGCCTGCGCCGGCGGCCGCCAGATGCCACCGAGCGAGGCCGCGACCAGCGAGGCCGCCACCACCAGCCAGGCGTTGCCCTGACCGGCGGCCACCACCAGGCCGACGATGAACACCGCGGTGGTGAGCATGGACAGCGCCATGGTCGCCCGGTAGCCGATGCGGTCGGCCACCACGCCGCCGATGAACGCGCCGACGATGCGGCCGACGCCCCAGGCGCCGAGCGCGAGGCCCGCGACGAACGGCGTGAACCCCTTGTTGGTCAGGTAGAGCGTGAGGAACAGCAACAGGAAGCTGCCGACCGTGTTGACCAGGGTCCCCAGCATCAGCACCCACACCGGCAGGGTCAGGCTGCGCACCGTGCTGGTGATCGTCGGTCCCCCGGCGGTCGTCATGGGTCCTCCTCGGCGGCCGGACGCGCTGAGCGCCGGTGCGCGTGCTGGTCGTCACGAAAACGGCCCCTATATTGGTGGCCGCACCGGCCCGGTGGCCAGCGGCAGGAGACCGACGGGGGTGGAGTCGTGCGCACCGACCCAGTGACCGAGGCGTACCTGCGGGCCTGCGCCCGGCCCGGCGACCCGCTGCGGACGGCCGCGCGGCGCCTGGAGTTCGAGCACTTCTACGGCCGCACCTGGGGCGCCCGGCAGCTCGCCCGGCCGCTGTTCGTGCCGCAGCGGCACCTGGACGAGGCGGCGGCGGACCTGCGGGCCCTGCACCGGCTCGTGTTCGAGCTGCCGGAGCGGTTGTACGGCGGCGACACCGCGGCCCTGTGCGCCGAGCTCGGCATGTCGCCGCGGGCCACCGAGCTGGCCTGCCGCGCCGAGGCGGCCGGGCGTACGCCGCTCTACATCCGGCCCGACCTGTACTACGACGGCGAGCGGTTCACGTTGCTGGAGCTGAACTCCGGCAGCGAGGTGGGCGGCGTGGACTCCGCGGCGGTCAACGAGGCGTACCTGGCGCTGCCGGAGTTCCGGGACTTCGCCAAGGAGCACCAGCTCGGGTACGCCGATCTCGGCGAGCGCATCGCGGGGTTCCTGCGGACGATGGCCGCGCCGGTGACCGGCGGCGGTGACCCGGTGGTGGCGCTCGTGGACATCTCGGCGAACCTGGACGCCTGGCGCGAGCACTACGAGGCCTTCGCGGCGCACATGGCGCCGCGGGGCATCGAGATCCGGGTGTGCCATATCGCCGACCTCGGCACCGCGGCCGACGGCAGGCTCACCGCGGGCGGGACGCCGATCGACGTGGCGCTGCGCTACTTCACGCTGGAGGAGATGGTCGCGGAGCCGCGCTGCGACGAGTGGCTCGCGCCGGTGCTGCGGGCGCACGAGGCGGGGCGCACGATCTTCTTCGCCTCCTTCGACTACGGCATCCACGCCAACAAGGGCCTGCTCGCGATCCTGTCCGAGCGGCGCGCCGCCGGGGCGTTCACCGAGGAGGAGTCCGCGGTGATCGACCGGCTGCTGCCCTGGACCCGGCGGGTCACGCCGGAGCTGTGGGAGCACTGCCGGGCCGAGCGCGAGCACCTGTTGCTCAAGCCCACCACGGGCGGCGGCGGGGGCGGCATCACCACCGGCTGGGAGGTCACCGACGCCGAGTGGGAGGCCGCGTGGGGCTCGGCCCTGCGGCGGCCGTTCATCGTGCAGCGGCGCGCCGCGGTGCGGCTGGAGCCGGTGCCGGACGGGCCGGACGGCGCGCTCACGGCCTGGCTGCCGGTGTACGGCATCTTCGTGTTCGACGACGGTTACGCCGGCACGTTCGTCAGGACGCTGCCGGCCACCGTCGGCAACGTCGTCAACGTCAACACCGGGGCGGCCTTCACCACGGTGTTCTCCTACGAGGAGTGAGCAGCACCATGACCACACCGGTCGTCGCCCTGGCCGAGCCGTTCTCGTCCGCGAGCCTGATCCCGCCGCTGCTGCGCGAGGCCGGCCTGTCGCCCGTCGCGATCATCGACTCGACGCTGCCCGGGATCGGCGCGCTCACCGCGTTCGACGGCAGCGCCTACGACGCCGTGATCGACCACACCGGCGACGTCGGCGCCACCGCCGCCGCGCTGCGCGACCTGGGGCCGACGGTCGGCGTGGTGCCCGGCACCGACCGCATCGAACCGTTGTGCGGCAAGCTCTCCGAGCTGCTGGTGCCGGACCGGGTCAACGTGCCGGAGCTGGCCGCGGCGCGGCGCAACAAGTACCTGTCGCACCAGGCGGTCGCGGCGGCCGGGCTGCCGGTCATCCGGCAGGTGTGCTCCGCGGACCCGGCCGTCGTGCGGGACTGGATCGCCCGCGAGGGCATGGCCGGGCGCAACCTGGTGGTGAAGCCGACGACCAGCGCCGGCACCGACGGCGTGGGCTTCGCCCCGGCCGGCGAGGGCTGGGAGGCGCTGCACGCCGGGCTGCTCGGCACGATCAACCGCTACGGCGCGGTGAACGACGAGGTGCTCGTGCAGGAGTACGTCACCGGCATCGAGTACGCGATCGACACCGTGAGCTTCGACGGTCACCACTCGGTGACCGACCTGCTGCGCTACCGCAAGCTGCACAACGAGCACGGCATGGCCATCTACGACAGCGTCGAGTGGCTGCCCTACGACCTGGACCGGTATGGCGACCTGTTGTCCTACGGCCTGGCCACGCTCGACGCCGTGGGCCTGCGGTACTGGGCCGCGCACACCGAGGTCATGATGACCACCGAGGGGCCGCGCCTGGTGGAGATCAACCCACGGCCGGCCGGGGCGATGAACCCGCTGGTCACCGAGATCGCCACGGGCACCAGCCAGAACACCCGCATCGTGGACGTGTGCGCGGGACGCGGCGCCGGCCTGCCGGACGGCTTCACCCTGCTGAAGCCGGTGATGGCCGTGTTCCTGATCGCCCACTCCTCGGGCGTGGTGCGCAACGCGGAGATCCTGGACAAGGCACGGGAGCTGCCCTCGTACCACTCCCCCATGTTCCTGGTGCGCTCCGGCACCGAGGTCGCCGCCACCACCGACATCGTGTCCAGCATGTCGATGGGCTACATCATCCTGGCCCACGAGGACGCCGAGCAGGTGTACGCCGACCGCGAGGCCATCCGCGAGCTGGAACGCGAGCTGGTCATCGAACCGGCCTGACCCCCGCCGCCGGCCCGGAACGCTCAGCGGATGGCGAGCCCGGCGTCCACCGGCAGCGCGATGCCCGTGACGTAGCGGGCCTCGTCGGAGACCAGCCACAGCAGGGCGTTCGAGACGTCGGCCGGCTCGATCCAGGCCAGCGGCAGGGTGTTGACGCTCGCCAGGCCCTCGTAGGCGTCGTCGCGCGTCGGGTGCTCCAGGTCCGGCCGGAACAGCCGCCAGGTGCTCTCGTTCTGGATCATCACAGTGTCCACGTTGGTGGGGTGCAGCGTGTTGACCCGGATGAGCCTCCTGACCTGCGACTTCCCGCGAATGAACCCGTCGCCTCCCAACGACGCAACGTCACTTCCCCCACGCCATCGGCCCAGCCACAAATCCGTGACCAATCCGGGCACGCTGAGCGCGGCTCGGCGCCATGAGCAGAGTCCCGGCCGACCCTGCACGGCCTCCGTGCACAACATCAAATGTGGCGGCCGCCCGTGACCTCGGTGACGGTGCCGGTGATGTACGAGGAGAGGTCCGAGGCCAGGAACAGCACCGCCCCGGCGACCTCCGAGGGTTCGCCGGCTCGACCGAGGGGGATCTCGGCGACCTTGGAGGCCCAGATGTCCTCTCGCAACGCCTCCGTCATGGCCGTTCGGATCAGCCCAGGCTGCACCGCGTTGACCCGGATGCCGTGGTACGCCAGCTCTTTCGCCGCCGCCTTGGTGAGCCCGACGATGCCGGCCTTGGCGGCGCTGTAGTTGGTCTGGCCGGCCATGCCGACCTTCCCCGAGATCGACGAGATGTTGACGATGGCCCCTCCGCCGCCCTGGGAGCGCAGCACTCCGGCCGCCGCGCGGGTGCCGAGCCAGGTTCCCTTGAGGTGCACGGCGAGCACGAGGTCGAAGTCCTCCTCGGTCATCTTCCGCATGGTGGCGTCCCGGGTGATGCCGGCGTTGTTCACCATGATGTCCAGCCGGCCGAAGCGGGACACGGCGTGCTCCAGCAGGGCGTCGACCTCGGTGGCGGATGTGACATCACATACGGCGGCGCTCGCCACGCCGGCACCCAGCGACCCGGCGGCCGCCTCGGCGGCGTCCCGGTCGAGGTCGCCGAGCACGACCGAGGCGCCGTGCTCCACCATCAGCCGGGCGATGGCCAGGCCGATCCCCCGCGCCCCGCCCGTGATCACGGCGGTGCGCCCGTCGAGCAGTGTCATGAACGGAAACCTCCGGTCGCTCAGCCGGGCAGTGGGCTCCGCGACACCATCTGCCGGGCGATCAGGTTGCGCTGGATCTCGTTGGTGCCCTCGCCGACGATCATCAGCGGGGCGTCGCGGAAGTAGCGTTCCACGTTGTACTCCGTGGAGTAGCCGTAGGCACCGTGGATGCGCAGCGCCGACAGCGCCACCTCCATGCAGACCTCGGACGCGAAGAGCTTGGCCATGCCCGCCTCCATGTCGGCGAGCTGGTTGCCGATGGCCTGGTGCCGCCAGATGGGCAGGCCGAACGTCTCGCGCACCTGTGCGTAGGCGAGCGCGTCGTCCAACGCGGCCCGGGCCACGCCGAGCGCGCGGGCGGCGACCTGGACCCTGCCGAGTTCGAGGCCGCGCATCATCTGGGCGAAACCCTCGCCGGGCACACCGCCGAGCACCGCGTCGGCCGGCACCGGCACGTCGTCGAACACCAGCTCGCAGGTCTCCACACCGCGGTAGCCTCATCCAGCCACGCGCCAACTCCTCGGTGACCAGGGCGAAGCACGTGGAGGTCACCCCCACTCCCCGTGCCGCTCCGGGATGAGCAGGCCGAAGACGCCGAGCTTCTTCATCTGCTCGATGAGCGCCTCGGGGTGCTCGCCGACCGCCTCCAGGTCGCGGACCGTCAGCTTCACGCACGGTCGACGAAGTCCGCCACCGTGTCGACGATCGCCTGCCCTTCAGGGCTGATACGCGGCATCGGATCTCAAATATTGTGTCTAATGTTTGATGCGCAGTGACTCTATGCTCTGCCATACTCATCCGCAAGGGTGGCCGATCCCACGGCCCGATTGAGGAGGGGGCGCGGTGGTGGCCCACGGTCGCGACGTCAAGTTGCGGAGGCGTCCGCAGCTCTCCGAGGAGGTCGCAGCCCACCTGCGTGAGCGGATCATGTCCGGGCAGGTCCGCCCGGGTGAGTACCTCCGGCTGGAGCACGTGGCGGAGGAGCTGGGCATCAGCGTCACCCCCGTGCGCGAGGCGTTGGTGGCGCTGCGTGGCGAGGGCTTCGTGCAGTTGCAGCCGCGGCGCGGCTTCATCGTGTCGCCGCTGTCCCGGGTCGACGTCCAGGACGTGTTCCGCGTGCAGGCGGACATCGCGGGCGAGCTCGCCTCCCGCGCGGCGACGGTGATCACCGACGAGCAGCTGGAGAATCTCGAGACCATCCAGGGCCAGCTCGACATGTTGCACACCACCGGGGCGTCGGTCGAGCAGGAGGCGCTCAACCACGAGTTCCACCGGCAGATCAACTCGGTGTCCGAGTCGCGGAAGCTGGCCTGGTTCCTGGCCACCGCCGTCCGCTACGCGCCGCTGAGCTTCTACGGCGAGATCCACGGCTGGACACGCGCCTCCCGCGAGGACCATCACGCCGTGCTCGACGCGCTGCACAAGCGCGACCCCGACGCCGCACGGTTCTCCATGCACCGCCACATCACCCACGCCGGCGACCTGCTCGTGGAGCACCTGGACAAGCTCGGCGTCTGGAGCGAGGAGAGCTGAGCCGCCGCGCGCCGCACAGGTCGCGCACGCCGGCCGACCCGGCAGTCCGGACGGGCTGGCGCGGTTCCGCCCGGCCCGGGCCGCCGTGGTCGGTCATCGCATGATGTAGCCGCCGTTGGCGCTGAGCGTCTGGCCGTTGACGTAGCGGGCCTCGTCGGACAGCAGGAAGACGATGAGCGAGGCGATGTCGCCCGGGTGGCCGACGCGTGGCGTCGGCGCCGCGGCGAGATAGCGCTCGCGCCAGGCCTTGTTGCCGTGCTCGACGGCGACCTCGCTCATGGTCAGGCCGGGCGCAACCGAGTTGCAGCGCGGGCCGTTCTTGCCCCAGCGGCTCGCGATGTGCCGGGTGAGCGCGGTGACGCCGGCCTTGGCGACCGCATATGACACATGAGCCGCGTCGCCCCTGAACACCGCGTCCGACGAGGTCGTCACGATGGAGCCGGCCCCGCCGGCAAGCATCAACGGGATGGCCTCGCGGGTCAGGTAAAAGTAACCGTGCAACGTGATGTTCAGGGTGCGGTGCCACACCTCGGGCTCCACGTCCACGACCGTCGTGTCTCGACCCTAGGTATGTGGCGAAATATCAGCCGCGTTGGCGTGGAGTCCGTCGATGCGCCCGTACCGATCGACCACGCCGGCCACCGGCGCCCGCACGGACGCCGCATCAGATATATCGAACTCGACCGCCTCCGCCCGACCACCACCCTCGACGATCCCGGCCGCGGTCCGCTTCGCCCGATCACCGAACAGGTCCGCCACCACGACAGTCGCCCCCTCGGCCGCCGCCCGGCGCGCCACCGCGGCCCCGATCCCTGTCGCACCCCCGCCGATCAGTACGACCCGGCCGTTCAGCCCGCGCATCATCCGAGCCCATCACCGGCATCCGAAACGACGGCCGCACCAGCGACAACCGCACCGCCAATGGCCGAACCACCCACGGCCGGAACGCCGGCGGCCGCAACGTCAGAGGTACGGACGTACGTCGCTTCGGTCCGAGGCCGGGGGGAAGGGCGGTCAGGCGTCCGCGGTGGCGTCGAGGTCAGGCTGAGGTGCGGGTGGGGCGGCGTCCGGCACGAGACCGAGGGCGGCGCGGTGGCGCCAGGCCAGACGCAGGCAGGACACGGCGTTGACGGCGACGGCGGGGTCGGAGGCGTAGCGGTGGACGGCGTCCTCGGTGAAGGGCAGGCCGGTGCGGTCCGGGCCGGCGAGAATGGTGCCTTCGGTGGCGCGCGTGACGAAACCCCCGAGCAGGGTGTCGAAGACGTCGGCGTCGAAGACGCATGCGGTGAGCAGCGCGGGCTTCCACGTGAGGGGGTCGAGGCCGACGCCGAAGGCGTGGGTGGTCAGGCGGCCTTCGCGGTGCGCACGGTCGAGGGCGGGAAGGCCGCGTTCCACCGAACGGTCGCCGTCCTCCAGGTCGAGGAACTCCTCCAGGTACTCGCGCATGACGTGACGCCAGAGCGCGAAGTCGGCCGGGCGGTCCCCGGACTCGCCGTCGACGGAGGGATCGCCGGGGTCGCAGGCGGCGGGGGCGAAGTCGCCGGCGGGGATGACATGTATTTGATCAGTTGCCTCGGTGACCCAGGCGTCGTCGCGGCGGTGCAGGAAGAAGCCGGCGTCGGGGCCGTCGCGGCGGATGGTCAGGGTGCAGACGCCGAGGCCGGTCACGCGCCGCCGGAGATCGAACGGGGTGCCGAGGAAGCGGCGGTACGCGCCGCCGGCGACCGGGGCGCGGCCGGCGAGGTCCTGACCGGCCAGTTCGAAGCCGAGGACGGACGAGGTGTCCAGGTAGTCGAAGTAGCCGGCGAGACAGAAGTCGATGGCCAGCGTGCCGTCGACCGGGCGCACGGCGACCGGGCGATAGATGGCGCCGTCGAACAGGTGGGCCATGCCGCCGAGTTCGACCAGCGCCTGGCCGTACCCGGCGTACCGGCCGCCATCGGCGCGGCGCGGCAGGAGGGTCCGTGCGCGGCGCCGCGATTCGGCGAGGAGCTCGGCGGCGGGGGGCTCGACCATGGCGATGCGCACCTGGTCGAGCGGGACCGGGCGCGGGAGCATCCAGCCGGGCGGGACGAGCAGCGGGATGCCGAGCAGTGGCACATCGGGGCGCTCCGCGGACCAGGCGAGCGCGTTCAGGCGCGTCTGCCGACGGCGGACGTGACCGAGTGCGCGGGCGAACCGCGCGGCGCCGCGAGTGCTGCGGCGGCGGCGGAACGCTCCGGCCAGACGGGGCGCCGTCGCCCGGACCACCCCGGCGAGCACCGCGGCGGCGGCGACGAGCGCGCCCCGACGTACCACGGCCTGACGGTAGGGGGTCCCGATGGGGCCGGGCTGGAGCCACGAGGCAGGCCCGGTGGGGCCGGCGGACCGGCGACGACCGCCGGTCGGCTCGCTGTTGCGCGGCCGCACCACGCACGCCCGCCGGTCGGCACGACGGCGGTCGAACTCGTTGTGCGCGGCCAACACCACCCACGCCCGCCGGGCCGGCACGACGGCTCCCCGTGCACGGTCGACGCCAGGTACGCACGGCGGCCAACCACCACACATGGCCGACGAACCCGCGACAACAACAGCCGGACTCCCCGTACGCGGTCAACACCACGCACGCCCCGCAGCCAGCCACCACACATGGCCGACAAACCGGCGACGACGGCCGGACTCCCTGTACGCGGTCGACACCAGGCACGCACGGCGGCCAACCACCACACATGGCCGACGAACCCGCGACGACAACAGCCGGACTCCCTGTACGCGGTCGACACCACGCATCGCCGCCGGACCGGCACGACGACGGGTCCGGCTCCCCCGTGCACGGCCGACACCACGCATGCCGGCGGACCGGCTGCGAGAGCAACGGACCATGCACCGCCGCACGCCCATGGCGCGAACGTTGTTGGCCGAGCACGGCCGGACAGGGGCCAGGGTGAACGCGCCGGCCTGGCCTGGCTCCTGCTGTCCCGCAACACCTTCCGCCGGGAGGTCGCGCCCGCGGCGTGAGGTGTCGAGTCCCCGGCGGCGGGCCGGCTGGCCGACTCGGCGCCGGGGACGACGGGTGGTGGTCAGCCGGCGGCGAGGACCAGTGCGTCGTAGTGGTCGCGGAGTTGGTACTTGCGGATCTTGCCGAGGGGGTCGCGAGGCAGGGAGTCCTGGAACTCCAGGCGGGTCGGGTGGTACCAGGAGGTCATGCCGCACTCGTCGAGGTGCGCGCACAGCTCCGGCAGGGTCGGCCGCCGGTCGCCGGCCGGCACGACGACGGCGAGGACGTCCTCGGGGGCGCCGTCCTCGGCGGTCATGCGGCAGGCGACGATCGCGACGTCGTGGACGAGGGGGTGGCGCATGAGCTCGTCCTCGAGGTCCCGCACGGGGATCATGAAGTTGGCGCTCGGATCGTATATCCGATCAGCGGTGCGGCCGACGATGCGGATGCCGCCGCGGCCGTCCTCGCGGGCCAGGTCGCCGGTGTCGAACCAGCCGTCCTCGGTGTCGGTGGGGGGCGTGACGTCACCGATGTCCTTGGTGACGGTGCCGAGACACAGCGAGGCGCCGCGGACCTGCAGCGAACCGGCGCCCGGGCCGCCGTCCGGGGTGACGACGCGCAGTTCCAGGCCGGGCAGCGCGCGGCCGTCGCTGTGCGCGGACCAGTCCTCGGGATCGTCCTGGCCGACGACGGTACCGACGACGATCTCGGTCATGCCCCACACGGACCGCAGCGGCACGTCGAACACGTCGCGCACCTGAGGGACGAGGTCCGGCGGGATGGTCGTGCCGCCGGCGCACACGGTGTGCAGGGACTCGATGGGACGGCCGCGACGGCGCTGGGCGTCCAGGAGCGCGGCGAGCTTGGGCGGCGTCGAGAGCAACCGGGTGACGCCCGCGGCCTCCATGAGGTCGAGCAGTTCGTCGGCGTCGAACATGTCCTGGAAGACGGCGGCGCCGCCGGAGAGCAGGGTGCCGAAGAGCATCCAGAGCGGGCCGGCGATGTGGCTGATCTTGAGGGTGGCGGCCGCCCGGTCGACGCCCGGCGCGAGCGAGGTGGTGGCGTCGGTCATGCCGCGGCTGCCTGCGTAGATGGTGTTCGAGCTGTGCAGCACGCCCTTGGCCTCGCCGGTGCTGCCGGAGGTGAAGAGCACCAGGCACGCGCGATCCGGGTCGAGCGGCGGGAGCATGGAGAGGTCGTCGTCCCGGTGATCGTTCACCAGGTCGCGGTGGAAATCGAGGGCTCCGGTCCGGGCCGAATCGCCGTACACCACGCGGTGCCGCAGGTGCGGCAGCCGGTACGCCATTTCCTGGAGCGCGGCGGAATGGTCGAACCCGGCCCATTCATCGATGATCACGCATATTCTGGCGCTGGTCCGCCCGAGGACACGCTCGATCTCCCGTCCGCGCAGCTCAGGGACCATGGGCTGGGCGATGGCGCCGACCCGCATGCAGGCGAGGAACATCGCCGCGGTCTCCCACCAGTCGGGAAGCTGGAACGCCACCACGTCGCCGGTGCGTACGCCGAGGTCGTACAGGCCGGCCGCGACGCGGCGGACCTGCTGGTCGTACTCCTTGTATGTCACCGTTCGCACGGTCCCCTCCCGGGACCGGCCGGTGACGAACGCCGGGGCGTCCGGGCGCACGCGCACCCAGGCCGCCAGGTCGTCGAGGAACGTCTCGTCGCGCCACCAACCGTTCTCCCGGTTGAGGCGTGCCTGCTCCGGGCGCGCCGACAGCAGAGCCAGAGTCGTCATCGTCGAGGCCTCCACTATTTCTCGGTGTCCGGCGGCCCCCGCCGATGCCGCGCCTACAGTGCCGCATCCCCCAGAAGAAGCCAGTAGTGTACATAGGCGAAGCGCCTCGGGGAATAAACTGTGCGTGACCGCAGGAGCGGTTTCCACGACGTTCGGCCACCAGGCCGCCTTGGCAATCTCCGGCGTGCGGAGAATCCATACGGTCATGCACATGAGATGAATGAGCCATAGCTACCAGGCCATTCCGCCGGGTGCCGAGGAGGGCTCGCGGCACGTCACGGCCGGCGGGGGCCCGGGAGCGGTCCGGCGGGCTGACCGGCGGGATTCCCCGCAGCCGGCCGGGACGGCGCCGGGGTGGCGGCGGATACATGGCGTGGGCGGACGGCGACAGGGTGTGGCCATTGGCGCGTTGTGTCGACATCTCGATTCATCGCCACTCGGACATTTCCTGAGCCTTTGGTCACTTGTGGCGATCATTCGGTCACAGTGCGAGCCGGGTGGCGGATCCCGCCACGGAGGAAAGGGGCGTCAATTCGTGGCGAACAGGCGCGGGACGGCGGCCAGGCTCTTGTCGGAGTAGGCGGAATCGCCGGTGCGGATGCCGTGCGCGAGATCCTCGACGAGCGCGCAGCGGGCGTGGAACAGGACACGGGCACGGAACGCCGGGTCGCCGAACGCCGTGGCGGGTGACGTGAGCGGTGACCGGGCGCGCGGCTCGCGGGACCCCGGCTCCCGGAAGGCGGCGGGCATCTCGGCGGGTGGCGCGAGGGGTGGAACGGCCGGCGGCGCGACGGGTGGAACGGCGGGTGGCGCCAGGGGTGGAACGGCCGGTGGCGCGACCGACGTGGCCGCCATGGCGGTGGCGTGGGAGCGGAGGGTGGCGGCCAGGGCCGCCGGGCCGAGGTCGCGGAGGATGAGGCCGAGGTCGTGGGCGGGGTCGGCGAGGGCGGCGTCGGTCCAGTCGATGACGCCGGTGAGGGTGCCGCGGGAGTCGGCGAGCAGGTGCTCGGCGCCGAGGTCGTGGTGGCAGAGCACGAGGCCGTCCGCCGGCGGGGGCGCGGGTGGGGCGGCCGCGAGGAACTCGGCGAGTGCGACCCGGTGCCCGTGGGGCACGGCCGCCGCGACCTCCGCGAAGGACTCCGCGGCGGCGTCCAGCCACTCCCCCGGCGGCGCGTCGTCCACCTCGGCGAGGCCGGCCACCCGGGCGGCGGGCACGGCGTGCAAGGCGGCCAGGAACCGGCCGAGCGACTCCCCGATGGCCGCCGGGCGCCGTGACGGCCTCCGCAGCAACGGCCGGCCGGGTAGCAGAGGGTAGGCGAACACCCCACGTTCGGGCAGCACGGCGCACGGCCGGGGGATGGGTAGCGGGCTGACGGTGGCGACGAGCGCCAGCAGGCCGGCCTCGCGGCGTACGACCTCGGCGGCGTCCGGGGTCCGGGCGACGCGCACCACGAGTTCGTCGTCCACGAGGTACGCGGTGTTGTCGAGGCCGGCGCCCAGCGGGACCACCGAGCGCCGCGGCCGGCCGGGCAGCACGGCGGACACCAGGGCGGTCAGCTCGGCGGGCACGGTCACGGCGGGTGACGGTAGCGCGGGCCTCACAGGGTGATGGAGGCGCCGCCGCTGAACGGCGAGTCGTGCACCTCCAGCCGCTCCGGCTCGGCGTCGGCGGCGACGTCGAACACGAGCGTTGCGGTGAGCTCGTTGCCCGGGTTGATCTCCTGCCGGAAGAACGGCGCGGACTCCGGGAGGTACGTCCACGCCGTGCGGTCCGCGTCGTAGGCCCGCCCGGCGCCGTCGTACAGCGTCTGGCTGCCGACGTCCACGCGCCGCGCGCTGGTGCCGAAGTTGCTGACCCGCAGTCGTACCGTGCACAGCTGGCCCTGCGCGCGCCGCGCCCCGACCTCGGACTGCCCGCACCGCAGTGCGTCCACGGTGAACTCGAGGATGCCGTCACGTGCCGTCAGCGGCGGCAGCTCCGGCTCGGGGCGGTCGCCGTTGCTCAGCAGCACCAGCAGGAGCACCAGGACGAGCGGCACGAGCACCCGCTTGCGCCGCCACCACCGACGGCGCCGTGACGGTACGGAAAACTGCCCCACGGTCGGCGGTCGCCCGGGCGGGTGGGCGACGGGGTGACCGTGGGCGGACGGGGGCCTGGCGTTGACCGGTTGGCGCGTCCCGGAACGGCCGTGAGCAGCCGGCGGCGCGGCCTGGGCCGGCGGACCGGGATGACC
>DASWTI010000422.1:0-4852 GCA_036402215.1 Pseudonocardiaceae bacterium
CCGCGGTGGCCGAGCTGTTGCCCGCGCTCGGGGTCACCGCCGCGGCCGGCGCGGGCGCCCGGCTGTACGGGGACGTGCTCGGCCTGCCACTGGCCGGCCCCGACCACCCCACGCCCGGCGCGCTGGTCGCCGTGCTGGCCGACGTGCTGCGCGCCGGCAAGGAACCCGAGCCGCTCGTGCCGCTCTACCTGCGCCGCCCGGACGCCCAGGAGCCGGCGTCCCGCCCGAAGGACCCAATCGGGTGAACACCGAGCGGCTGCCCGCCGAACGGGTGACCCCCGATCAGGTCGAGATCGACGCGCTGACCGCCGCCGACGTGCCGCGCTGCGCCGAGCTGGAGCGGGAACTCTTCCCCGGCGACGACCCCTGGCGCGCGGAGGCGTTCCACTCCGAGCTGGAGCAGGGCCACGCGTACCTGGCGGCCCGGATGCACGGCCGGCTGGTCGGCTACGCCGGGCTCGCGCTGCTCGGCCGCCCCCCGTATCTGGAGGCCGAGGTGCACACCATCGGCGTCGACCCGGCGTACCAGCAGCACGGCATCGGCCGCCGGCTGCTGCGCGCGCTGCTGGACCGGGCCGACGCGGTGCGCGCCGACACCTATCTCGAGGTCCGCACCGACAACGAGCCCGCGATCGCCCTCTACCGCTCCGAGGGCTTCGCCGTGCTCGGGACGCGGCGCCGCTACTACCGGCCGAGCGGCGCCGACGCCTACACGATGCGCCGGCGGGCCGGAGGAGACAGCGCGTGAGTGCCATCGTGGTGGGCTTCGAGACCTCGTGCGACGAGACCGGGGTCGGCGTGGTGCGGCTGGCCGGCGACGGCACGGTGACCCTGCTCGCCGACGAGGTGGCGTCCAGCGTGGACGAGCACGCGCGCTTCGGCGGCGTGGTGCCGGAGGTGGCCAGCCGCGCGCACCTGGAGGCCATGGTGCCCACCGTGCGCCGGGCGCTGGCCACCGCGGGCGTCACCGCCCGCGACGTGTCCGCCGTGGCCGTCACCGCGGGGCCCGGTCTGGCCGGGGCGCTGCTGGTCGGCGTCGCCGCGGCCAAGGCGTACGCCCTGGCCTGGGACGTGCCGCTGTACGGCGTGAACCACCTGGCCGCGCACGTCGCCGTGGACACCGTGGAGCACGGCCCGCTGCCGCCGTGCCTCGCGCTGCTGGTGTCCGGCGGGCACTCCAGCCTGCTGCGGGTGCCGGACCTCGCGGTCGAGGTGGAGCCGCTCGGCGCCACCGTGGACGACGCCGCGGGCGAGGCGTTCGACAAGGTGGCCCGGCTGCTCGGCCTGCCGTTCCCGGGCGGCCCGCACATCGACCGCATGGCCCGCGAGGGCGACCCGGCGGCGATCCGCTTCCCGCGCGGCATGACCGGCCCGAAGGACGCCCCCTACGACTTCTCGTTCTCCGGGCTGAAGACCGCTGTGGCGCGGCACGTCGAGGCGCTGCGCCGTGAGGGTCACGCCGTCCCGGTGGCCGACGTCGCCGCCTCGTTCCAGGAGGCCGTGGTGGACGTGCTCACCGCCAAGGCGGTGCGCGCCGCCCGGGAGCACGGCCTGGAGACGCTGCTGATCGGCGGCGGGGTGGCGGCGAACTCCCGGCTGCGGGCGCTCGCCCAGGAACGCTGCGCCGCGGCCGGCCTGCGGCTGCGGGTGCCGCGGCCCCGGCTCTGCACCGACAACGGGGCCATGGTGGCCGCGCTCGGCGCCCACCTGGTCGCCGCCGGGTCCACCCCGTCCACGCTGTACGTGCCCGCCGATCCGGCGATGTCCGTGGCCGACGTGCTGGTGTGACCACCCCTGCGTTGAACCGTTGGCACTCTCATGGGTAGAGTGCTAGTTGTTCGGTCCCGGTGACCGACCCCGGCACCCGCGACGACGGGGGCGCACCGGCCCGGCAACACCTGACTGACATCACCCGAAGACCCATGGAGGTCACACCGTGACGAGCGTAGACGTCAAGGTGAACATCAAGCCGCTCGAGGACAAGATCCTCGTGCAGGCGAGCGAGGCCGAGACGACCACGGCGTCCGGCATCGTCATCCCGGACACCGCGAAGGAGAAGCCGCAGGAGGGCAAGGTCCTCGCGGTCGGCCCGGGCCGGTTCGACGACAACGGCTCCCGCGTTCCGCTGGACGTCAACGTCGGCGACACCGTCATCTACTCCAAGTACGGCGGCACCGAGGTCAAGTACAACGGCGAGGACTACCTGATCCTCTCCGCCCGCGACGTGCTGGCCGTCGTCGAGAAGTAGATCGTCGAGCACGGTCGTGACGCCGCCCCGGTGGCCCGGTTCCCGGGTGGCCGGGGCGTCGCCATCTCGGCCGTCCCTCGCCGTATCCCCCGGACCCAAGAAGGAACGCAGTCGAATGCCGAAGCAGCTCACGTTCGACGAGACGGCCCGCCGCGCGCTGGAGCGCGGTGTCGACCGGCTCGCGGACACCGTGAAGGTCACCCTCGGCCCGCGCGGTCGGCACGTCGTGCTCGCCAAGAAGTTCGGCGGGCCGACGGTGACGAACGACGGGGTGACCATCGCCCGCGAGATCGAGCTCGAGGACTCCTTCGAGAACCTCGGCGCGCAGCTCGCCAAGAGCGTGGCCACCAAGACCAACGACGTGGCCGGTGACGGCACCACCACCGCCACCGTGCTCGCCCAGGCGATGGTCCGTGAGGGCCTGCGCAACGTCGCCGCGGGCGCCAACCCGACGTCCCTCGGCAAGGGCATCCAGGCCGCCGCCGAGGCCGTCGCCGAGTTCCTCCGTGCCAAGGCCACCCCGGTCGACGGCAAGGCCGACATCGCGCACGTGGCCACCGTCGCCTCCCGCGACGCCACCATCGGCAAGCTGCTCGGCGAGGCCATGGACCGCGTGGGTGCCGACGGCGTGATCACCGTCGAGGAGTCGTCCACCCTCGCGACCGAGCTGGACATCACGGAGGGCATCCAGTTCGACAAGGGCTACGTGTCGCCGCACCTGGTGACCGACCACGAGGCCCAGGAGGCCGTCCTCGAGGACGTGCTGATCCTGCTGCACCAGGACAAGATCTCCGCGATCGCCGACCTGCTGCCGTTGCTGGAGCGCGTCGTCGAGGCCGGCAAGCCGCTGCTGATCATCGCCGAGGACGTCGAGGGCGAGGCGCTGTCCACCCTGGTGGTCAACGCGGTCCGCAAGACCATCCGCGCGTGCGCGGTCAAGTCGCCGTACTTCGGCGACCGCCGCAAGGCGTTCATGCAGGACCTGGCCGCCGTCACCGGCGCGCGGCTGGTGGCCCCGGAGATCGGCCTCAAGCTCTCCGAGGTCGGCATGGAGGTCCTGGGCTCGGCCCGGCGCGTGGTGATCAGCAAGGACGAGACCACTATCGTCGACGGCGGCGGCGACGCCGAGGCGGTGGCCGGCCGGATCGCGCAGATCCGCCAGGAGATCGAGGCCACCGACTCCGACTGGGACCGCGAGAAGCTGTCCGAGCGGCTCGCCAAGCTGGCCGGTGGCGTCGCGGTGATCCGCGTCGGCGCGGCCACCGAGACCGAGCTCAAGGAGCGCAAGCACCGCATCGAGGATGCCGTCGCGGCCACCCGCGCCGCCGTCGAGGAGGGCATCGTGCCCGGCGGTGGCTCCGCGCTCGTGCACGCCGCCGCGCACCTCGAGGGCAACCTCGGCCTCAGCGGCGACGAGGCGACCGGCGTGGGCATCGTGCGCCGCGCGCTCACCGCGCCCCTGCACTGGATCGCGGCCAACGGTGGCAAGGAGGGCGCGGTCGTCGTGGCCAAGGCGTCCGAGCTGGCCTGGGGTCGCGGCTACGACGCCGAGCTCGACGAGTACACCGACCTGGTGGCCTCCGGCATCGTGGACCCGGTGAAGGTGACGCACTCCGCGGTGACCAACGCGGCGTCCATCGCACGCATGGTGCTCACCACGGAGAGCTCGATCGTGGAGAAGAAGGAGGAGGCCCCGGCGCCGGCCGCCGGTGGTCACGGGCACGGCCACGGGCCGGGCGGTGGTCACGGCCACGGCTTCTGATCCAACCCCGCACACACGGAAAGGCCCGGGACCCTGGTGAGGGTTCCGGGCCTTTCCGCCCTGGTGGAGGGTTGTGCGTCAGGTCTGTCGGGTGGTCGCCCTGGCTCGGGGGCGTGTTCCGCCGGACCCGTCAGGCGACCGAGGGAACGAGCTTGCGCTGGCGCTGCTTGATGATCGCGTCCCGCTCGCCCTCCGAGAGGCCGCCCCAGATGCCGTACGGCTCCTGGACGGCGAGGGCGTGCTGGCGACACTGGGCGAGGACCGGGCAGGTCTGGCAGATGGCCTTGGCGCGGGCCTCCCGGGTGGCCCGTGAGGGGCCGCGCTCGCCGTCGGGGTGGAAGAAGAAGGCACTGTCCATGCCGCGACACGAGCCGCGCAGCTGCCAGTCCCAGATGTCTGCATTCGGGCCGGGGAGTCGCCGGGTGTCAGCCACCGCGACCACCTCCTTCTCTCGTATCGCCGCTGGTGGTCACAGCCAGCGAGCCTCTCGAACGATCACCCTAGGGCTGAGCCGGAGGCCGTTCAGGATCTTCACCCCGTAGTGCCGCGGTGACGCTCCGTCGTGGTCCTCGTGGGTCCGTCGCCCCACTGCCCGTCAGATACCCCGGCCGCGTCGGCCCGAAACACACGTCTTCGAAATTGCTCCGCGACCGGTACCGTGCGCTCCGATGACGGCACCCCGGCCAGACCTCGCCACCCTGATCGAGGCCGCCCTGGGCCGCACTCCCGGCGCCGACGTCCACGCCGCACTGGCGACCCTCCGGCGCGCCCGATGGCCCGGCGCGACAGCCGCGCAGCCGCCGCCGGCACCGGCGGGGGTGGACGCGGCGGCACCGACAAGC
>DASWTI010000423.1:0-1717 GCA_036402215.1 Pseudonocardiaceae bacterium
GGTGCGGCACTGCGGGCACCTGCCGCTGGCCATCCGGATCGCCGGCGCGCGGCTCGCCGCCCGCCCGCACTGGCCGCCCGCCCGGCTCGCCGAGCTGCTGGCCGACGAGCGTGGCCGGCTCGACGCGCTCAATGCCGGGGACCTCGACGTGCGCTCCAGCCTGGCGCTCAGCTACCGCGGGCTGACCGGGCCGCAGCGGCGCACGCTGCGGCTGCTGGCCTGCCTGGAGGCCCGCGACGTCGGAGCCTGGGTGGCCGCGCCGCTGCTGGACACCGCCGAGGAGCGCGCCGAGGAGCTGATGGAGGACCTCGCCGAGGCCCGGCTGCTCGACGTACGGCCCGGCCCGGACGGCGTCGCGCGGTTCGGCCTGCACGACCTGGTGCGCGGCTTCGCCCGGGAGCTGTCCACCGCAGAGGACCCGTGGGCCGAGCGGTCGGCGGCGCTCGCCAGGGCCTTCGGTGCCTGGTTGGCTCTCGCCGAGGACGCCGCCGGCCGGCTCGCCGCGGGCTTCCGGCGGATCGCGCCGGGCGACGCGCCCCGCTGGACCGGGGTGACGCCGCCGCCCGACCCGGTGGACTGGCTGGAGGCCGAGCGGCCGGCGTTGGTGGCCACCGTGCTCCAGGCCGCGCGGGAGCCCGCCCACGCCCCGTACGCCCGCGACCTGGCGTGCGCGCTCGCCCGGTTCTTCGAGCTGCGCGAGCACCTGGACGACTGGGCGGCCACGTCCACCGCGGCGCTCGCCGCGACGCGGGCCACCGGCGACCGGCGCGGGGAGGCGCACCTGCTGCGCGGCCTCGGCGAGCTGGCGTTGGACCTCGACCGGCTGCCGCGCGCCCTGGACCTGCTGGAGCAGGCAGGGTCGCTGCTGGCCGCGGTGGGTGACCTGGACGGCCGCCAGCACGTGCTGCGCGCCGCCGGCACCGCGCTGCGCATGCGCGGCGAGCCCGCGGCCGCGCTCGACCGGCTCACCGAGGCGCTCGACGTGGCCGCCGCGGTGGGCGACGAGGTCGGCCGTGCCCAGGCGTTGCACGGCCTCGGGGTGCTGCGGCGGATGGCCGGCCAGGACGCGGAGGCCGAGCGTCACTACCGGGAGGCGCTGGCCATCTTCGCCGCCGCCGGTGACCCCTTCGGCGAGGCGTACGTGCTGTGCAGCCTCGGGCTGCTGCTCGGCCGCGGCGCCCGCGACGACGGCGGCGCCGCCTCCGACGAGGCCGAGCGGCACCTGCGCCGCAGCGTCGAGCTGTGCCGGCAGAGCGGCTACCGGCGCGGCGAGGCGCTGGCCCTCGGCCACCTCGGCGACCTGCACGGGCGGCGCGGCGAGCACCACGCGGCGGCCGAGGAACTGCGGCTGGCCCTGGAGGCCTGCCGTGAGGTGCGGGAGCGGCCGGGCGAGGCGATCATCCTGCACCGCCTCGGCGAGCTGCACCGCGATCTCGGCGACCCGGACGCCGCGCGGGTGCTGCTGCGCCAGGCGCTGGCGCTCACCGAGCGGCTCGGCATGACCTACGACCACGAGCGTGCCCGCGTCACCCTCAGCGGGCTGGAGCCCGCGCCGTCCGTGAGAGGCGACCTGGGAGGGGCGTGAGAGGACCGGCGCCGGCCGGGCGGGCAGGGTGCACCTCACCAGGACAGTGAGGAGTGAGCCGATGACCCAGGGTGACAACGGGCTCTCGCGCCGCCGGCTGCTCGGCATGGCCGGTGCGGCGGGTGCGGCGGC
>DASWTI010000424.1:0-6428 GCA_036402215.1 Pseudonocardiaceae bacterium
GGCGTCGGGGACGGTGGCGGCAGGGGCGAGGACCGCGCCGGGATGGCGGTCGGCGAAGAGCGCGGGGTCCGGCCCCGCTCCCCCGGCGGCCGCCGCGAAGCCGTGGTTCTGCCCGGTCATGTGCGCCAGCAGGCGCCGCAGGTCCCACCCGGCGCACGGCGTCGGCCGGCCCAGGTCGTCCGCGCTCACCCCGGCCACCACCGCGACGCTCGTCGCCATCACCCGCCCGTGCATCGCCGCAGGCTAGCGGACCACGGCGGCCGGCCGGGCGTGGTCGTCAGACGACGGTCATCTCGTAGGCCACCGACACGGTGCCGCCGGAGGTGTTGTGCACGCACAGCGAAAGCAGCGACAGGTCCGGCGGCGGCGAGTAACCGGTGTCCAGCGTGGCGCCGCCGATGCTGAGGACCGGGCCGACGAAGCCGTAGTCCTGGTCGAAGGCCGTGACGTACCAGGTGACCGGCGCCCCGGCCGAGCCGGTCAGGTGGACGTCGCCGAGACCCCAGTCGCCGCAGGCGTGCGCCCCGGCGGAGAGCGTGGCCGTGTGCGGCCCCAGGTCCCCGACCGCCCCGGCGCCGAGGCCCATGATCGAGGACCGGGCCCAGGTGTACGCACCGTGCGCGGTGACCGTGATGCAGCCGCGGTAGTGCGTCCCGGCCGCGCCGTACTCGTAGCGGTTGAAGTCCCCGGTGACGCCGGTGCCGCTCCAGGCCACCGTCTCCGGGCCGCCGGCCGTGGCCGCCACCCGGATGGTCACCGTGGCGGTGCCGGCGCGCACGTGCCCGTGGAACCGCGCGCCACCGTCCGCCCGCACCTGGTCGGTGCAGATCACGTCCCCCGTCCGCAGCCCGGTCCCGTTGTCCCAGGCCAGCGCAGGCACCGCGAGGGCCAGCATGCCGATCACCGCCGCCACCACCACTCCGAGGGTTCTCATGGCCACGCCTACGCGTGAACCGGGGCGTCGGTTCGACCGCTCGGCGACGCGGGACCAATGGCCGCCGTGGCCGGTTCACGCCAGAACGACCGGGGAAGCGCGTCCGCGCGCGCACAATCCGCGCATCGGCCGGGCACGGGTCACTCGGGAGGACCGCGATGCGCGCGAAGTTGTTGTCCCTCATCACGATCACCGCGCTCGGCGCCGTGCTGCCGGTGGTCGCCGCGGCCCCGGCCACTGGCGCGCCGGCGGCCGGTCCGGCCATCGCGCCGCTGATCGGCGCGTTGCCGCAGGCCCCCGGGCTGGCCCAGCGTTCCGCCGTGCGGGAGGCGCCGCGCAAGAACCCCGGGGCGCCGTCGCTGACCCTGGTGGAGAGCGACGCCGCGGCGGCGGCCGAGGCCCGGCTGCCGGACGGTGAGGTGCCGGGCGGCTACGCGTGCACGCCCACCGTGGACTACGACTTCGGCGACGTCGGCGAGGACGACTTCCTGGAGGAGACCGTCTCGATCGACTACTACGCACAGGTCGACTGCAACTTCTACCTGGCGTACATGGAGGGTGCGGCCGGCGTGTTCGACCGCTCGGACTCGTTCCTGGGCGAGGACTTCGACGGCGACGTGCTCAGCGCGGGCACCTCGTTCTACTACGAGTGGGAGTACCAGGCGTACAGCTACGGCGGGGTGGACGTCTCGGCGCGCCAGTACAACGGGGCCCGCGAGGTGGAGCCGGCGTTCGAGCTGTACCTGGTGGCGCCGGAGGGCCTGCTGTGGGGCGAGTGCCAGCCGTTGCCCGGGCTGCGCTACCTGGCGTGCGACGGCATCGGCACGAGTGAGCTCTACGTCCTGGTGGGCACCGGCGACCGGGACACCGGGCTGACCGCGGCCTGTCGCAACGCGCTGGTGCCGGGCGACGTCGAGGAGAGCCGGCTCAACCGGACGTACGCGGGGCCGGCGCCGGTGTCCACGCAGATCCTGCGCCGGGTGCCGGCGATCAAGGACCAGGTGGTGTCGTTCAAGCGCGGCCTGTGCTCGGTGACCGACCCCGGGTCGGCGCTGTCGTTCGCCTCCGCGCGGGGGCAGCAGCTCTGGGACACGGCGACCGCGGCGGCGCGGGCCGGCACCGCCGGGGGCGACGACCGGCCGCTGTACTGGGCGCGGCTGACCATGACCCGCTCGTTCCACCAGTGGTACCCGGACTTCTCGCCGGACCGGGCCGCGCTGAAGGCGGCGGTGGACCGGTCGTCACGCGGCATGACCAGCCACGCCTTCACCGGCGTCGGCGACCAGGTGTTCGTGTCCGGTTTCGACCCGTTCTCGCTGGACGACTCCCCGGCGGAGATCATGCGCGGCAACCCGTCCGCGGCCGCCGTGCTGCGGCTGGACGGCACCACGGTGGCCGGCGCGCAGGTGCAGGCCGTGGTGTTCCCGGTGCGCTACGACGAGTTCGACCAGCAACTGGTGGAGGAGGTGTTCGCCGGGCACCTGGCGCCGGGCTCGCAGCAGGCCACGCTGATCACCACGGTGAGCCAGGGCGGCGGCGGCTTCGACCTGGAGTTCCACAACGGCCGGCGCCGGGCCTCGTACGAGCCGGGGGCGCCGCCGCTGACCGACAACCGCAACCAGACCAACGGCGCCGGGACCTACGACCACCCGACGGTGCCTCCGGTGCAGCCGGGCGCGGAGTTCGTGCAGACGACCCTGCCGGTGGACCGGATGCGGGTCGGCGCGCCGTACCCGGTGGCGGTGAACACCGGCGTGGACGAGCAGGCGCCGCCGGGCGCCCCGTCGGCCCCGCGCGCGGACGGCCCGACGCTCGGCTCGACCGCAGTGCAGGGCGGGGGCGGCGGCTACCTGTCGAACGAGATCGCCTACCGGGTGACGCGGCTGCGCGACGCCTACGGGGTGACGGTGCCGGCCGGGCACGTGCACACGCCGCGGCTGCGGGTGCCGGCCTCGGTGACCGACGGGGCGTTCGACGCCGAGCGGTCGGCCATCGCCGCGCAGTACCGGCAGATCCTGGAGGGCGGGGTGATCGGCGCCGCCTCGGTGCCGGTGCGGCTCACCGCGGACCGCGCCACGTACCGGGTCGGCGAGACGCCCACGTTCTCGGTGACCGGCGGGCCGGGCGCGCCGATCCGCTGGACCACGGTCCGCGACGGCACGCGGGTGGAGACGGACGCGAACCGCGGCGAGGTGACCGACGGCGCGGGTGCCTGGAGCGGGCCAGGGCCGCGCTGGGGCGCCGGGGACGTCGGCCGGTGGACCGTGCACGTGCGGGTCGGCGGCCGGCTCGCCAGGGTGGAGGTGACCGTGGAGCCCGCCGCGCCGCTGCCGCCGCGCACGGCCGGGGACTTCGACGGCGACCGGCGCACCGACCTCGCGGTCTGGCGGCCGTCCGACGGCACCTGGCACGTGCTGCCCAGCGGTGGCGGCGGGTACTACGGCGTGCAGTTCGGCCAGTCCGGCGACGTGCCGGTGGAGGCCGACGTCAGCGGCGACGGCCGCAACGACCTGGTGGTGTTCCGCCCGGGCGACGGCACCTGGCACGTGCTCCCCTCCGGCGGCGGCGGGTACTACGCCGTGCAGTTCGGCCAGTCCGGCGACGTCCCGGTGGCCGGGGACCACGACCGCGACGGCCGCGCCGACCTGGCCGTGTGGCGCCCGTCGGACGGGGTGTGGCACGTGCTGCCCTCCGGCGGCGGCGGGTACTACGCCGTGCAGTTCGGGCAGTCCGGCGACGTCCCGGTGGCCGGGGACTTCGACGGCGACCGGTTCGCCGACCTGGCGGTCTTCCGGCCGGGCACCGCCACCTGGTGGGTCCGCCGCTCCTCGGACGGCGTGGTCACGACCACGCAGTTCGGGCTGCTCAAGGACAAGCTGGTCCCGGCGGACTACGACGGTGACGGGCGGACGGACCTGGCGGTGTTCCGCCCCACGGAGGGATCGTGGCGGGTGCTGCTCAGCTCGGACGGCTCGCTGCTGGTGCGGCGCAACGGCAGCCGGATCACCACGCCGGTCCCCGGTGACCACGACGGCGACGGCCGCGCCGACTTCCCGGTGTTCACGCCGTCGACCGGCTCGTGGCAGATCCTGCACAACACCGGCGGCACCCGCTACGAGACGTTCGGGCAGGCCTGGGACGTGCCGGTGGGCGGTCGCTGAGCCGGGCTCAGCCGGTGGCGGCGGCCGCGCGCAGCGAGCGGTAGAGCAGCGCGGCGTCGCCCAGCCGGTGGCGCAACTGGCGCTCCAGGCCACCGATCGGCACCAGGTTCTGCGGCGCGCGGGAGTCCTTGTGCGGCACGCTGGCCAGCGGCGGCAGCACCACGGTGCTCAGGTCCGCGAGCCGCACCACGTCGGCCGCGTCCAGGTCCGCCGAGGCCTCCAGGCGCACCACGCCGGACCACGGCGCGCCGGAGGACCCGGGCAGCCGCAGGTACCACGAGTGCCGCCGCCACGACGTGGTCATGGCGAACACCGGGGTCCGCTCCCCCGGCGCCAGGCCGGCCACGATCTGCGCCTGCGGCTCCCGCAGGTACGCCTTGTCGTGCGTCTTGACGTACCCGACGGTGCGCGGCAGGTGGCCACGGCCGTGCAACGGGCCGTCGACCACGAGCAGGTCGTCGTCCACCGGGGACCCGGCCCGCCAGCGCAACGCCAGGTCGACCTCCAGCCGGGCGAGACGGCGCTGCACGGCGAGCGAGAGCTGGTCGCCGTTGGACGACGTCTCCTCCTCGACACGCTCCACCTCGTAACGGGCGTGCCGGGTGACGAGCGGGCCGGCGGAGGGCTCGGTGGTGTAGAGCCGGCGGTCGACGCACACGTCGGCGAGCTGCGCGGAACCGTTGCAGCACACCAGGCCCACGGCGAGCGAGGCGGCCATCCCGGGCACCGGCTGGGCGGCCGCGCCGTGCACCCAGAGCCGCGCGTCGATGCGCCGCACCCCGTCCAGGAACAGCACCGCCGAGGGCGGGGTGACGCCGCGCGCCGGGGGCACCGCGGCCCAGTCCCCGGCCGGGCGCTCGACGTCCAGCGTGAGCTGCACCTTGGAGGTGCCGCGCCCGTCCAGCTCGTCGCCGGTGGCCGCCACGCCGTAGCCGGGGTCCCAGGGGTCCACGGTGTACGTGGCCGGGGTCAGCACTGCTGTCACGCGGACACTCTCACACCTGGCCACGACGAAGTCCCGGCGGCGCGCCCGGCGGCCGCGCGAGCGCCGACCTGCCGCGACACTTCGAAGTCGGACGATCACGGTGGGTGGTAACGTCGGACGGCTCAGGATCGGGTGGCAAGGGGAGGTAGGGATGATCGAGGTGCGGGCGGTCGCCAGGGTCGCCGGGGTGTTCCTGGCGGTGGCGAGCTGGGCGGTGCTGGGCGTGCAGCCGGTGGCCGGCGCGGCCGTGGACCAGGGGTGCGTGGTCAACGAGGTGGTGACGCTGAACCCGCCGGTGACCGACACCCCGCAGTCGGTGCAGGTGACCGTGAACGGCCAGTTGGTCAACTGCACCAACGGTTCCGCGACCACGGGGAGCTACACCGAGACCGCGACGCTGCTGAACTACACGTGCACGTCGCTGTTCTACCAGGGCAGCGGGACCAGGGTCCTGGAGTGGAACAACCCCGGTACCGCGCCGAGCTCGTACGACTACAACCGGACGTCGAGCCGGGTGGGCGGAAACATCGTCATCCTGCTGCTGGGCTCGATCGGCTCGGGGACGTTCGTGGCCGCCCCGGCGAAGATGCAGCTCACCGCGCTGCAACCGAACCCGCTCCTCTGCGCGACCACCGGGGTGTCGCAGCTGACCCTGCTGGGGGCCCTCACGATCGGCGTCTGAGGCCGTCCGGCAGGCCCGGGCCGGGGCTCCGTTCAGCCGGGCTCCATCGACGGGGTGAGGCGGCGCAGCCGGGAGGAGGCGCCGTCGCGGCTGACCGCGAACTGCACCGGCACCCGCTCGGCCAGCGCCGGCACGTGGGTGACGATGCCGACCATGCAGTCGGTCTCCTCGGCGAGCCGCTCCAGGGTGGAGGCCACGGTGTCCAGGGTGGCCTCGTCGAGGGTGCCGAACCCCTCGTCCAGGAACATCGAGTTGAGGTCGCGGCGGCCGCCGGAGAGCCCCGCCACCTGACGGGACAGCGCGAGCGCCAGCGCCAGCGAGGCCTGGAAGGTCTCGCCGCCGGACAGCGTGTGCACCGGCCGCTGGGTGCCGGCGTCGTTGTGGTCGATGACGGTGAGCTCGTTGCGCGCGCCGCGATGCAGCTCGAACTGCCCACCGGAGAGCTGCAACAGGGTGGCCGACGCCTCCAGCACCAGGGAGTCCAGCGCCTCGGCGCACAGCCAGCGCTCGAACCCCTCGGAGCGCAGCAGCCGGCCGAGCATGGCCGCGACCTGCTCCTCCTCACGGTGCCGCTCGACCTCGGCGGTCAGCGCCGCGGCCTGCCCGGCGCGGGCGCGCAGGTCGGCGAGGTCGCGGGCGGCCCCGGCGCGGTGCGTGGCGAGGTCC
>DASWTI010000425.1:0-13163 GCA_036402215.1 Pseudonocardiaceae bacterium
GCCGTGACCGCCCGGCCCGTCCGCGCCGCTCGGGTGCCTCGGGCACCACCGCCAGCGGGACCGAGGCCGGCCGCGCGGCCGCCGAGGCCGCGGCGACCGAGACCGTCGAACCGACCGCGGCCGCCGTCGAGGCCGTCGCGGCTGTCGAGACCACCCAGGCCGCGACCCCGGGCACGGACGCCGCGGCAGAGACGAACCGGGAGGGCTGAGTCGTGCTCATCCCACGCAAGGTCAAGCACCGCAAGCAGCACCGGCCGGACCGGCACGGGGCGGCCAAGGGCGGCACCAGGGTGACCTTCGGCGACTTCGGCATCCAGGCCGTCGAGCCGGCGTACGTCACCAACCGGCAGATCGAGTCGGCGCGTATCGCGATCAACCGGCACATCCGCCGTGGCGGCAAGGTCTGGATCAACATCTTCCCGGACCGCCCGCTCACCAAGAAGCCGGCCGAGACCCGCATGGGCTCCGGCAAGGGCTCGCCCGAGTACTGGATCGCCAACGTCAAGCCGGGCCGGGTGCTCTTCGAGATGAGCTACCCCAACGAGACGGTGGCCCGCGAGGCGCTGCGCCGCGCGATCCACAAGCTGCCCATGAAGTGCCGCATCGTCACGCGAGAGGGTGAGTTCTGATGGCCGCCGGCAGCAACGCCGCTGAGCTGCGCGAGCTCACCGAGGAAGAGCTCGTGCTGCGCCTGAAGGAGTCCAAGGAGGAGCTGTTCAACCTCCGGTTCCAGATGGCCACCGGGCAGTTGGACAACAACCGCCGGCTGCGCACCGTGCGGCACGACATCGCCCGCATCTACACGGTGATGCGCGAGCGCGAGCTCGGCCTGTCGGTGGCGCCGGAGGGTGCGGCATGAGCACCGACGCGGAGGCGCGGATGACTGAGGAGAGCGCGGCCGGCAAGGCTGCGAGGAACAACCGCAAGGTCCGTGAGGGCTACGTCGTGTCCGACAAGATGGACAAGACGATCGTGGTCACGCTCGAGGACCGGGTGAAGCACCCGCTGTACGGCAAGGTCATCCGCCGTACCAGCAAGGTCAAGGCGCACGACGAGGAGAACTCGGCCGGCGTCGGCGACCGCGTGCTGCTGATGGAGACCCGGCCCCTGTCGGCGACCAAGCGCTGGCGGCTCGTGGAAGTACTGGAGAAGGCCAAGTGATCCAGCAGGAGTCGCGACTTCGCGTCGCCGACAACACGGGTGCCAAGGAGATCCTGTGCATCCGGGTGCTCGGTGGCTCGGGTCGTCGCTACGCGGGCATCGGTGACGTCATCGTCGCCACCGTCAAGGACGCCATCCCCGGCGCCGGTGTGAAGAAGGGTGACGTCGTCAAGGCGGTCATCGTGCGCACGGCCAAGGAGAAGCGGCGCCCGGACGGGTCGTACATCCGCTTCGACGAGAACGCCGCCGTGCTGATCAAGCCGGACGGGGAGCCCCGCGGCACCCGCATCTTCGGCCCGGTCGGCCGCGAGCTGCGCGACAAGAAGTACATGAAGATCATCTCGCTGGCACCGGAGGTGCTCTGACCATGAAGGTGAAGAAGGGCGACACGGTCCTCGTCATCGCCGGCAAGGACAAGGGCGCCAAGGGCAAGGTCATCCAGGCCTACCCGGACACCCAGCGCATCCTCGTCGAGGGCGTCAACCGGATCAAGAAGCACACCAAGGTCTCGCGCACCCAGCGTGGCGCGCAGTCCGGCGGCATCGTCACCCAGGAGGCCGCGATCCACGTCTCGAACGTGATGGTCGTGGACTCCGACGGCAAGCCGGCCCGCGTCGGCTACCGCACCGGGGACGACGGCAAGCGGGTGCGCATCTCCCGGCGCAACAAGAAGGACATCTGATGACCACCACGGAGTCGACCGAGAGGGTCACCCCGCGGCTCAAGACGCGCTACCGCGACGACATCGTCCCGGCGCTGCGCACCGAGTTCGGCTACGCGAACCCGATGCAGGTGCCGGGCGTGGTGAAGGTCGTCGTGAACATGGGCGTCGGCGAGGCTGCCCGGGACGCCAAGCTGATGGACGGCGCCATCCGCGACCTGGCCACGATCACCGGCCAGAAGCCGCTGGTGCGCAAGGCCCGCAAGTCGATCGCGCAGTTCAAGCTGCGCGAGGGCATGCCCATTGGCGCCAAGGCCACCCTCCGCGGTGACCGCATGTGGGAGTTCCTGGACCGGCTGCTGACGATCGCGCTGCCGCGTATCCGTGACTTCCGCGGCCTGTCGGACGCCCAGTTCGACGGCAACGGGAACTACACGTTCGGGCTCAACGAGCAGTCGATGTTCCACGAGATCAACCCGGACTCGATCGACCGGCCGCGGGGGATGGACATCACCGTCGTGACCACCGCGACCAACGATGACGAGGGACGCGCGCTGCTGCGGCAGCTCGGCTTCCCGTTCAAGGACAGGTGAGCCGAGCATGGCCAAGAAGGCCCTGATCAACAAGGCCGCGAAGAAGCCCAAGTTCGCGGTGCGCGCCTACACCCGCTGCCAGCGCTGCGGGCGCCCGCGCGCCGTCTTCCGCAAGTTCGGCCTGTGCCGGGTCTGCGTCCGGGAGATGGCCCACCGCGGTGAGCTGCCCGGCGTCAGCAAGTCCTCCTGGTAGAGCCCCTTTCGGAGCAGGCCCGTTCAGGGAACCGTTCCGGGAAAGTTGACCGCCACTCATGACGATGACGGATCCGATCGCAGACATGCTCACCCGTCTGCGCAACGCCAACGCGGCGTACCACGACCAGGTCGTGATGCCGCACTCCAAGATCAAGGTGAACATCGCCGAGATCCTGCAGCGCGAGGGGTACATCTCCTCGTACCGCACCGACCAGGGCGAGCGCGGCAAGCTGCTGACGGTCGAGCTGAAGTACGGCCCGAACCGGGAGCGCAGCATCGCCGGCCTGCGCCGGGTGTCCAAGCCCGGCCTTCGGGTCTACGCGAAGTCGACCAGCCTGCCCAAGGTTCTCGGCGGCCTCGGCGTCGCGATCATCTCAACGTCCACCGGCCTGCTGACCGATCGTCAGGCCGCCAAGCAGAGCGTGGGCGGGGAAGTCCTCGCCTTCGTCTGGTAAGGGAGGGGAAGCCATGTCTCGAATCGGCAAGCTGCCCGTCCCGGTGCCGGGTGGCGTCGAGGTCTCGCTGGACGGCCCGCAGGTCACCGTGAAGGGCCCCAAGGGCACGCTGTCGCACGTCCTCGCCGAGCCGATCACGGCCGAGCGTTCGGAGGACGGCACGCTGCTCGTGCGGCGCCCCAACGACGAGCGTCGTTCGCGCGCCCTGCACGGGCTGTCCCGGACCCTGGTGAACAACATGGTCGTCGGGGTCACCCAGGGCTACGAGAAGAAGATGGAGATCCACGGGGTCGGTTACCGCGTGGCGCTCAAGGGCACCGAGCTGGAGTTCTCGCTCGGCTACAGCCACCCCGTGAAGGTGGTGCCGCCGGAGGGGATCACCTTCGTGGTCGACACCCCGACCCGCTTCTCGGTGCAGGGCATCGACAAGCAGAAGGTCGGCGAGGTGGCCGCCAACATCCGCAAGCTGCGCAAGCCGGACCCCTACAAGGGCAAGGGTGTTCGGTACACCGGCGAGGTCATCCGCCGCAAGGTCGGAAAGACGGGTAAGTGATCATGGCTGAGACAACCACGGCGAAGCGCAAGCCCGTCGGCAAGGACATCTCGACCACGCGCCGGCTCTCCATCGCCCGCCGGCACGCCCGGCTCCGCAAGAAGATCAGCGGCACGGACGAGCGTCCGCGCCTGGTCGTCAAGCGGTCCTCGCGGCACATCCACGCCCAGCTGGTCGACGACCTCACCGGCCGCACCCTGGCCGCCGCCGCGAGCATCGAGGCGGACGTCCAGGCGGTCGACGGGGACAAGAAGGCGCGCGCCACCAAGGTGGGCGAGCTGGTGGCCAGCAGGGCCAAGGCGGCGGGCATCAGCCGCGCCGTGTTCGACCGGGGTGGCCGCGGCTACCACGGCCGGATCGCCGCGCTGGCGGACGCCGCGCGCGAGGGCGGGCTGGAGTTCTGACATGCGAAGCACCGATATGGGAAGGAACGCCTGATGCCGGGACGTACACGGCAGTTCGGCGGTGGCCAGAACAGCGGCCCTGGACAGGGTGGCGAGCGTGGCGAGCGCCGCGGCCGGGACCGCCGCGACGGCGGCCGCGGTGGCGCGCCCCAGGACAAGACGCCGCACCTCGAGCGGGTCGTCGCGATCAACCGCGTGGCCAAGGTCGTGAAGGGCGGTCGCCGGTTCAGCTTCACCGCGCTCGTCGTCGTCGGTGACGGCGACGGCCTGGTGGGCGTCGGCTACGGCAAGGCGAAGGAGGTGCCGGCCGCCATCGCCAAGGGCGTCGAGGAGGCGAAGAAGAACTTCTTCCGCGTCCCGCGCATCGCCGGCACCATCCCGCACCCGATCACGGGTGAGGACGCGGCCGGCGTGGTGCTGCTGCGCCCGGCGAGCCCTGGTACCGGTGTCATCGCCGGTGGCCCGGTGCGCGCCGTGCTGGAGTGCGCCGGCGTGCACGACATCCTGTCCAAGTCGCTCGGCAGCGACAACGCGATCAACATCGTGCACGCCACGGTGGCCGCGTTGAAGGGCCTGCAGCGTCCCGAGGAGGTGGCCGCCCGGCGTGGCCTGCCCCTGGAGGACGTGGCGCCGGCCGGCATGCTGCGGGCCCGAGCCCGGCAGGGGGCCTGACGGTCATGGCCGCGAAGCTCAAGGTCACTCAGGTGCGCAGCACCATCGGGACCAAGCGCAACCAGCGTGAGACGCTGCGTTCGCTCGGCCTGCGCAAGATCCGTCAGACGGTCCTGCGGGACGACAACCCGCAGGAGCGCGGCATGATCGCCACCGTGCGACACCTCGTCACTGTGGAGGAGGTCGATCAGTCATGACCATCAAGGTCCATCACCTGCGCCCGGCGCCGGGGGCCAAGACCGCCAAGACGCGGGTCGGCCGCGGTGAGGGCGGCAAGGGCGGCAAGACCGCCGGCCGTGGCACCAAGGGCACGAAGGCCCGCAAGAACGTCTCCCCGGCGTTCGAGGGCGGCCAGATGCCGATCCACATGCGGCTGCCGAAGCTCAAGGGCTTCAAGAACCGCTTCCGCGTGGAGTACCAGGTCGTGAACGTCGAGGACCTGGCGCGGCTGTTCCCGGACGGCGGCACCGTCGGCCCGGACGAGCTGGTGGCCGCCGGTGCGGTCCGCCCGAACCGTCCGGTCAAGGTGCTCGGCGACGGCGACCTGGGGTCGGTGCGCCTCGCGGTGAGCGCGCACCGTTTCTCCGGCTCCGCCAAGGACAAGATCGCCGCCGCTGGCGGCTCGGCGACCGAGCTCTAGGGGGTCGTCCGATGCCTGCCGCAGCGCCCGTTGCCCCGCCGGCCGAGCCGGCGGACGCGGACGTCCGGGTCGCCGACCTGGACGCCGACCTCCGTGAGGTCCCTCAGGAGGTCTGGGACGTCGACCGGTTGCCGGCGTCGGCGCGAGTGGCCGACCGGGTGCTCAGCACCTGCCGCGCCGCCGGTTGCGCCCCGCTGACCGACCGCCGCGCGGCGCGCGGGATGGCGTTGCGCAGGACCGTTCCGGTGCGGCGGTGGTCGCGCTGAGGATCGGTCCGTGCGACGGCCGAACCGAAGTGAGGAACACGGACGACGACTGACAGGGAACCGCTCCGCGGACCACCTACTGGGCCGCGGAGCGTCCTGTTAGAGTCGCTGACGAACGGGGTCGCCGTGGCGGCGTGTGGAGCGCTGCCGCGGGGGTCGTGCCCGGTCCGCCGGGCAGGTACTGGTAACCCGTCCAGCACCACACCGCCCTCGGCGACCCGTGCCGGAGGCGACAACCACGCCGGTCTTCGGGCCGGCCCCGCAGCATGCCGGCCCACCAGCCGGCAGTGACCAGCCTCAGCCCCAGGAGGTCTCGAGTGCTCGGCGCCTTCCGCAGCGCGTTCGCCACGCCGGACCTGCGCAAGAAGATCCTGTTCACGCTCGGGATCGTCGCGGTCTACCGGCTCGGCGCGACGCTGCCGTCGCCCGGTGTCTCGTACGTCAACATCCAGGCCTGTATCGACCAGGTCGAGGGTGGCGAGAACCAGAGCGTCTACTCGCTGATCAACCTGTTCAGCGGCGGTGCACTGCTGCAGCTCTCGGTCTTCGCGCTGGGGATCATGCCGTACATCACGGCGAGCATCATCGTGCAGCTGCTGACGGTGGTCATCCCGCGCTTCGAGACCCTGAAGAAGGAAGGCCAGTCCGGCCAGAACAAGCTGACGCAGTACACGCGCTACCTGACGATCGCGCTGGCGGTGCTGCAGTCCACCGGCATCGTGGCGCTCGCGGTACGCGGTCAGCTGTTCCAGGGCTGTGACCAGGAGGTCATCCCCGACCAGTCGGTCTTCAACCTGATCGTCGTGGTCACCGTGATGACGGCCGGCACCGGCGTCATCATGTGGCTGGGCGAGCTGATCACCGAGCGCGGCATCGGCAACGGCATGTCGCTGCTGATCTTCTGCTCCATCGCGGCCCGCATTCCGTTCGAGGGCAAGAACATCCTCGACCAGAGCAGCGTGGTCTTCACCGCGGTGTGCGTCTTCGCCCTGGCGATCATCGCCAGCGTGGTGTTCGTCGAGCAGGGTCAGCGCCGCATCCCGGTGCAGTACGCCAAGCGCATGATCGGCCGCCGGATGTACGGCGGCACCTCGACCTACCTGCCGCTCAAGGTCAATCAGGCCGGCGTCATCCCGGTCATCTTCGCGTCGTCGCTGCTGTACCTGCCGGACCTGGTGTCCCGCCTGACGCAGTCGAACACGACCGAGCCCTCCTGGTGGCAGCGCTTCATCGCGAACTACGTGGCTGACCAGGGCAGCTGGGTACACATCCTGATGTACTTCGCGATGATCATCTTCTTCACGTACTTCTACGTCGGCATCACGTTCAACCCGGACGAGCGCGCCGACGAGATGAAGAAGTTCGGCGGCTTCATCCCGGGCATCCGCCCCGGCCGTCCGACCGCCGAGTACCTGAAGTTCGTGCTCAGCAGGATCACCCTGCCCGGCTCGCTCTACCTGGGTGTCATCGCCGTGCTGCCGAACCTGTTCCTGGACATCACCGGTGACGGCCAGAACCAGAACTTCCCCTTCGGCGGCACCGCGGTGCTGATCATGGTGGGTGTGGGTCTGGACACGGTGAAGCAGATCGAGAGCCAGCTCATGCAGCGCAACTACGAAGGCTTCCTGCGCTGAGGTCGCCGGTCCACAACGCTGCTCCACGGTGGGGTGCATGCTGAACACGGAGGAGGTGGCTGTCGTGCGCATCGTTCTGGTCGGTCCGCCCGGCGCAGGCAAGGGGACGCAGGCGGTCGTCGTGAGCAAGCAGCTCGGCGTACCGCACATCTCCACCGGCGACCTGTTCCGCGCGCACGCCGAGCGGGCCACCGAGCTGGGCCTCGCGGCCAAGACGTACATGGACCGCGGGGCGCTGGTGCCGGACGAGGTGACCAACGAGATGGTCCACCAGCGGCTGCAGGAGCCGGACGCCAAGGCCGGCTTCCTGCTGGACGGCTTCCCGCGCACCGTCACCCAGGCCGACGTGCTGGCCGGCTACCTGGAGGAGCAGGGCGTGCAGCTCGACGCCGTCCTGGAGTTCCAGGTGCCGGAGGAGATCGTGCTGGAGCGGCTGCTGGCCCGTGGCCGCGCCGACGACAGCGCGGACGTCATCCACCACCGCTTCGAGGTCTACCGCAGCGAGACGGCGCCGCTGCTGGAGTACTACGCCGACCGGCTGGTGCAGGTCGACGCCGTGGGCACCGTGGACGAGGTCACCGCGCGGGCGCTCAAGGCGCTGCAGGCCGACGAGTGACCGGTGGCCTGCGAGCGGTCGTGGCGCGGTTACGAGGTCGGATGATCGAGGTCAAGACTCCCGCCGAGCTGGAGGCGATGCGCGCCGCCGGCCGGGTGGTGGCGCAGGCCCTGGAGCTCATGCGCGGGCACGCCAAGGCCGGCGTGAGCACCGGTGAGCTCGACGAGCTGGCCGAGCAGACCATCCGCGACGCCGGTGCGGTGCCGTCCTTCAAGGGCTACCACGGCTTCCCGGCCTCGATCTGCGCCTCGGTGAACGAGCAGGTGGTGCACGGCATCCCGTCACGCTCGCAGGTGCTGTCCGACGGCGACCTGGTGTCCATCGACTGCGGCGCGATCCTCGAGGGCTGGCACGGCGACGCGGCCATCACCGTGGAGGTCGGCTCCGCGTCGGCGGCCGACCGGGCGCTGTCCGAGGCCTGCCGCTCGGCCCTGCTGGCCGGCATCGCCGCGGCGCGGCCCGGCGGGCGCCTCTCCGACATCTCGCACGCGGTCGAGCGCGAGAGCCTCGCCGCCGGCGTCCGCGACGGGCGCGACTACGGCATCGTCGCCGAGTACGGCGGGCACGGCATCGGCACGTCCATGCACATGGAGCCGTTCCTGCCCAACCACGGACGCCCCGGCAAGGGCCCACGGCTGCGCCCCGGCATGGCACTGGCCATCGAGCCCATGCTGACCCTCGGCACCCCCGCCACCGAGGAACTCTCCGACGGCTGGACCGTCATCACCGCCGACGGCTCCCGCGCCGCCCACTGGGAACACACCGTCGCCATCACCGACGACGGCCCCCAGGTCCTCACCACCCTCTGACGCCTCCTCCCGCGCCGGGTCGCCGTCTCGCGGCGACCGTGCCGCCGCAGCCATCGCGTGCCGCCGCGGGCCGATTGTGCCGCTGCGGCCACCGCGTGCCGCCGGCAGGAGCCAACCCCGGCCGGCGCCGGGGCCCATGGACCATTCCCCACGGAGCGGTGCGAACGGTCCACTCACCCAGCTCTCGGGCTCGGGCACGCCGCTGCTGTCCGTGCCGCGCCGCCCCTCGGCCGTGGCATTCCCTCCGACCCTGCCGTGTGAGTACTCAGGGCAAAGGTCCCGCAGCCGCTGACGGCGCGTGCCCGGTGTGCCCCTGCCGGGGGAGTACTCAGAGCAGAGGGTTCGCCGGAAAGGGGAAGGCCCCCGGTCCGTGTGGACCGGGGGCCTTCCTCGTACTACGGGTCGCTCAGCCGAGGTCGGGGCGGTGCGTCACGCGCACGCCGTTGACCGTGGGCGGGAGCTGGCCACGGATCGCGCCGAAGTCGATGGCGATGGCGCCACCCTCCGGCACGGTGACCTGGAACTCACGGTGGTCGGCGGCCATGGTGCCCACCGCGGCGACCGGGTCGTAACGCAGCATCACGAGCTGGCCGTTGATCGACACGTCGAAGACGCGACGACCGGCGTCCAGGTTGCGACGCAGCTCGGCGAACTCCAGGTCCACCACGTAGGTGCCGGCGGGCAGGTTGTCGAACCGGTAGCCGCTGGTCGCCTCACGCTGGGTCTGGTACAGCCCGTCGTTGTCGGTGCCGGCGATGTCCTGCCGGCTGCTGTTGACGTAGCCCGCACCCAGGTAGCCGTAGCCACCGGGGGTCCAGGCCTGGTCACGGCCCCACGGGTCGCCCGCGCCGTCGGTGAACGCGGCGGTGCTGCCCGCGTCCACGCCCTGGCGGTAGGCCGGGACCACCAGCGTCACCGGAATCTCGACGGTCGGGGTGCGACCGGCGTTGGTGGTGATGTTGATGGTGCCGCGGTGCACGCCCGGCTCCAGACCGGACGCGTCGACCCGCACCGTCAGGTTCCGGGTCGCGCCCGGGGCCACGGTGCCGGAGGCCGGCACGGTCCACAGCCAGCTCGCGTCGTCGGTCAGCGCGTAGGTCAGCGCCACACCGCTGGTGCTGGTGTTGGCGACGCTCACCGTGGACGTGCGGAGCTGGCCCTCGTTGCCCAGGAAGGACAACGTGTCCGGCCCCACGGTGACCGCGGCCGTCGCGAGGGCGGCGTCGCGGGTGATCACCTGGTCGTCCGTGTCCAGCGTGACGGTGCCGCTGTTGGTGCCGTAGTTGGTCTTGCCGATCTCGATGGTGTACGTCCCGAGCAGCAGGCGCAGGGAGTACGTGCCGTTGGCGGCCGTGGTCGTGGTGCCCACCACGGTGGTGCCGTTCAGCGCGCGCACCGTGGCGCCCTCGACGGGCTGGCCGTCGTTGGCGTCGGTGACCGTGCCGGTGACGACACCGCTCGGCGGCGGCAGGAACTTGACGGACTTGTCGTTCGCCAGGTTCGCCGCGTTGAACGAGTACTGCAGACCCACCGTGCCGGCGGCGTTCTCGATGCCGACGGTGGCGGAGTTGCCGAGCTCGATCGGGTCGGCGTTCAGGTTGCGGTAGCGGGTGACGATGCTGCCGTCCTCGTTCAGCTGAATCTGGAAGTCGACCAGGTTCGTGCGCGAGGCGTAGAAGGCGGCGTTGCGCCACTCGACGATGAACGAGCGGTTCGGCGCGGCGCCCACCGTCTCGGTGCGGATCGAACCGGTGCCGCTGGTGACGACGAAGTCATCCCAGAACGGGTAGATCGCCGCGTTCGGCGTGGTGGTCGACGGGACCGCCACGTTGCTGAACGAGGTCGACGAGGCGCCGAAGTTGAGGTGACCGTTGGTCGCCACGAACGCCCGGTTGTACGAGGTGCCGTAGTAGTTGAACGCGAACGGCAGGGTCACCGCGGCCGCGGCGTCGTCACCGGTCAGCGGGAGGACGGTGTTCGCCTCCACGTAGCCGGGGCCCTCGATCACGCAGGAGTAGCCGAAGCTGTCGCTGCGCTGCGGGAGCGTGATGTTCAGCGTCTCGGCGCCGTCCACCACCAGGTCCACGGTCACCGAGCCGAAGCAGCCACCGGCCGTGGCGGTCACGGTGTAGGTGCCGTTCGGCACGCTCGCGAACGAGTACGAGCCGTTGGCCGCCGTGGTGACCGGCGGGATCGGGGTGCCGTTGATCGTCACCGACGCGTTGGCCACCGGGCCGGACGCGCTGGTCACCACACCGCTGACGGAACCGCTCGGCACCGGGGACAGGGCCACATCGCGCGTGGTGGTCGCGCCCTCGGTGATGGTCACGGTGCCGCTGTTGTTGCCGTAGCCGAAGGCGGACACCGTGACGGTGTAGTCGCCGACCGGCAGCGGGAAGGTGTACTGACCGGCGGCGTTCGTGGTGCCGGTGCGGTCGACCTCACCCTCGACGACCACGCGGGCGCCGGCGACCGGCGCGTTGGTGGACGCGTTGGTGACGGTGCCGGCCAGGGTGCCGACCGGGCCGCGCGGCGACTGCTCGACGGCCATCAGGGCGTTCAGCTTGCCCTCGCCGAAGACGTTGTTGTCGTCGTCGGAGCCACCGCACTGGGCGTTCGGGGTGTCCGTGGCGGTGTCGTCGAGCAGCGTGAACGTCTGCTCGATGTCACCGACCAGGGACGGGGCCGCGGACCACATGAGCGCGACGGTGCCCGCGGTGTGCGGGGACGCCATCGAGGTGCCGTTGAACGCCGCGTAGCCACCACCGTCGACCGAGGAGCGGACGTTGACGCCGGGGGCGGCCAGGTTCGGCTTGATCTCGCTGCCGGCCGCACCGCGGCTGGAGAACGAGGCGATGTTGCCGTTCACGTCGAACGCGCCCGAGGAGTACGACTCGGGGTAGTCACCCGGGGAGCCGGACGTGGCACACGCCGAGCCCGAGTTGCCGTTGGAGAACGCCGGGAAGATACCGGCGGCACGCCAGGCGTTGACCGAGTCCGCGTACCAGCGGTCGCCGCCGCCACCACCCCACGAGTTGTTCACGATGTGCGGACGCAGGTCGGCGCGCGGGTTGGCGCCGGTCAGGTCCGTCGGCTCGGCGATCCACTCGGCGGAGCCCAGCAGCGCGGAGTCGGAGCAGGAGTTGCTCTCACAGCCCTTGGCGGCGATCCACCGCGCACCGGGGGCGACACCGACCTGGTTGCCGGCGCCGTCGTCACCGACCATGGTGCCCATCGTGTGGGTGCCGTGGTCGTTGTTGTCGCACGGGGCGAGCGACGGGGTGCCACACACGCTGGACGGGTCCGCCCAGTTGTAGTTGTGGTCGAACGCGCCACCACCGAGGTTGCCGCGGTACTTGCCGACCAGGGCCGGGTGGTCGAAGTCCACGCCGGTGTCGACGTTGGCGACGACGATGCCCTCACCGCGGCCGTAGGCGGGCCAGACGTCGTCCGCGTTGATCGCGGCGATGCCCCACTCGACGGCGTTGACGGTGGCCTCGACGGAGCCCGCGGTGGGCGTCGGCAGCGCGTAGGTGCGCGGCGCCCGCAGCGTGGTCACGTTGGCCTGCTGGGCGAGGGCATCGGCGACGGCCTGGGTGCCGCCCTTCACCAGGATCGTGTTGGAGATCCAGAAGGGCTTGTAGGCGACGTCGGCGTCGTCGAGCTGCTTGCGCACCTCGGCCTGGCTGTCGTTCGCGGTCTTCTTCAGCGCCGCGACGACGGCCTGGCCGCGCTGGGTCCAGTCCTCGATCTGCGAGGCGGCGCCGAGGTCGGCGCGCTGGGAGAACTCGACGTAGAAGTCGGTGCTTCCCTTGGCGTCCAGGGTGCTCGCGACCGAGGCCTCGATCTTGTGAGCACCCGTCGACGGCTGCGCCGTCGCGGGTACCGCCACCAGACCTATGGCGGCGAGCACCGCCGACATGAGGCCGAGTGATCGGCCCAGCCGGCGAAGCGGTGGTGTGTGTGACACGGATCCCTCCATCCAAGTGCGGACTGTAACCGCGTGTGCCCGTAGGTAGTTGAGCGATGACATACGGGTACACAAGGGACGCTTCTGGAAGGTCCGGGCCAAATGAAGGGCCATCGGGGAGCGAAGTGCGGCCGTTTACCGGTCGGTCGTGCCGGCCGTGACCGGGAGAAGCCCTTGTCTTGCCCTGTAACGGTCCGTTTGGACCCCTACGAACGTCGGGAACTCAGGTGAACCCTGGTCATAACAGGGTCACGCCTGCCACGATGCCCTCGACCGGGTGAGGGACCGGTGTCCGGTGGAGGGACAAGATGGATTCGCACTCCGTGACGGGCCTGCTCGCCGGACCGACCGTTCTGTGCATCGGTACGACCACCGAACAGTTCGCCGCGCTGGCCGAGGCGAGCGGTGGCGGCATGGTGATGCTGTACCTGCCGGACTCCGAGGCGGCGCGTCGCCTGCTCGGCGTGGAGCCGTTGTCCGCGCGCGCCGCGGCGTCCACCGTGCCCGCCCTGCCCGCCGCGCTCGCGGCCGGCG
>DASWTI010000426.1:0-8897 GCA_036402215.1 Pseudonocardiaceae bacterium
CCCGGGCCACCACGGCGCGGCGCTCCAGGGCGGCCCGCAGCCCGGCGGCCGCGGCGTCGGTGCGGATGTGCAGCCGGTCCAGGCGGTTGGCGCGGAACTGCACCCAGGCGCCGAGCACCAGCAGCAGGGCGAGGACCGCCCACCAGAGCAGGCTCACGCCCGGAGCCCGGCGGACAGGTCGGCGTCGTCGGCGCCGGAGTCGTCGGCGGCACCGGCGGCGTCGGTGGCGTCAGTGGCGTCGGTGGCGTCGGTGGCGTCGGTGGCGCCGTCGTCGCTGGTTGCGCTCACCGTGCGCGGGTCGGCCGCGGCGGCGGCCTGGTAGACGCGCAGCACGGCGGTGGCGACCTGCTCCCAGTCGTAGACGGTGACCACCGAGGACGCGGCGGCGGCCAGCGCGGCCCGTCGCGCCGGGTCGTCCAGCAGGCCGCCGAGGGCCCGGCCGAACGCGGCCGCGTCACCCACCGGCACCACCTCGCCGGCGAGCGCGCCGTTGCCGTCGTCGAGCACCCGGCGGAACGCCTCCAGGTCGCTGGCCAGCACCGGCGTGCCGGCGGCCATCGCCTCGGTGAGGATGATGCCGAAGCTCTCGCCGCCGATGTTCGGCGCGCAGTACACGTCCACGCTGCGCAGCACCGCGGCCTTGGTCTCGTCGTCCACCCGGCCGAGCAGGTCCATCCGCCGGGCCAGCCGCGGGCCGGCGGCGGCACGCAGCGCGTCGGCGTCACCGGGGCCGGCCACCAGCAGCCGCAGGCCGGGACGCTCGTCCACCATCGGCCGCAGCGCGTCGAGCAGCACGGCCATGCCCTTGCGCGGCTCGTCGAAGCGGCCCACGAAGCCGACCGTGCCGCCCTCGCGCGGGTAGCCGGCCAGGCGTGGCGCGTCCCGGTAGAACGGCACGTCCACGCCGTTGGGGATCTCCACGGAGTCGGCGCCGAGGTGCGCCATCTGCACGCGGCGGGCGAGCGCGGACACCGCGATCCGCGCGGTGATCTTCTCCAGCAGCGGCTGCAGCACCCCGCTGAACGTGGTGAGCGCGCGGGACCGCTCGGTGCTGGTGTGGAAGGTCGCCACGATCGGCCCGTCGGCGATCGCCAGGGCCAGCATGGAGACGCTCGGCACGGTCGGCTCGTGCAGGTGCAGCACGTCGAAATCGTGCTCGCGGATCCAGCGGCGCACCCGGGTGAAGGAGACCGGGCCGAACGCCAGGCGCGCCACCGAGCCGTTGTACGGCACCCGCACCGCACGGCCGGACGGCGTCACGAAGTCCGGCACGTCGGCGTCGACGTCCGCCGGGGCGAGCACGTGCACCTCGTGGCCGAGCCGCCCCAGCACCCGGGCCAGGTCGGACACGTGCGCCTGCACCCCCCCGGGGACGTCGAAGGAGTACGGGCACACCACGCCGATCCGCATCACGCACGCTCCTGGGCGGCGCGCGGGGCACGGCGGCGGGCGGGCCGGTCGGCGAGCCAGAACGGCTGCAGCATGTGCCAGTCCTCGGGGTGCGCCGCGATGTCCCTGGCGAAGGCGTCGGCGACGGCCTGCACCGCGGCCTTGGTGGAGTCCGCCACCACCGGGGGATGCACGGTGAAGCCCCAGCCGTCCTCGGTGAACCAGAGACCGACCGGCAGCAGCGCGGCGCCGGTGCGCTCGGCGAGCCGGGCCGGGCCGACCGGGAACTTGGCCGGCTCGCCGAAGAAGTCCACGGTGACGCCGCCGGCGCCGAGGTCGCGGTCGGCCACCAGGCAGACCACGCCGTTCGCGGCGAGGCGCCGGGCGAGCACCTCGCCGGTGGGTTCGGTACCGCCGGTGAGCGGCAGGATCTCGAAGCCGAGCGACTCCCGGTAGGCCACGAACCGCCGGTACAGCGACTCCGGGCGCAGCCGCTCCGCGACCGTGGTGAAGCGGCCGCAACGGCCGGACAGCCAGACACCGGCCACGTCCCAGTTGCCGCTGTGCGGCAGCGCGACGATCGTGCCGCGGCCCGCGGCGATCGAGGCCTCCACGTGCTCCAGGCCGCGGATGCGCGGCCCGACGTCGGCGCGCAGCGCGTCGAGGTCCATGGCCGGCAGCCGGAAGGTCTCGCACCAGTAGCGCGCGTAGGAGCGCATGCCGGCCCGGACCAGCGCGTCCAGCTCCGCCGGCGTGGCGTCCGGGCGGACCCGCGCCAGGTTGGCCCGCAGCCGGGTCACGGACGCCCCGCCGCGCCGGGTGGCGAGGTCGGCCCCGAACGTGAACATTCGCCTCGCGAACGGCGCGGGCAGCGCGCGTACCAGGCGCCAGCCGGCGGCGTACCCGGCGTCCACCAGCCGCCCGCGCAGGCCGCCCGGCCCGCTCACCCCGACGCCTCCTGCCGGGAGCGGGCCGAGCGGTGCACGGCGGCCAGCCGCTGGCCGACGGTCACCAGGGACAGCACCGCCAGCAGCCAGAGCGCGGCGTGCACCGCGTACGGCACGCCCAGCCCGTGCAGGCCGGTGCCGACGAGCGTGATGATCAGCCGGATCGGGCGCTCGATGAGGCCGCCCTCGGCGGTGAGCCCGGCGGCCTCGGCACGCGCCTTGATGTAGGAGATGACCTGGCTGGACACCAGGCACACCAGGGCGACCACGGCGAGCAGCCGGTCGTCGCCCGGGCCGAAGCACCACCAGACGAGCGCGGCGAACAGCGCCCCGTCGGCCACCCGGTCGCACACCGAGTCGAGCACCGCGCCGAACGGGCTGCCGCCGCCGGCCGCGCGGGCCACGGCGCCGTCCAGGGTGTCGAACAGCACGAAGACCGTGACCACCACGGTGCCCCAGAACAGGTGGTCGTTCGGGAAGAAGAACAACGAGGCGGCCACCGAGACCACGGTGCCCAGCACGGTCACCATGTCGGCGGTCACGCCGCGCCGGTGCAGCCACTGCCCGGTGGGATCGGACACGTGGGACACGGCGCTCCGGAGGTTCGGCATCGGCGGCAGCCTAGATGCTCAGGCCGGGTCGTCCGGACTCGACCACGCCGCGGCGAGCTGTGCGCGCGACTCGGCCAGCAGCTGCGGGATGACCTTGGTCATGCCGACCACGGCGATGAAGTTGGAGTCGCCGCCCCAGCGCGGCACGACGTGCTGGTGCAGGTGGTCGGCGAGCGAGCCGCCGGCCACCGCGCCCAGGTTGAGGCCCACGTTGAACGCGTGCGGGGCGCCGACCCGCTTCATCACCCGGATGGCGCGCTGGGTGAACGCCATCAGCTCGGCCGACTCGGCCGCGGTCAGGTCCTCCAGCTCCGCGACGTGCCGGTAGGGCACGACCATCAGGTGACCGGGGTTGTACGGGTGCAGGTTGAGCACCGCGTACACGGCCTGGCCGCGGGCCACCACGAGCGCCTCGTCGTCCGGCATGGTCGGGATGTCGCAGAACGGGCAGCTGTCGTCCGCGTCGGCGCTCTTGATGTAGGCGAGGCGGTGCGGCGTCCAGAGCCGCTGGAAGCGGTCCGGGACGCCGACCCCGCGCTGCTCCACCATGTCGGGACCGACGTCGTCGCCGTCGGGGTTCACGCGCCGGTGACCTCGAACGTGCCGGCGCTCGGCGAGGTGTTCTCCCGCCGCTGCACCCAGGCGACCACGGCCTTGATCGCGTCGTGCACCGGCACGCCGTTGATCTGGCTGCCGTCCCGGAACCGGAAGCTCACCGCGTTCGCCTCGACGTCCTTGCCGCCGGCCATCAGCAGGAAGGGCACCTTCTGCAGCGTGTGCGTGCGGATCTTCTTCTGCATGCGGTCGTCGCCACCGTCCACCTCGACCCGGATGCCGTTGGCGCGCAACGAGTCGGCGACGGCGTGCAGGTGCTCGGCGTGGTCCGCGGCGATCGGGATGCCGACCACCTGCACCGGCGCGAGCCAGGCCGGGAAGGCGCCCGCGTAGTGCTCGGTGAGGATGCCGAAGAAGCGCTCGATGGACCCGAACAGCGCGCGGTGGATCATGTACGGCTGCTTGCGCGAGCCGTCCGGGGCGGTGTATTCGAGGTTGAACCGGTCGGGCAGCTGGAAGTCCACCTGGATGGTGGAGAGCTGCCAGGTGCGGCCGATGGCGTCACGTGCCTGCACGGAGATCTTCGGCGCGTAGAACGCCGCGCCGCCCGGGTCGAGCACGAGCTCCAGGCCGCTGCCGAGGGCGGCCTTGCGCAGCGCCTCGGTGGCCTCCTCCCACTGCTCGTCGGTACCGACGGACTTCTCCGGGTTGCGCGTGGACAGCTCCAGGTAGAAGTCGTCCAGGCCGTAGTCGCGCAGCAGGTCGAGCACGAAGGTGAGCAGCGAGACGATCTCGCCGTGCAGCTGCTCGGGTGTGACGTAGATGTGCGCGTCGTCCTGGGTGAAGCCACGGGCCCGCGTGAGGCCGTGCACCACGCCGGACTTCTCGTAGCGGTACACCGTGCCGAACTCGAACAGCCGCAGCGGCAGCTCGCGGTAGGAGCGGCCGCGCGCGGCGAAGATCAGGTTGTGGAACGGGCAGTTCATCGGCTTCGGGTAGTAGTCCTGGCCGGCCCGCCGCACGGTGCCCTGCTCGTCGCGCTCCTCGTCGAGGTGCATCGGCGGGTACATGCCGTCGGCGTACCACTCCAGGTGGCCCGAGGTCTCGAACAGCGCCGCCTTCGTGATGTGCGGCGAGTAGACGAACTCGTAGCCGGCGGCCAGGTGCCGCTCGCGGGACAGCTCCTCCATCTCCCGGCGGATCGTGCCGCCCTTGGGGTGGAACACCGGCAGGCCGGAGCCGATCTCGTCGGGGAAGCTGAACAGGTCGAGCTCCGAGCCCAGCCGCCGGTGGTCCCGGCGCTCCGCCTCGGCGATCCGTTCCAGGTGCGCGTCCATCGCCTCGGCCGACTCCCAGGCCGTGCCGTAGATGCGTTGCAGCTGCGGGTTCTTCTCGCTGCCGCGCCAATAGGCGGCCGCGCTGCGGGTGAGCGTGAAGGCCGGGATGTGCTTGGTCGTCGGCAGGTGCGGCCCGCGGCACAGGTCGCCCCAGACGCGCTCGCCGCTGCGCGGGTCGAGGTTGTCGTAGACGGACAGCTCGCCCGCGCCGACCTCCATGACCTCGCCGGTGTCCACGTCGTCGGACTTGAGGTCGACGAGCTCCAGCTTGAACGGCTCGGCGGCGAGCTCGGCGCGGGCCTCGTCCCGGCTCGCGTACACCCGGCGGGAGAAGCGCTGCGACTGCTTGACGATCTGGCGCATCCGCTTCTCCAGCTCGGCCAGGTCGTCCGGCTGGAACGGGCGGTCCACCGCGAAGTCGTAGTAGAAGCCGTCCCGGATCGGCGGGCCGATGCCGAGCTTCGCCTCGGGGAAGAGCTCCTGCACGGCCTGCGCGAGCACGTGCGCGCACGAGTGCCGGATGACCGCGCGCCCGTCGTCGGTGTCCGCGGCGACGGCCTCCACCTCGACGTCCGCGGCCGGCTCCCAGGACAGGTCGCGCAGCTGCCCGCCGGGGTCACGCACGACGACCACGGCGTCCGGCCCCTTCCCGGGCAGGCCCGCGTCGCGCACCGCCCGGCCCGCGGTGGTGCCGGCCGGCACGAGGACGCGCGGCGCGGCAGAACGGGGCTGGTCGGGCTGGGACACGGTGAGGCCTCCGGGATCGGGCCGGCGCACGCGGGCGGCGCCGACGGTTCCGTCCGATGCTATCGCTGGGCCACCCACCATCACCTGCCGGTTTCCCGGGCGCTGGGAGGCCACCCGGCGGAACCGTTCGGCCCGGCCGATCCGGGTCCGGCCACCGGGCGACGAGAACCGTCTTTCCATCGTTCGGCCGCTGCGCGGAGGCGACCGTGGACCGAACAATTTCCAGCACCGTTCCATGGGACGATGGTCCTCTGTCGTCCCGGTTCCGTGCATTTTCCTGTGGGGGTCGCACGCGCATGGCAGGACACGAGGGGCCGCCCACCGACGGCCGGGGCGCACGCGCGTTGACGATGCTCGTCGCGGTCGCCCTCGGACTACTGGCGTTCGGGCTGGTCGCGTGGTTGTTGAGCCTCGGCGAGAAAGGCGACCACATCGCCGGGCCGCTGTCGTTCGGCGTCGGGCTGGCGGCGCTCGTGGTGTCCGTGCTGGCGCTGCGCCGTGGCTCCCCGGTTCAGGACGACGTGGGTACGGAACGCCCGCCGCCCCGCCGCTGGCTGGTGCGATCGGTGGCGATCGCGTCGATCCTGCTGCTGGGTACCGGCCTCGGCCTGAACTACTTCCAGTTCGTCCGAAAGCCGGACCTGCCGATCACGAACAAGCTGGTGTTCGAGGGCCACGTCAACGTCGAGCCCGGCCAGGTCGTGACCATTCGAATACCGGGGAACCCGCCTGGTCGCGACCATCTCGCGATCACTCCGACGCTGGTCAACGACCGGCCGGTCGGCGACTGCGTGGGATCGGCCCGGCTGGACGTGATCCCACGGCTGGACGGCGTGAACAGGGAGCCGCGGACGAACCTGCGACCCGGCCGCGAGCTGCGAGTGGAACTCGACGGTATCCAGGATGAGGCGCTGCTGCTCGTCACTGTGCGTATGCCGGACCCCACCTGTGTGGTGTCCCTCGGCGTACGCGAAGCGACGTTGTTCAACTGAGCGCCACCTCGCCCCCGGAGGTCCCGCATGACGCGTCCCGTCGTGGCTCTGACGACCCTGTGCCTGGCCACGCTCGTAGCCTGTGACGGCGGGACCCTGCCGCCCCCGCCCCTGTTGCCGCCGGTGGTTGCCGTCGGGGTGTCCAGTGACCACCCAGGGTTCGGCTTCAACGATGAGGCGACCAGCGTGCACTCCGGCTTCGACATCGACCTGGCCCGCTGGCTCGGGCAGCACATGTCGCCGCAGTTCACGGTGAACCTGATCGACACCGCGGTGGACGAACGGATTCCGGGACTGAAGGACGGCCGACTGCAACTGGTGATCAACACGTTCTCGATCACCGATGCCCGCCGGGCCGAGGTCGATTTCGCCGGGCCGTACCTCATCACCCGGCAGGGTGTCCTGGTGCGCACCGGGAACACTGCGATCCGGCGGATCGACGACCTGGCCGGACAGCCGGTCTGTGCCTCGGCGACGAGCACGTCCGTCGACGAGCTGAGCAAGGTGCTGGGCAACCGGGCGAGCATCATTCCGGCCGCCGGTGGTCTGGAATGCGCGGGAAAGCTGGTGAACGGCGAGGTCGTCGCGGTGGTGGGTGACCAACTGGCGTTGTACGGCTACGCCGTGAACCGGCCGGCCGAACTGGATGTCGTGGAGGGACTGACGTTCGGCTCCAAGGAGAACCTCGGGATCGGGCTGCCGAACGGCTCCACCGAGTTGTGCGAGAAACTCACCGAGAAACTGCGGGAGTTCATCACCAGCGGCGCCTGGAACCAGTTCTTCGAGTCGAACCTCGCCGCCGAGGGGCTGCAGCCGTCGCACTACCGACCTGAACCGGAAGAACTGGACGACTGCGAATGAGGCGTGTCGCGCTGCTGCTGACCGGGTTGCTGGTGGCCGGGTGCGGGCTGAGTGGTGGGGGGCCGGCGCCGACCACGCCGGCCGCTCCTTCGGTGCGCAACATCGGTGTCGGCATCGATCTGCCCGGTTTCGGGCTGATCGACCCGGCCACCGGGGTGCAGTCCGGCTTCGACATCGAGCTGGCGCAGTGGCTCGGCCGCAACAGCGACCCGCCGTTCACGCCGGTGCTGGTGCCGGTGACCATCGGCGCCAGGGACGACAAGATCGTCTCCGGGGAGACCCCGATCGTGGTGGACGTCTACTCGATCACCGACCGGCGGCGGGAGAAGGTGGGCTTCGCCGGGCCGTACCTGATCACCGAGCAGGGCGTGCTGGTCCGGGCCGGTGACACCCGGATCCGTACCCTGGCCGACCTGTCCGGCAAGGCGGTGTGCACGCAGAACGGCAGCACATCCCTGGAGCAGCTGGACCAGGGCTCGGTGGCCGTGACCAGCGACATCGGCACCATGCAGTGCGTGGAGCGACTGCTCGCCGGCCAGGTGGACGCGGTGTCCACCGATCAGCTCATCCTGCACGGTTTCGCCCAGCGCAACCCGGCGCTGGCCGTCGTCGACGGGCTGACCTTCGGTTCCGACGAGCGCTACGGCATCGGCCTGCCCAAGGGCGACGTCGAGCTGTGCCGGCGGTTCACCGACCTGCTCCGCAAGTTCATCGTGGACGGCCGCTGGGACGAGGCGTTCCGGGCCAACTTCGGCACCCGCCTGACGGCGGCGCACTACAAGCCGGACCCGTACTCGCTGGACCCCTGCGAGTGACGCCGGCCGGCGAGGCCGCCGGTCAGGGGCCGTAGCCGCCGGTCACCGGGAGGGTGGCGGCGGTGATCCAGGCGGCGTCCGGGGAGAGCAGGAACGCCACGGCGGCGGCGATGTCGTCGGGGGTGCCGAGGCGGTGCATCGGGATGGCGTCGAGCAGGCCGGGCGGCACCGCGGTGCCGGCGCTCAGCATGGGGGTGTCGGTCGGGCCGGGGGCGAGGCAGTTGACGCGGATGCGCGGGGCGAGGTCGAGGGCGGCGGCGCGGCTGAGGCCCAGCAGGCCGGTCTTGGAGGCGCAGTAGGCGGAGTTCCGCGGCACGGCGCCGTGGGCCATGACGGAGGTGATGTTGACGATGGCGCCGCCGTCGGTCATGGCGGCGGCTCCGGCGGACATCCAGAGGGCCGGGCCGATCAGGTTGACGTCCAGGTGGTGGCGCAGCAGGTTCTCGTCGAGGTCGGCGAACGCGCGGTAGACGCGGACGCCGGCGGCGTTGACCAGGCCGCGGACGGGGCCGAGGCCGGTGGCGAGGCGGAAGGCGGCGGCCGCGTCGGCGGCGGAGCGGACGTCGCCGCGCACCCAGCGCCCTGCCGCGGGCGCCACGGGAACCGACAGGTCGACGAGCACCGTCGTCCAGCCGCCGGCGCG
>DASWTI010000427.1:0-5403 GCA_036402215.1 Pseudonocardiaceae bacterium
GGCCGAAGTCCGCCGCGACGTGCACGCTGCCGGCCGCCACCGCACGGGCCACCCGCGGGACCACCTCGGCCGGCGCGCCCCGCACCACCAGCAGCCGCCCGCCGAGCGCGGAGTCCAGCTCCCGCAGGCAGCCGAACAGGAACGCCCGGCGCGGTGCACCCGCGGGGCCGAGCAGCGCCTCGTCCAGCACGAACAGCGCGAGCGCCCGGTCGGCCACGTCGGCCGCGGCGAGGAACGTCGGCTGGTCGGCGACGCGCAGGTCACGCCGGAGCCAGACCACCGCCGTCGCGCCCATCCGGCCACCCTAGGCCCGCCCCGCCGTCCGTGCAGCTGGACCAGGTGCCCCGCCGGGGCGTGCCAAATGGACCAGTTGCCCCAAACGGGATGTGGGCGGGCCAGGGCGCGGAGGAGCGGGGTCGGGCGACCCGAGGACGAGGCGTCAGCGCTGGTCGACCGGCACGTAGTCGCGCTCGACCGGGCCGGTGTACACCTGGCGCGGGCGGCCGATCTTCGTGGCCGGGTCCTTCATCATCTCCCGCCAGTGCGCGATCCAGCCGGGCAGCCGGCCCATCGCGAACAGCACGGTGAACATGCGCGTCGGGAAGCCCATGGCGCGATAGATCAGGCCGGTGTAGAAGTCGACGTTCGGGTAGAGCTTGCGCTCGATGAAGTAGTCGTCGGAGAGCGCCCGCGCCTCCAGGCCCTTGGCGATCTCCAGCAACTGGTCGTCGCCGCCGAGCCGGTCGAGCACCTCGTCGGCGGTCTTCTTCACGATCGCCGCCCGCGGGTCGTAGTTCTTGTAGACGCGGTGGCCGAAGCCCATGAGCTTGACGCCGCGCTCCTTGTTCTTGACCTTGTCGACGAACGCCGCGACGTCGCCGCCGTCGTTGCGGATGCGCTCCAGCATCTCCAGCACGGACTGGTTGGCGCCACCGTGCAGCGGGCCGAACAGCGCGTTGATGCCGGCCGACACCGAGGCGAACAGGTTGGCCTCCGAGGAGCCCACCAGGCGCACGGTGGACGTCGAGCAGTTCTGCTCGTGGTCGGCGTGCAGCACGAACAGCATGTCCAGCGCGCGCGCCTGCGCCTCGTCCACCTCGTACGGCTCGGCCGGCAGCCCGAACGTCATGCGCAGGAAGTTGTCCACCAGCCCGAGCGAGTTGTCCGGGTAGAGGAACGGCTGGCCCACCGACTTCTTGTAGGCGTACGCGGCGATCGTCGGCAGCTTGGCGAGCAGCCGGATGGTGGAGATCTCCACCTGGTTGTCGTCGAACGGGTTCAGGCTGTCCTGGTAGAAGGTGGACAGCGCGGAGACCGCGGAGGACAGCACCGGCATCGGGTGCGCGTCGCGCGGGAAGCCGTCGAAGAACCGCTTGAGATCCTCGTGCAGCAGGGTGTGCCGCTGGATCTTGTCGGTGAAGTCGGCGAGCTCCGCGGTGCTCGGCAGGTGGCCGTAGATGAGCAGGAAGCTGACCTCGATGAACGTCGAGCGCTCGGCGAGCTGGTCGATCGGATAGCCGCGGTAGCGCAGGATTCCGGCGTCGCCGTCGATGTAGGTGATCTCCGACGAGCAGGCCGCGGTGTTCACGAACCCGGGGTCCAGCGTGACCATCCCAGTGGTCGCCAGCAGCTTCCCGGCGTTGATGCCCCCGGATCCCTCGCTGGCGTGCGTGACCGGCATCTCCAGCTCGGTGCCGTCGTAACTCAGGGTGACGCTGTCCGGCTCGGTGTGCTGCCGGGGAGCGTCGGCGGTGGCGGTCGCATCGGGCATCCGGGATGTACCTCTCACGCTCGGGCGGAGCTGCCTCGGCGCCGGCGGTCGCCGGGCGGGCTCGCCCCGACGGGGCACTGGTTCTCCAGGCTCACGCTAGTCCTCTCGGGCTACCGTGCGCAGCACGTACGGCACGGTCCGCCTCGTGCGGCTCGCCACATCGGGTCAACGGTCCTCTGCGCACCGTCACCCGGACGTCACCCGCCGCCCCGCCGCGGCGCCGGACGCCGACGCGGTGTGTGACAGGGTTCCCGCCATGGCGCGCTACTTCGACGTCCACCCGAGCAACCCGCAGCCGAGGGTGATCCGGCAGGCGGCCGACGTGGTGCGCGGCGGCGGGCTGATCGTGTACCCGACGGACAGCTGCTTCGCGCTCGGCTGCGCGCCGGGAAACCGCGAGGGCCGCGACCGGATCCGGAACCTCCGCCGGCTCGACGAGCGCCACCAGTACACGCTGGTCTGCCGCGACTTCACCCAGCTCGGGCAGCTCGTGCAGATCGACAACGCGGTGTTCCGGATGGTCCGGGCGCACACCCCGGGGCCGTACACGTTCATCCTGCCGGCCACCCGGGAGGTGCCGCGCCGGCTGCTGCACCCGCGCAAGCGCACCGTCGGCGTGCGGATCCCGGACCACGCCACGGCGCGGGCGCTGCTCGACGAGCTCGGCGAGCCGCTGCTGTCCAGCACGCTGCTGCTGCCCGGGCAGGACGAGCCGATGACCGTCGGCTGGGAGATCAAGGAGACGCTGGACCACCAGGTGGACGCGGTGCTCGACTCCGGCGACTGCGGCCTGGAGCCGACCACGGTCGTCGACTTCTCCGAGGGCCACCCGGAGGTCGTCCGGGAGGGCGCGGGGGACGCCGCGGCGTTCCGCTGACCGTCAGGTCCGCCGCAGCGCGTCCCGCAGCCCGACCCTGGCCCCGGTGCGCAGCACCGCCGTCGAGTAGATCCGGCCGGCCAGCCAGGTCAGCACCGCGATCGCCAGCAGCGCCAGCCCGATCGCCAGGCCGACCTCCCAGGCCGGCGCCACCCCGAGGGCGAACCGCGCCGGCATCAGGATCGGGGCGAACGGGGGCAGCAGCGACAGCGTCGACACCAGCCGGCTCTCCGGGTCGGAGATCAGCAGGTTCACGCTCACCACGAACGCGATCACGATGCTCATGGTGAGCGGCGTGAGCACCGACTGGATCTCCTCCTGCCGCGAGACCAGCGAGCCGGCCGCGGCGTACACCACGGCGTAGAGCAGCACGCCCAGCAGGTACCAGAGCAGACCCATGGCGAGCGCGCCGGCGGCCAGCCCGCCGACGTCCAGCAGGCCGAAGCCGCCGGCCACCCCGAGCCCCACCCCGGCCAGGATCAGCATCTGCAGCAGCCCCACCGCGCCGAGCCCGATCACCTTGCCCAGCAACAACTGCCACGGCCGCACCGTGGACAGCAGCAGCTCCACGACCCGGCTGGACTTCTCCTCGACCACGCCCTGCGCGACCACCTGGCCGACGAACACCAGCGAGCCGTACAGCAGCGCGGCGATCGCCAGGCCCAGCACCAGCCGCTGCGTGCGCCGCGGGTCGCGCTGCTCCAGCGTCGTCACGGCGGCACGGGTGTCCGCGACCTCGGCGCGCACCTCGGCCGGGTCCTCGCCGGCCCTGGCCAGCCGCTGGTCGAGCGCCTGCTGCTGCAGCACGCTGTCCACCAGGGCGCGCAGCTGCTCCTGCACGTCGTCCTTGCCGACGAGCGCCGGCGCGCCGTCCCGCACGGTGAGCAGCACGTCGGCGTCGCCGTCGCGGACCAGCGCCTCGCCGGCCGCGGCGTCCGGCACGGTGCGGAGCTCCACGGTGTCCTGGTCCAGCGCGTCCGCGCTCGCCCGCACCGCCTCGGCGACGGCCACCATGTCCGGCGTGGTGGCCAGCGTGTCGGTGCCCTGCTCGTTCGCGATGAACCGGATGAACAGCACGTAGGCGGCGATGACGGCGAGCACGGCCAGCGTGCCCACCACGAACGCCCGGGTGCGCACCCGCTGCACGAACTCGCGGCGGGCCACCAGCCACACCGCCCGTGACGGCCGGAAGTCCCGCTCGCTCACGACTGCACCACCTCACGGAAGAGCTCGGTCAGGGTCGGCCGCCGCCGCGTGAACTCGCGCACCGGTCCGGTGGCCAGCGCGGCCAGCAGGACCGGCTGCTCGTCGGTGCCCGGCGCGAGCTCCAGCACGGTGCGGCCGCCGTGGTACTCGGCGCAGCGCACCCCGGGCAGGGCGTCCGCCCAGCCGATGCCGGCGTCCGGGGCGTGCACGGCGAGCTGCGCGGGGGCGCCGGAGCGCAGCTCGTCGACGCTGCCCACCGCGACCATCTCGCCGCTGCGCACGATGCCCACCCGGTCGCAGATGCGCTGCACCAGGTCGAGCTGGTGGCTGGAGAACACCACCGGCACGCCCGCGGCGCACTTCTCCCGCAGCACCTCGCTCATCAGGTCGACGGCCACCGGGTCCAGCCCGGAGAACGGCTCGTCCAGCACCAGCACCTCGGGCTCGTGCAGCAGCGCGGCGGCGAGCTGCACGCGCTGCTGGTTGCCCAGGCTCAGCTTCTGCACGGCGTCGGCGCGGCGCTCGCCGAGGCCCAGGCGCTCGATCCACTCGGCGGCCGCGGCGGCGGCGTCGGCGCGCGACATGCCGTGCAGCTCGCCGAAGTAGGACAGCTGCTCGCCGACCTTCATCTTCGGGTACAGCCCGCGCTCCTCGGGCATGTAGCCGATGCGGCGGCGGGTCTCCAGGGTGACCGGGGCGCCCTGCCAGCGAACCTGGCCGGCGTCGGCGGCGAGCACGCCGAGCGCGATGCGCATCGTGGTGGTCTTGCCGGCGCCGTTGCTGCCGACGAAGCCGAACAGCTCGCCCGGCCGCACGGCGAAGGTCATGTCCCGCAGGGCCACGACGTCGCCGTAGCGCTTGCTGACGTGGTCGATCTCCAGCACGTCTTCACGCTAGGGGCGGCGGCCCGGCCGGGCGTCACCCTCCTGGCGGGTCACGGGTCCACCCCGCGGCGTACGACCGGCCCGGTTCTGATCACTCCGGACGTCCGTGGGGTCGCGGGTGGACGGGTGCGCCCTGGGGCGGGTGTGCCCCGGGACGGGGTGCGCTCTCGGCGGTGGGTGTCTCAGGGGTGGACGCCGGCCAGGGAGCGGGCCACCACCTCGGCCGCGGCGGGCTCGGCGGCGGCGCGCTCGGCCGGCACCAGACCGACACGGGTGCGCCGCTCCAGCACGTCGTCCAGGTCGAGCGCGCCCTCGAGGAAGGTCTGGACGGCCTTGCGCTCGGCGGCGGACAGCGGCTTGACCTGCGCCAGCCGGTCGACGAACAGCCGGTAGCCCTTGTCCGTCGGCACGCGGCCCGCGCTGGTGTGCGGCTGGGCGATGTAGCCCTCGTCCTCCAGCGCCGACATGTCGTTGCGGACGGTCGCGGGGCTGACGCCGAGGTTGTGCCGCTCGACGATGTGCTTGCTGCCGACGGGCTCGTTGGTGCGTACGAAGTCCTCGACGATGGCCCGCAGCACCTCGAGCTTGCGGTCGTCCAGCACGGCGGGGTCACCTCCTTGGCACTCCTGCGTACCGAGTGCCAAGTGTACGGCGCGCGATGATGC
>DASWTI010000428.1:0-5406 GCA_036402215.1 Pseudonocardiaceae bacterium
ACGATCCCGGCATGGGTGATGGCGTGGACGAGAACGTCGTGGAGGCGTTGCGGCTGCTGGCGGCGGGACGGCCGGGCGAGGCGCGGGAGGTGGCCGGCCGGGCCGGTGGCGGGCGGCTGCGGGCGGCGCTGGCCCGGTACCTGGACGCGCGGCACGACGGGCGCGTGTACGACGACCCGGCGGCGTTCCAGGAGTTCATCGGGGGCGGCGGCAACCGGGCGCTGTACACGGTGCTGGTCCCCCGGCTGACGGCGGCCTACCGGGAGTTCCGGGTGGTGACGGTGCTGGACGTGGGCTGCGGCGACGGGCGGGCGGTGCTGCCGGCGGCCGCCGCACTGGGCACGGGGGCGCCGGCGCTGGACCTGGTGGAGCCGTCGGCGGCGCTGCTGCGCGCGGCGTGCACGACAGCGGACGAGCTGGGCCTGGACGTGCGGGCGCACGGGACGACGGTGCAGGAACTGCTGGCCGACGGCGGCGGGCGGTGGGACCTGGTGCAGTCCACGTTCGCGCTGCACGCGCTGGAGCCGGCGCGGCGCTCCGAGGTGTTGCGCGGGCTGCGGGACGTGGCGGACGCGCTGCTGGTGGCGGACTTCGACGTGCCGGCGTTCCTGGCGGAGGCGGACGGCGGGCCGGAGCACCTGCGGTACCTGGCGGCGCGCTACGAGCTGGGCGTCGCCGAGTACGAGGGCGACCTGGTGCCGGACGGCTTCCTGATGCCGGTCCTGGTCGGTCAGGTGGAGCCGGGCCGGGTGCGCAGCACCTGGGAGGAGCCGGCGTCGGCCTGGGCATCGCGGCTCGCCGCGGCGGGCTGGCGGAACGTGCGGGTGGAGCCGCTGGTGGGCTACTGGTGGGCGCCGGCGTTCGTGGTCACGGCGACCGCGGGGCGGACGAGGCGCGGATCCGGGCGATCCGGGAACGGAGCCGGCGGCCCGGCTGACGGAGCCGGCGGCCCGGCTGACGGGGGCGCGACGCCTGGGTGACGGGGTCGGAGTGACGCTGATCACCTGCTTGAGGTGGTGATGGAGATGGTCTCTCACTCCGAGCTGACGGCGCGACACCACGCCATGCTGGCGGCGGTCGCCCAGGGGCGCGCCCGGATCACGCTCGGCCGATGTCCGGCCCTGACCGTGGACGGCCGATGGTGCGACCAGCAGGCGACCCGCACGCTGGTCGAGCTGGACCTGGTGCGGCCGGCGGGCATAGGCGCGGTCGGTGCGCTCGTACCGGCACGGCTCACCGAGGCCGGCCGCCTGCTGGTCGACGCCCGCCGCGCCGCGGCCTGATCGGCCGGGCCGGAACCCGACCCGCCGGGCCGCGGCCCGAGGAGGCGCCGGCTGCCGGCCCGGGGTGCCGGGTGCCGGACGGCCGGCGGTCACGTCGGTCCTGGCCGCCGCGTGGCCGGGTGATGCCCGTGGTCAGGCAGGCGTGAGGGTGATCGGCAGGCGGCTGTAGCCGTTGAGCACGTTGGAGAACACCCGCTGCACGGGGCCGTCGAGATCCACCGTGGTGACGCGGTCGCGCAGGCCCTCCAGCACGGCGCCGATCTCGGCCCTGGCCAGGAACACGCCGAGGCAGTAGTGCGGCCCGAAGCCGAACGCAAGGTGCCGGTTGGGCGTGCGGCCGAGGTCGAGCCGGTCGGGGTCCTCGAACACCTCCTCGTCGCGGTTCGCCGAGGACGTCCACAGCGTGACGATGTCGCCCTCGGCCACCGGTGTGCCCGCGATCTCGGCGTCCTCCAGGACCGTGCGGCCGACGTGCATGACCGGCGTGGCCCAGCGGATCATCTCGTCGGTGGCGGCGCCGACGTCGACGGCGCCGGAGCGCAGCCGCTGCCACTCGCCGGGCCACGTGGCGAGCGCGTGCACGGCGCTGGTCATGGAGTAACGGCTGGTCTCCTCCCCCGCGACCAGCAGGCCGTAGCAGTTGAGCACCACGTCGTGCGCCGGCAGCAGCCTGCCGTCGATCTCGGTGCTGGCGAGCAGGCTCACCACGTCGTCGCCGGGGTCCTTGGTGCGGGCGCGCACCAGATCGGTGAAGTACATGATGATCTCGCTGCGCGCCATCCGGGCGTCCAGCTCGGTGTGCGAGGGGTCGTCGGAGCTCATCGCGCGGGTGTTGAGCTCCAGCAGCTGCGCGCGGTCGGACTCCGGCACGCCGAGCAGGTCGCAGATGGTGGTGATCGGCACCTTGGCGGCGACCTCGGCGGCGAAGTCCCCGCCGCCCGCGGCGGCATAGTCGTCGAGCAGGCCGTGCGTGTAGTCACGCACCCGCTGGGCGAAGAACTCCAGCGCCCTCGGCGAGAAGGCCCGCAGGATGACGCCGCGCAGGTCACGGTGCCGTGGCCCGTCGGCGACCGAGACCATGCGGCCGCCCGCGGAGTCGCCGCCGCCGAGCAGCGTGGACAGCATGTTGCCGCGCTCGATGCCGAAGCGGCGGTGGTCGCGGTAGACGGTCGACTGGTCGCGGTGCCGGCTCACCACCCAGAAGCCCGCCCGGCCCTCGGCCGCCGGGTGGCGGAACACGGGAGCCCGCCGCCGGTACTCCCGCCACACGGGCGCCAGGTCGCGCTCCAGGTGGGTGCGGGGGTCGGTGAGGTCGATGCCCGCCAGGTCCAGCTCGGCGAGGTCGGTGATGGTCATGCGGTGTCGTCCCCAGTCATCTCGGCGGCGCGGTGGTGCAGAAGGTGCCGGTGGTGCTGCTACTGCGGAAGGAGCGGGTGGTGCTGGTGGAGTGGAAGGTGCGGGTGGTGCGGAAGGTGCTGGTGGTGCTGGTGGTGCTGGTGGTGCTGGTGGTGCTGGGTGCGGAAGGTGCCTGGATGCGGAAGGTGCCGGTGCTTCGGGTGGCGCTCGCCGATGATTGCGGTCGCCTCATCGGGTGTCCACCCTGCGGGGACCCGGACGGGCTGGGAAGTGCGGCGGGCGTGCCGTGACCGGGTGCTCCCGGGCGGCCGGGCAGCGGGGTCAGCGGGTGGTGGCCCACTCGGCCTCGATGCGGTCCGCCACCCGGAGGGCGCGGTGGGCGAAGACCGCCCAGCAGACGGCCAGCGCGGCCACCGTGATCCACAGCGCGGGCAGCAGCCCCAGCCACTCACCGGCCGCGCCGCCGAGCACGGCGCCGAAGGCGATCGGCCCGAACGCCAGCAGGCGGTAGCCCGCCGACACCCGGCCGAGGGAGCCCGGTGGGGCGAGGCGTTGACGCAGCGAGACGGCGAAGATGTTGTACGCGGTCATCCCGAGGCCGAACAGGAAGAACGCCGCGGCGCCCCACACGGCGCGCACCGCCGCCGGACCGGTGGCCAGCGGGATGAGCGCGGGGGTCAGCGAGGCGACACCCATGCCGCCGACGAGCGCCCACACCGGGCGCACCCGGTCGCCGAACACGCCGAACGCCAGCGAGGCGAGCACCGTGCCGACGCCGCCCACGGTGATCGTGACGCCGACCAGGCCCGGCGAGAAACCCCAGGTGCGCACCGCGTACACGAGGTACAGGGTGAGCACGGCCTGCTCCAGGAGGTTGAACATGGCGGCCTGCGCGGTGAGCACCCGCAGCACGCGGTGCCCCAGCAGGATGCGCACGCCGTCGACCGCGCCGGTGAGGCGGGCGCGCAGCGGCGGGGTGTCGGCGGCGACGGTGCGGCGGGCCAGGAGCAGGCGGCTCGCGAGCACCGCGGAGCCGGCGGACAGCACGGCCATCAGCACGAGCGTGGACGAGCCGCCGAGGAGCTGCACGGCCAGGCCGGCGAACCCGGGCGCGGCGATCTGGCCGGCGTTGTAGACCACCTCCATGCGGCTGTTGGCGCGCACCAGCAGGCGGCCCGGCACCAGGTCGGGTGGCATGGTCTGCGCGCACAGGTCGGTGAACGCGATCGAGGTGCCGACGACGGCGCAGGCGGCCACCAGGACGAGCACCGGATCCAGGCCGGCGAACGCGGCGGCGGGCACGGCGGCGAACGCGGCGACGTTGATCAGGTAGGCCACCACGAAGGCGCGCTTGCGATCCCAGTGGTCGATCATGCCGCCGAGCGCCAGGGACACGGCGAACACCGGCAGGAACTGCAGCGCGTTGACCACGCCGACCGCGGCCGCGCCCGCCCCGAAGCTGGTGACGGCGATCAGCGGGAAGACGAACTGGGCGCTGCGCGAACAGAGCTGGGCCACCACCTGCAGCCACCAGAACCGTCCGAACGCCCGCCACGGCGCCGCGTCATCGGCGTCGGCGACGGCGGGACCGGCGTGAGCGGTGGGGGCAGTGGGGGCAGTGGGGACGGTGAGGTCGGCGGGGGCGTGCGCGGTGGTGGGAGGGGGCGTGGTGGCCGGAGGGGTGGTGGCCGGAGCGGGCGTGGTGGCCCGGGGAACGGCGGAGCGGGGGGTGCGCGTGGTCACCAGGCTTCCGCCCCTCCGGGGAGCAGGGGGGCCACGTCGGGACCGAGGGCGCGGCCGATGGCGGGGGACGTGGCCACCAGGTCGGCGACGACCGTGGAGTTGGTGGTGGCGACGGCGTGGTCGTGGCCGTGGAGGGCGCTGTGCGCGGCCAGGTCCAGCATCCAGAGGCCGTGCAGCCGGGCGCCGCGCAGGGCCTTGGCGCCGGCGGCCTCGATGCCCAGGTGCACGCGGCGCAGGCCCCGCTCGTGCGCGTCCAGGATCGGCCGGCGGAACACCAGCTCGAAGTACTCCCCCACGCCGCGGCCCGCCGTGTAGTCGAAGCCGGCGGCGCGGACGAACAGGGAGTCACCCCACACGTAGTACAGGCAGAACCCGGTGGCCACGCCGTCCTCGTCGCGGCACAGCAGGACGGTGGCGACGTCGGCCATGGCGGCGGCCTGGCGGGCGAACGCGGCGGCCAGTCCCACGGGGTCGGCGTAGTGGCCGTAGCGGGCCTCGGTGGCGGCCATCAGGCGTCCGACCTCGGTGGCGCACTCGGTGGCCGGCCGGTGCTCCACGGTGAGCCCGGACTCCGCGAACCTCCGGGCGTCCGTGCGCACGGCGTGCCGCCGGCCGCGGGACAACCCGGCGAGGTAGCCGTCCCAGCCGTCGGCGGGCAGCGGCAGCTCGGCGTCCAGGGTGAGCAGCACCGGCGGCGCGGTCACCCCGGCGGCGCGGAAGGCGGCGACGTCGGTGTCGTCCAGGTACATGGCGACCGCGGCGCCGTCGGCGCCGTCGCCGGTGGCGGCCCGCACGGCCTCGACCACCCCGGCGGCGGCCGTGACCCGGTCGCCGGTGCCGGGCAGCAGGTGGGCACGGTAGCCGCGGCGGCCGCCGACCATCAGGCCGGTGGACGGCGGCGACGGCAGGCCGCGTGCGGCGAGCAGGTCCGCCCAGGCGTAGAAGCCGCCGAGCGGCTCGCACACCCGGGTCACCGGCGCCGCCCAGGCGGGCCGCTCGGCCGGCCCGCCGTGCAGCCCGCCGG
>DASWTI010000429.1:0-3300 GCA_036402215.1 Pseudonocardiaceae bacterium
TCCGGCCCGCCGCCGGCGAGCGGCCAGGGGAGCGCGGCCCGGTCGACCTTGCCCGACGGCCGGGTCGGCAGGGTGTCCACCACCGCGAGCAACGGCACCATGGCGGCCGGCAGCGCGGCCCGCAGCAGCGTGGTGGCCGCCGCCGGGTCGAACACGCCGTCCGGCACCACGTAGCCCACCAGCACCTGGTGGCCGCCCTTGCTGGTGCGCACCGCGGCGGCCGCGCCGGCCACCCCGGGCAGCGCGGCGAGCGCCGCGTCCACCTCGCCCAGCTCGATCCGCCGCCCGCCGAGCTTCACCTGCTCGTCGGCGCGCCCGAGGAACACCAGCCCGGCCGGCTCGGCGCGCACCAGGTCGCCGGAGCGGTAGGCCCGGTCCCAGCCGAGGGCCGGCAGCGGGGCGAACTTCTCCGCGTCCTTCGCGGCGTCCAGGTAGCGGGCCAGGCCGACGCCGCCGATCACCAGCTCGCCGCTGCCGCCGAACGGGACCAGGTCGCCGGCCCGGTCCACCACGGCCAGCTCCCAGCCGTCCAGCGGCAGCCCGATCCGGACCGGGCCCTCGCCGGTGAGGGGCGCGGCGCAGGCCACCACGGTGGCCTCGGTGGGGCCGTAGGTGTTCCAGACCTCGCGGCCCTCCACGGCCAGCCGCTCGGCGAGCTCCGGCGGGCACGCCTCGCCGCCCAGGATGAGCAGCCGCACCTCGTCCAGCGCCGCCACCGGCCACAACGCCGCGAGCGTCGGCACGGTGGACACCACGGTCACCCGCTGCTCGACCAGCCAGGGCGCCAGGTCCATCCCGGTGCGCACCAGGGAGCGCGGCGCCGCCACCAGGCACGCGCCGTGCCGCCAGGCCAGCCACATCTCCTCGCACGAGGCGTCGAACGCCACCGAGAGCCCGGCGAGCACGCGGTCGCCCGGCCCCAGCGGCTCGTCGGCCAGGAACAGCCGCGCCTCGGCGTCCACGAACGCGGCGGCGGCGCGGTGGCTCACGGCCACGCCCTTCGGCCGCCCGGTGGAGCCCGAGGTGAAGATCACCCACGCGTCGTCCTCCGGCGCCGGCCGCCCGTCGTCCAGGTCGCGGGTCCCGTCGTCCCGGCGGTTCCCGGCGCCCGCGCCCGCTCCGTCGTCCGGCGCGCCGCCGGTCCCGTCCTCCGGCACGTCGCGGTGCTCCACGCGGCGGCCGGCGTGCAGCACGGCGCGCACGGCGGCCTCGGTGAACACCAGCTCGGCGCGCTCGTCCGGGTCCTCCGCGTCCACCGGCACGTAGGCCGCGCCGGCCGTCAGCACGCCCAGGATCGCCACGTACAGCTCGGCGCTGCCGGACGGCACCCGCACGCCGACCCGGTCACCGCGGCCGATGCCGGCGGCGCGCAGCACGCGGGCGACGGACGCCACCTCCGCGGCCAGCGCGCGGTAGCTCAGCGTGCCGCGGCCGTCGTCCACCGCGGCGGCCGCGGGGAACCGGCGGACCGTCGTCTCGAACACGTCCAGCAGCGTGCGCGGTGCGGCGGCCGGTCCGGCGGCGTAGACGGCGTCGCGCCGCCCCCGCCCCGGGATCGGGCGCACGGTCGTGGTGGGCTGCAGAACGGCGGTCATACGGGAACCGGTGCCTCTCTCGGCGCCGTGCCCGCGTGGCACGGCCCTCTCGCCGGCGTCCGCCGGGACGCCGTGCTGTCCGGGGCGCCGTTCGGCGCCGTCTTGCTCGGGGCGCCGTTGGGGCGCCGTGTTGCTCGGGGCGCCGTTGGGCGCCGTCGGTGCGCGCCGGCTCGGGCGCGCGGGCGTCCGGTGCGACGCCACGAGCGGCCGCGCGGTCACCGTGGGTGGGCGACGCGTGGGCCGATCGAGGAGCTTACCGCCGGGAACGGCCACGATCCGTCACGGTGGGCGGCCTCGCACCGTGGGCTGCGCCACCCATCACCGCCGCGTACCGGCCATGTGACGCAGCGTCCCCGTTCACCCGCTGTTCACTGTGATGTCATCGGATCCGGTGGCCGGACACGGGTGATCGAGCCGATCCTGGAGTCGCCCGCCGCAGCCGAGGAGAGGGGTCGACCCCCATGACCAGGCCGACCGCCACCGACCAGGTGGACGTCCAGCTCGACCGGCTCCAGGAGCGCCTCGTCGGCGAGTACGTGGCCCTCGACGCCGACACCGTGCGCCGTCACGTGCACGACGAGGCCGGCCGGTTCGCCGGCGCCCGGGTGCGGGTGTTCGTGCCGATCCTGGTGGAACGCGCCGTGCGGGCCCGGCTCGCCGGGGTCTGAGCGCGCCGCCGCAGTATCCTCGGCAGGGTGATCTGTCCCAAGTGTCAGAACGTCATGCAGACCGTCGATCGGCGCGGCATCCACATCGAGCAGTGCCAGGGCTGTCGGGGGATCTTCCTCGACCGCGGTGAGCTCGAGCAGATCGCCAACGCCGAGAAGAGCCACTACGCGGCCCCGGCCGCTCCCGGCACGCCGCCGCAGTACGCCCCGCCTCCGGTGGCGCCCGGGCACGCCCCGCCGCCGCCGGCCGGGTACCCCGCGCCGCAGCCCGGGTACGGGCAGCCGGCCTACGGGCACGGCGGCTACCGCGACTCGCCGCCCCCGTACGGGCACGGCGGCTACCGGGACTCGCCGCCGCCCTACGGCCACGGCGGTCACAAGCGCCGCAAGGGCTTCATGGAAGAGCTCTTCGGCTGAGCAACCTCACCGGTCACGACCCCGGCACCGGCGTCCCCATCCGTCCGGCCGCTCCCGTGGACCCGCTCATCTGCGTGGCCTGCGGTGAGCGCGGGGACGCGCCGGTGGTCGAGGGCACGGTGGTCGGGGGCTCGGTGCTGCGGTGTGCCCGCTGCGGACATCGGCAGCCGTTCCGGCGGCTGCCGATGTTCTCGCTGACGGGCCCGAGTGGCACCGGCAAGTCCACCGTGTGCCGGCTGCTCGCCGCCGAGCTGGGCGAGCACGTGGTCGTGCTGGAGCAGGACGTGCTGTGGACGGCCGGCCTGCAGGACCCGGCCGACGACTACCGCGCCTTCCGCCGCACCTGGCTGCGGATGGTCGCGATGATCCATCAGAGCGGGCGTCCGGTGCTGCTGTGCGGCACCGTGGTCCCTGCCCAGTTCGAGGCCTGCCCGGAGCGGGCCCTGATCGGCGACATCCACTACCTGGCGCTCACCTGCGATCCCGGCGAGCTGCGGGCGCGGCTGCTGGCCCGCCCGGCCTGGCGGGGCTGGGACGAGGCGCGGGTCGCCGAGATGCTGGAGTTCGACGCCTGGCTGCGCGGCGCGGCGCCGGCCCTCGGGGTTCCGCTGCTCGACACC
>DASWTI010000430.1:0-14318 GCA_036402215.1 Pseudonocardiaceae bacterium
CGGGCGCTGTCACGGGCGCCACGGGGCGCGTTGTCCTCCCGTGGGCCGCCGGTGCCGCGCGGGCGGCTCTCGGCCTCGTCGTCCAGCCGCAGGGTGAGCCCGATGCGCTGGCGCGGCACGTCGACGTCGAGCACCTTGACCCGCACGATGTCGCCGGGCTTCACCACGTCGCGCGGGTCCTTGACGAAGGTGCGCGACATGGCCGACACGTGGACCAGCCCGTCCTGGTGCACGCCCACGTCGACGAACGCGCCGAACGCCGCAACGTTGGTGACCACGCCCTCCAGGATCATGCCGGGACGCAGGTCGGCGACCTTCTCGACGCCCTCGGCGAAGGTGGCGGTGCGGAACGCCGGGCGCGGGTCGCGGCCGGGCTTCTCCAGCTCGGACAGGATGTCCGTGACCGTCGGCACGCCGAACGTGTCGTCGGTGAAGTCCGCCGGGCGCAGCCGCCGTAGCGTCGTGGTGTTGCCGATGAGCGAGCCCAGGTCACCACCGGTCGTGGCCAGGATGCGCCGCACCACGGGGTAGGCCTCGGGGTGCACGCCGGAGGTGTCCAGCGGGTCGTCGCCGCCACGGATGCGCAGGAAGCCCGCGCACTGCTCGAACGCCTTGGGGCCGAGCCGGGCTACCTCCTTGAGCGCCCGCCGGGTGCGGAACGGGCCGTGCGTGTCGCGGTGCGAGACGATCGAGACGGCGAGCGTCTCGCCGATGCCGGACACCCGGGTGAGCAGCGGCGCCGACGCGGTGTTCACGTCCACGCCGACGGCGTTCACGCAGTCCTCGACGACCGCGTCCAGCGAGCGTGAGAGCTTGGTCTCGGCGAGGTCGTGCTGGTACTGACCGACGCCGATGGACTTCGGGTCGATCTTGACCAGCTCGGCCAGCGGGTCCTGCAGCCGCCGGGCGATGGACACCGCGCCGCGCAGCGAGACGTCCAGGTCGGGCAGCTCGGCCGAGGCGAGCGCGGACGCCGAGTACACCGAGGCGCCGGCCTCGGACACCACGATCTTGGTGAGCCCGGGACGGCGCTTCACCAGCTCGGCGGCCAGCCGGTCGGTCTCCCGCGATGCGGTGCCGTTGCCGATCGCGACGAGCTCCACGCCGTGCCGCTCGGCGAGCCGGTCGAGCGTGGCGAGCGCGGCGTCCCACTGCCGGCGCGGCTCGTGCGGGTAGATGGTCTCGGTGGCGACGACCTTGCCGGTGTCGTCCACCACGGCCACCTTGACACCGGTGCGCAGGCCCGGGTCGAGGCCCATGGTGACGCGGGTGCCGGCCGGCGCGGCGAGCAGCAGGTCGCGCAGGTTCGCCGCGAACACGCGCACCGCCTCGTCCTCGGCGGCCTGCCGCAGCCGGGTCCGGACGTCGATGCCGAGGTGCACCAGGATGCGCGTGCGCCAGGCCCAGGACACGGTCTCCCGCAGCCAGCGGTCGGCCGGGCGTCCCTGGTCGGTGATGCCGAAGCGGTGTGCCACCCGGCCCTCGTAGTCGTCGCCCTCCGGCGAGACGGTGACCTGGAGGATCTCCTCCTTCTCGCCGCGGAACATGGCGAGGATGCGGTGCGACGGGAGCCGGGTGAACGGCTCGGAGAAGTCGAAGTAGTCGGCGAACTTGGCGCCCGCCTCCTCCTTGCCCTCGCGCACCTGGGCGACCAGCCGGCCCTGGCCCCACAGCTTCTCGCGCAGCTCGCCGATCAGGTCGGCGTCCTCGGCGAAGCGCTCCACCAGGATGGCGCGCGCGCCGTCGAGCGCCGCGGCCACGTCGGCCACGCCCTTGTCGGGGTCGACGAACGCGGCGGCCGCGGCCCGCGGGTCGACGGTCGGGTCACCTAGAAGGCCGTCGGCGAGCGGCTCCAGGCCGGCCTCGCGGGCGATCTGCGCCTTGGTGCGGCGCTTCGGCTTGAACGGCAGGTAGATGTCCTCCAGGCGCGCCTTGGAGTCGGCGGCGTTGATCCGCGCCTCCAGGGCCTCGTCGAGCTTGCCCTGCGAGCGGATGGACTCCAGGATCGCGGCCCGGCGCTCCTCCAGCTCGCGCAGGTAGCGCAGCCGCTCCTCCAGGGTGCGCAGCTGCGCGTCGTCGATGCCGCCGGTCACCTCCTTGCGGTACCGGGCGATGAACGGCACGGTCGAGCCGCTGTCCAGCAGGTCGACGGTGGCCGCCACCTGGCGCTCGGTCACCCCGAGCTCCTCGGCGATCCGGCGGTTCACGGACGGCGGCGGCGACGGCGGAGACACGGTGGGCGCATCGGTCACGGCCGTGCAGTCTTCCCTACCGGGCTCGCGCCGGGGTCAGCGCGGGGTGGCCTCGTGACCGGGGCGCCCGGGGGTGCGGCGGCGGGCCTTGAGCTCGGCCTCGAACACGTGACGGCGGCCGCCGGTGAGGCGGTCGCGCACCACCTGGTCCCAGTGCAGCCAGCGGGCGTGGTAGTCGGCGTCGAACTCCTCGACCAGCTGGAACGTCCAGCGGCCGGCGATCACGTTGCGCCCCACCAGGTCCTGTTCGAGCTCGTCGGCGAGGTCGTCGTGCCCGGCCGCGCGCAGCCCCTCCAGCACGTCGTCGAGCTGCTCGTCGGCGCCGCCCACCAGCTGGTGGAACTCGTACAGGGCGCCGCGGGCGCGCTCCATGCGTTCCAGGGCCTCGGTGAGCAGGCCCGCGGTGCGTACCTCGGTGTCGGTGGCGCCGTCCGGCCGGGCGTGCTCGGCGTCGAGGTCGGCCACCGCGCTCACCGCACCGCGGCGCGCACCCGGTGCGCCGCGTCCCCGGTGACGTCCGCCGCCCGGTGCGCCACGTCGGTAGCCCGATCGCCGGCCCGGTGAGCGATGTCGGTGGCCCGGTGCGCCACGTTCTCGGCGCGGTCGGCGACGCCGGAGGCGGTGTCGCCCACGGTGTGCGCGGCGTCCAGCACGGCCGAGTTGGCCCGGCGCACCGCGCGCCGCGCCCACCAGCCGAGCGACGGCCGGCCCTGGGTGTCGGCGGCGGCCAGCAGCAGGCCGCCGAGCATCGCGAGGTTCTTGAAGAAGTGCACGCGCTGGGCGGTGCGCGCCGTGTCGTCGTGCTCCTGCCAGAACGGGTGCGCGATGACGGTGGTGGGCACCAGGCTCGCGGCGAGCGCCGCCGAGGCCAGCCGCGGCGCGTACCCCGCGGCGAGCAGCGAGCCGGCGGCGACCTTCACCGCCGCGTCCAGCTGCACGAGCGTCGCGGGCGGCGGCGGGTCCTCGATCGGCAGGGCCTCGCCCGCCTTCTTCAGCAGCGGGGCCGCCTTGTCGACCTTCGGCCCCGGGTTCAGCAGCGTGTCCAGCCCGCTCGACACGAAGATCCCGGCGAGCAGCGGCCTGGCGACCCGACGTAGCAGCATCGGTCCACGCTAACTCCGGCCACCACGTCGCGCGCGGTGAGAACGCGGCGCGTGACCGGTATTAGTGGAGGGGGGACGAGCAGGGGGTGGGGATGGCGCACGCGACGCTCGCGTTCCTGCGAGTGCGGTTCCGCGCGGTGCGGGTACCGGGCGAGGACGGACCGCGTTACCTGGAGGAATCGCCGGCACGGCAGTACTTCGAGGCCACCGCGCCGGAGTGGGCGGAGTACGTGGCGCGCGTCGAGGCCCGGCGGGTGCGGCGGCGGGAGCTACGGGAGTCGGCCGTGGTGCAGCGTGACGTCCAGGTGCGGCGGGACACCGGCGGGCTGCTGCGTTCCAAGGTGCGGGTGGACTTCGTGACCTTCGGCCGCGACCGTCACGAGGTGGAGGCCGGCGCGGCGGACGCCTTCGTGCGGGAGTACGTGGACCGGCGCTACCCGGACCTCGCGCACACGCTGCCCGACCCGTTCCACGACTGGTTCCGGGCCAACGGCGAGGAGTTCCGCTCCTGGCGCGCCGTGCTGATCACCGCCGGCGGCACCGTGGACGTCGACCTCGGCCTGGACCCGACCGAACGAACCCCGCCGGTGGGCTTCCCCGCGGAGTACGCCATGCGCGAGCTGGACCGGCTCGCCTCGGAGGGCTGGACGCTGCTCCAGGTGTGCGAGGAACTCGCCCGCGACCCGGCCGGCGACCCGCACGTGACCCGGGTCCGCTACGTGCTGACCCGCACCGACGGCCGCCCACCCGCCACCGGCGACCACTGACAGCCGGGCGGCCTGCCCGCCTGCCGGCACGCCGTGACTCAGCGGGCGCGGGGGCGGCGGCCGGGGCGGGGCTCGCGGAAGGCGGCCAGGAGCCGGCCCTGGCACGGCGAGGGTGGCAGGTCCGAGGCGCCCTCGGCGCGCAGGCCCTCCAGGATGAGCGCCAGCGAGCGGCGCCAGGCGTCCGGGGCGCTGTCCGCGGTGGCGTCCACGACGCCGGCGTTGGCCAGCAGGATGAGGATCACGTCCTCGGGGACCAGATCGGCGCGCAGCGAGCCCTCGGCCTGGGCCCGCTCGATGAGGTCCTGCTGGGCCGCGTACCAGCGGTCCCGGATCTCGGCCATCCGCGGGCAGTCCGTCAGGTGCATGGTGAGCACGTCGGACAGGCTGCGGTCGGCGAGCTGCAGCTCGCACAGCCGCTCCAGGTAGCCGACGAAGCCGCTCCAGCCGTCGGGCGCGGTGAGCGCCTGCTGGGCGGCCTCCAGGTAGCCGGCGGCCTTGCACAGGAACACGGCCTCGACCAGGTCCTGCCGGTTCGGGAACCGCCGGTACAGGGTGCCGACGCCGACCCCGGCGCGCCGGGCGATCTCCTCCATGGACACCTCGACGCCGTGCTCGGCCAGCGCGGAGCGGGCAGCGTCCACGATGCGCTGCCGGTTGCGCTCCGCATCGGCGCGGAGCCCCCGGATGGGTGCATCGTTCGAGGTCACGAGTGTGATGATAGCAACCGGACGAAATAGCTCCGCTTCTTGCGGAATGCCGGGGCGAGGTCCTACGTTGTGGAGGACGAAGCGGACGGAATTCCTCCGCTAAGACGGACCCACACGAGGAGCACGACATGACCACCGCCAGCGTCAACACCATCCCGGGCTACCTGGCCGGCACCTGGGCCATCGACCCGGTGCACACCGAGGTCGGGTTCTCGGTGCGCCACATGATGGTGAGCAAGGTGCGCGGGCGTTTCGGCACCTTCTCCGGCACGATCGTCACGGCGGAGAACCCGCTGGAGTCGGCCGTCACCGCCGAGATCGACCTCACCTCGATCGACACCAACAACCCGCAGCGCGACGAGCACATCCGCTCCGCGGACTTCTTCGAGGTCGAGACCTACCCCACCATGACGTACCGCTCCACCGGCCTGCGCGCCGACGGCGACGAGTGGGTGCTCGACGGCGAGCTCACCCTGAAGGGCGTCACCCGGCCGGTGCCGCTGACGCTGGAGTTCAACGGCTTCGGGCCGGACCCGTACGGCGGCACCCGCGCGGGCTTCACCGCCACCGGCGAGATCAACCGCCGCGACTTCAACGTCAACTTCAACGCCGCCATGGAGACCGGTGGCGTCGTGGTCGGCGACAAGATCACCCTGCACCTCGAGGTCGAGGCCGTCCTGCAGGGCTGACCCCGGCCTGTCACCGGACGGCGCCTCCCCTGCGCACGACGCGGGGAGGCGCCGTCGCACGTCCCGGCCACGATCCCGACTGAAGGCGCCTTTCAGTCACATGAGCCAGCTGAAGGCGCCTCTCAGTCACATGGGGGCTGGGTCAGGCGAGGTCGTGGGCGACGGCGTGGGCGGCGCGGCGGCCGGAGACCAGGGCGCCCTGGATGGAGCTGGTGTCGCGGTGGTCGCCGCACACGTAGAGGTCGTCGCCGAGGCGGACCGGGCGGCGCAGCGGGTGCGGCGCCCGCATGCGCGGCAGCGCGTCCGGCACGGGGTAGGTGCCGACGTGGTCCCAGCCGCCGGTGGACGTGTCGTACAGGGTGGCGAGCCGGGTGCGGACCGCACGCTCGGTGGCGGCCAGGTCGGACGGCACCCCGAGAACCGTGGTGGCGACCAGGCCGCCGCCGGCCGGCGCGTACGTCGGGGCGGCGTTGCTGACCACGGTGGTGTTCGCCACCAGGTCGGCCTCGCCGTCCAGGACGAGCAGCGGCTCGCGTAGCGGCGGCTCCGGCGCCCAGTGGTAGTACGTGGTGAGGCCCGCCAGGTTCGGCTCGCCGCCCAGCTCGCGCAGCCCGGGGAGCAGCGCGGCCGCGGCCCGGGCGTCGGTGGCCACCACGACGGCGCGCGCGGTGACTGTGCCGTCGTCGGCCGTGCTCACCCGGCCAGGGGCGACGGAGCGCACCGCGGTGTTCAGCCGCAGCACGCCGGCCGGCAGGCGGTCCGCGAGCTGTGCCGGGACGGCGCCCATGCCGGCCGCGGGCAACGCGGGCGCGCCGCGGGCGAAGCTGCGCACCAGCAGGTGCACGAACCGCCCCGAGGACTCCAGCGTGGCGTCGGCCAGCACGCCGCGCAGGAACGGTTGCAGCACGCGGTCGATCGCGCCGTCCGAGACGAACCGCCGCAGCTCCACGCGGGCCGGCCGGTCGGTGGCCCGGGTGAGCATCCGCTCCGGCCCCAGCCCGTCGCGCAGCGCCAGCGCGGCGAGACCGGCCAGGTCGCGCGGGCCGAACACACCGGAGCGCAGCGTGCGGGCCACGGCCGCCGGGCCACCGCGCGGGTCCTCGACGTGCCGCAGCCGGCCGCGAGTGCGCACCAGCGCGCCGCGGCGGAAGGCGCCGAGCCGCAACGCGCCCAGGTCCAGCACGCGCCGCGCCTCCGGGTACCCCGGGCACAGCAGCTGGAAGCCGCGGTCGAGCAGCAGCCCGTCCACCACGTCGGTGCGCACCCGGCCGCCCGGCACGTCCGAGGCCTCCAGCACGAGCACCTCGTGGCCGCGCCGCACCAGTTCCCCCGCGGCGGCGAGCCCGGCCAGGCCGGCGCCCACCACCACGACGTCCACGGACTCCATCACCGCAGCGTAGGAGCGCTCCGCCCGGGGCGCCCGGCGGCGAGCCGGCGAACGGCGGTGAGCGGGGGCGGTGGCGCCGTCAGGGGCGCCAGGTGTCGTTGAACGTCACCAGTCCGCTGCCCGGCACCGTCCCGGTCCGGTTCGCGCCGCTCTCCCAGGTGATCACCCCGCCGGCGTCCTTGCGGAGGTACTTGTACTGGAACGAGGAACCGGGCGTCATGCCGACGCCCAGCCGCCATACCGGGTAGGTCGCCGAGGACAGCGGCACCGCCGCCGCGGTGTTCCAGGAGCCGAGCGCCGGGGTGCTGCCGACCACGAAGATGTTCTGCCCCCACGAGGTGGTGGCGTTCACGTTGAACGAGACGCCCGCGGTGACCCGCGCGTTGACGTGCAGCGCGATCGCGTCGCCGGCGCCCACCGTGGCGGTGAAGCGGCCGTCGGAGCCGACGGTGTAGGCGTGGCCGCCGACGCAGCCGCCGGCCGGCTCGCCGTGCTGCACGTCGCAGTAGACGCCGGCCGGCAGCGAGGTCTGGAAGGTCTGGCTGACGGCGCCGGTCTCCTTGTTGATCACGACGAAGCCCTTGGTGCCGCGGCCGAACGCGATGGCGTTGTTGCCGTTGGACCACCAGTTCGTCACGCCGGTGCCGGCCACCGCGGCCCGGAAGCCCACCATGTTGGCGATCTGCGGCCAGGCGTGCGTGCAGGTCCAGCCGTCCTGGTAGCAGGCGTTGACCTGACCGCCGTTGGGCGGGCCGCCGTCGTGGCTGCTCACGACGTAGCCGGAGTACACGTTGGGCGAGCCGTACGGGTGGGCGAGCATGAAGACGTTGGCCAGCGTGTACGTCGAGCCGTAGGTGCGGTCCAGCGTGGAGTGGTTGCGCTCGGTGTCCCAGTTGTCCACGAAGCTGCGGGCCTTGCCGGTCGGCAGGTAACCCCAGGCCTCGCCGAAGTTGCTGAGGTACGCGAGCCGCTCGCTGGTGAAGATCCGCTTGAGGTCGTAGGCGTAGCGGAACTCGTCCACGTCGCCGTTGCCGACGTACTCGCCCGGCTGCACCGCCTCGCCGGCGCCGTAGATGACCTCGTAGACCCAGAAGATGTTGGGGTTGGTCAGTTTCGCCTTGATCGCCACCAGGTCCGTGTACGCCATGTGCTTGGCCGCGTCGATCCGGAAGCCGTCGACGCCGAGCGAGATGAGGTCGTTCAGGTAGGTGGCGAGGCGGGTGCGGACGTACTCGCTGCCGGTGTCCAGGTCGGCCAGGCCGCCGAGCTCGCAGTTCTGCACGTTGCCGCGGTCGCCGTAGTTGCTGATCGGCTGGCGGCAGCCGTGGAAGTCCCAGTCCTGGTAGATGCCGGGGTAGTTGTACTTGCTGTACGAGCTGCCGCCGGTGCCGGTGCCGGGCCCGCTGATCACCATGTGGTTGATCACCGCGTCGGCGATGACCTTGACGCCTGCCGCGTGGCAGGTGTTCACCATGTTCTGGAACGCCGCGCGGTCACCGAGCCGGCCGGCGATGCGGTAGCTCACCGGCTGGTACGAGGTCCACCACTGCGGGCCCTGGATGTGCTCCTGCGCCGGGGACACCTCGACGTAGCCGTATCCCTTGGGCCCCAGCACGGTCGTGCAGGCCTGGGCCACCGACGCGAACTTCCACTCGAACAGCGTGGCCGTCACGTCCTTGGGCCCCGGCGGCGCCGCCACCGCCGGCCGCGGGACGGTCGCCGCCCCGAGCCCGAACACCAGCGACAGGGCGGCCGCGAGCGCGGCGGTGCGCAACCAGGACACGGTCGACTCCCGGGAAACGATCGGGGAAGGGGCATTCGGCGCCACTGCACCCGCGCGCCGTCGTGCTCCCACCCGACGCTAGGTCGGCCCCCCACCTCCGTCAATCCGCCAACCAGCGGCGACGTCGCAGCGGCGTGCCCGGACGCGGCCGGCCGGGGCGGCGCGGGCGCGGTGCCAGACTGCGGGCATGTGGCAGCGGCGGACGGTGGGGGTGGCGTCAGCAGGCACGGCGGTGGTGCTGGTGGCGTTCACCGCTCCGCTGGCGACCGTGGTGAGCATCGCGCGGGACACCGGGGCGGGGCCGGCGCAGCAGGCGTGGCTGCTCAGCTCGATCAGCATCGGCCTCGGGGTGGGGTTGCTGCCGCTGGGGGCGCTGGCCGACGACCGGGGGCGGCGGTGGGTGTTCGTGGCGGGTTCGGCGGTGCTGGCGCCGGCGTCGGCGGCCTGCGCGCTGGCCACGACGCCACTGGTGTTCGTGCTGGGGCGGATCGCGCAGGGACTGGGCGGGGCGGCGATCATCGCGTGCTCCCTGGGGCTGATCGGCCACGCGTACCCGGACCCGGCGCGCCGCGCCACGGCGACCGGGGTCTGGGGTGCCAGCGTGGGCGCGGGCATCGCGGCCGGGCCGCTGGTGGCCGGCGGGCTGGACCAGGGCCCGGGCTGGCGGCTCAGCCAGTGGGTGCTGGCGGCCTGTGCGCTGGCGCTGGTGGTGGCCGGGCGCGGCTGGCTGACCGAGTCCCGGGCGGACGACCCGCGGCGGCCTGACCTGGTGGGCATGGTGCTGCTCGGTGCGGGTCTGGGCTGCGTGCTGGCCGGGCTGGTCGAGGGCCGGGAGGGCTGGGCGCGGCCGCTGCCGGTGCTGCTGCTGGCCGCCGGCACGGCGCTCACGGCGGCCTTCGTGGTGGTGGAGCGCCGTGGCCGCGAGCCGATGCTCGACCTGGCGCTCTTCCGCAGCCCGGACTTCGTGGCGGTCACGGTCACCGCGCTCGCCACCGGCCTGGGGGTGATCGCGCTGCTGTCGTTCATCACGGTGGTGATCGAGCGCGGCCTCGGTGGCACCTCGTTCGACGCGGCGCTGGTGCTGCTGGGCTGGTCGGCCACCAGCGTGCTCACCGCGCTCGCCGCGCGCCGGCTGCCGGCCCGGCTCGCGCTGCGGCATCAGCTCGCCGGCGGCCTGCTGGTGGTGGCCGCCGGGCAGCTCGCCCTGTACGGGCTGGACGCCGGCTCGCCGATCGTGCGCGTGCTGCCCGGCCTCGTGCTGGCCGGCGTGGCCAGCGGGGTGATCAACGCGGGTCTGGGGCGCGGCGCCGTCTCCAGCGTGCCACCGGGACGCGGCAGCATGGGCAGCGGCGCCAACAACACCGCGCGCTACGTCGGCGCGGCGGTGGGCACCACGATCGTCGCGGTCATCGCCTCGCACCCGGACCCGGCGGACCTGCTGCGCGGCTGGAACCACGCCGTCCTGGTCACCGCGGCGTTCACCACGCTCGGCGCGGTCGTGATCCTGGCGAGACGGCCTGACCTGGGAGGATGACCGCATGGAGTACGTGAAGCTCGGCTCGACCGGCCTGGACGTCTCGCGCATCTGCCTCGGCTGCATGAGCTACGGCGTGCCGGAGCGCGGCGCCCACCCGTGGAGCATCGACGCGGACACGGCGCGGCCGTTCCTGACCAGGGCGCTGGACCTGGGCATCAACTTCTTCGACACGGCGAACGTCTACTCCGACGGCACCAGCGAGGAGATCACCGGCGCGGTGCTGGCCGAGGCCAACCGGGACGAGATCGTCATCGCCACCAAGGTGCACGGCCGGATGCGGCCCGGACCCAACGGGGCGGGCCTGTCCCGCAAGGCGATCATGCAGGAGCTGGACAACAGCCTGCGCCGCCTCGGCACCGACTACGTGGACCTCTACCAGATCCACCGTTGGGACCCGCACACTCCGCTGGAGGAGACCCTGGAGGCGCTGCACGACGTGGTGAAGGCCGGCAAGGTCCGCTACCTCGGGGCGTCCTCGATGCACGCGTGGCAGTTCGCCAAGGCGCTGTTCACCGCGGACCTCAACGGCTGGACGCGGTTCGTCACCATGCAGAACCACTACAACCTGCTGTACCGGGAGGAGGAGCGGGAGATGCTGCCGCTCTGCCTGGACCAGGGCGTCGGCGTCCTCCCGTGGAGCCCGTTGGCGCGCGGCCGGCTGACCCGGGACTGGGACGCCGTGACCGGGCGCAGCGAGACCGACCGGTTCGGCCGGGCGCTGTACCAGGAGGGCGACCGCGACATCGTCTCCCGGGTGGCCGCGGTAGCCACGGCGCGTGGCGTGCCGCGGGCCACCGTGGCCCTGTCCTGGATGCTGGGCAAGGAGGCGGTGACGGCCCCGATCATCGGCGCCACGAGGCCTCAGCACCTGGACGACGCGGTGGCCGCGCTCGACCTGGAGCTGAGCGCCGAGGAGGTCGCCCGGCTGGAGGAGCCGTACGCCCCGAGGGCGATCGCGGGATTCAGCTGAACGGGTCACGTTCGGTGATGGCGATTTTCCGCTAGACCCGCCTGACCTCGCGCCGGGATGATTACGGTGTGTACGAAGATGTCGAGCGGTGTGTACGCGCCGTGCAGTCGAAGGACCCGCGTTTCGACGGCTGGTTCTTCACCGCGGTGCTGACCACCGGGATCTACTGCCGTCCGAGCTGTCCCGTCGCGCCACCGAAGGTACGGAACATGCGCTTCTACCCGAGCGCGGCCGCCGCCCAGCAGGCCGGTTTCCGGGCGTGCAAGCGCTGCCGCCCGGACGCCAGCCCCGGCTCCCCGCTCTGGAACGAGCGTGCCGACCTGGTGGCCAGGGCGATGCGGCTGATCGCCGACGGCGTGGTGGACCGCGACGGCGTGCCCGGCCTGGCCGCCCGGCTCGGCTACAGCGTGCGCCAGGTGGAGCGGCAGCTCGTCGCGGAACTGGGCGCCGGCCCGCTCGCCATCGCCCGCGCCCAGCGCGCGCACACCGCGCGGCTGCTGGTGGAGACCACCAGCCTGCCGATGGGCGAGGTGGCGCTGGCCTCCGGCTTCTCCAGCATCCGCACGTTCAACGACACGGTGCGCACGGTGTTCGCGATGACCCCGACGGAGCTGCGCAGCCGCGCGGCCCGCGGCCAGGCCGCCACCAACCACGGCCAGCTCACGCTGCGGCTGCCGTTCCGCGCGCCGCTCTGCCCGGACAACCTGTTCGGGCACCTGGCGGCGACCGCCGTGCCCGGCGTCGAGGAGTGGCGCGACGGCGCCTACCGCCGCACCATGCGGCTGCCGCACGGCCACGCCATCGTGACGCTGCGGCCGATGAGCGACCACGTGGCCTGCCAGCTCGCGCTGAGCGACCCGCGCGACCTGTCCATCGCCATCAGCCGCTGCCGCTGGCTGCTCGACCTGGATGCCGACCCGGTGGCGGTGGACGAGGTGCTGCGCCGCGATCCGCTGCTCGCGCCGTTCGTGGACAAGGCGCCGGGCCGGCGGGTGCCCCGCACCGTGGACCCCGCCGAGTTCGCGGTGCGCGCCGTGCTCGGCCAGCAGGTGTCGATCGCCGCGGCCCGTACCCACGCCGGCCGGCTGGTCGCCGCGCACGGCGACCGCATCGTGGACTCCGCCGGCGGCCTCACCCACCTGTTCCCCACGCCGGAGGCGCTGGCCACGCTCGACCCGGAGCGGCTGGCCATGCCGGCGAGCCGGCGGCGCACGCTCACCACGCTGGTCGCCGCGCTGGCCGCCGGCGAGCTGGACCTTGGGGCGGGCAGCGACTGGCAGCAGGCCCGTGCCCAGCTGTCCACGCTGCCGGGCTTCGGGCCGTGGACGATCGAGACCATCGCCATGCGGGCGCTCGGCGACCCCGACGCGTTCATCCCGACGGACCTCGGCATCCGGGTCACGGCGCGCGACCTGGGGCTACCGGCCACGCCGGGCGCGCTCACCGCGCACGCCGCCGCCTGGCGGCCGTGGCGCGCCTACGCCGTGCAGTACCTGTGGGCGACCGCGGACTACGGCATCAACCGCATGCCGGACTGACCCGGGCCACCTGGCCCAGCCCGGACAACGCGACCACCGAGGCCACCACGCCGTCGTCCGGCACGACGAGCTCGGTCGGGTGCCGCAGCGCGTGCGTGAACAGCGCGCGAATGCCCGCGCTGCCGAGGAACCGGACGCCGGTGAGGTCGACGACCACCGGGCCGTCGGCCACGCCGGCCGCCTCCAGCAGGGCGCTGGTCAGGTCCTCCACGTTCGCCAGGTCGATCTCGCCGCTGATTCCCAGCACGGCCCCGGCACCCGGCACGCCGGTCGTGATGTCGAACTGGGCATCTGTCACACCGCGTGCTCCTTGCTCATGCGCACCGTGGTGCCACGGGGGCCTGCCTCGACGACAACCTCGTCCATGAACGCGCGCATCATGGCGATGCCGCGGCCACGATAGCCCGGTTCCGGATCTGGCGGTTTCCACCTCCCCGCGTCCGCCACCACCAGGCTGAGCCGGGAACCGGTCAGCACCGCCGTGAGCACCACGTCCTGGTTCGGGTCCACCCGGTAGCCGTGCTCCACGGCGTTGGTGCACGCCTCGTCGGCGGCGAGCAGCGCACCCTCGGACACGTCGTGGTCGACGGCCGCCGCGGCCAGCCACTCGCGCAGCCGCTGCCGCATGCCGGCCAGCCCAGCGGGCGCCGCGGGGAAGGTGAGGCGCAGCGGCTGCGGCGGCTGCCGGTAGACCAGCACCGCCACGTCGTCGTCGTGGCCGACCTCGGGCAGCAGCGTGGTGAGCAGCTCGTCGGCCAGTTCGCCGGGGCGCAGCCGTCGGCCGCCGACCACGGTGTCGCGGGCCGCGGCGATGCCGAGGTCGAGCACGGCGCCGCGCCGCTCCACCAGGCCGTCGGTGTAGAGCAGCAGCGTGGACCCCGCGCGCAGCGCGGTAATGGCCTCCGAGCGCCGGCCGTCGGTGCGGACCCCGAGGGGCAGGGACAGCGCGCCGTCCAGCAGTTCGCTCTCGCCGTTGACGTGCGCGAGCACGGCCGGGGGGTGCGCGGCGCTGGAGTAGCGGATGGTCCGGGCCACGGGGTCGATCACCGCGCAGAACACCGTGGTGCACATGGCGCCCGGGATCTGGTGGGCGAAGGCGTCGAGGTCGTCGAGCGCCTGCGCCGGTCCGCTGGCCCGCAGCAGCAGCGCCCGGCAGGACGAGCGGAGCTGGCCCATGACGGCGGCCGCGGTGAGGCCGCGGCCCACGCAGTCGCCGGCCACCACGCCGATCCGGCCGCCGTCGAGCTGCACCACGTCGTACCAGTCGCCGCCGACCTCCAGCGGCTGCACGGCCGGTTCGTAGCGCACGGCGAACCCGGGCGGCAGGTCGGTCGGGCCGAGGATGGCGTTCTGCAGGGTGAGGGCCACGGCGCGCGCGTGGTCCAGCGGCCGGGCCCGTTGCAGCGCCTGGGTGAGCTGCGCGGCCATCAGGTCCACCCGGGTGCGCTGCTCCTGGGACAGCACGCGCGGGCCGGCCAGGTCCAGCCAGACCGCGGCGTCCCCGCCGAGCGGCGCGACCACGCCGTGCGCCGGCGCGCTGACCACGGTGGCGGCGGTGCGGCGCCGGGCGTCGGCGAGCGCGGAG
>DASWTI010000431.1:0-23865 GCA_036402215.1 Pseudonocardiaceae bacterium
GCGCCGAGCAGCCGACGGCCGCCGGGCACCGCCCGCCCGGTGCCGGCCGGCCGACGAGCCCGGGCCACCGCCGGCCGGGTGCCGCCGAACAGCCGGCGGCTACCGGCAGGCATCCGGGAGCCTCCCCGGCAGCGTCCGTACGGCGACGCCGGTGACCGCGGGCTGCTCGTCCGTGGCCACGTCCTGACCGAAGTACGGCAGCCGCAGGTGCCGGTCGAAGGCGTCCTCCCAGCGCCGGTCATCGGCGTCGTGCCGGGACCGGCACAGCGCCAGGTTCACCAGCGTGCGCAGCTCCTCGTTGCCGCCGGTGTTGATCCCCCACCGCTCCTGGCCGGACTGCCCGATGTCGTGGAACGTCAGCTCCTTCGGCCGCTGCGCGACGAACCCGGCGAGGATGGCGGCGTCGGTGACCATCGCCTGGTAGGTGCCGTCCAGCAGGCCGGGGACGCAGTCGCTGATCTGGTTGCGCCCGCGCAGGTCCACGCCGGCCAGGTCGGCCGGTGGCAGCGCGGTGGACGTGGTCAGCGTGCACACCGGTTGGCCGCGCAGGTCCTCCAGCGACTGCAGCGGCGGGTGGCCCGTCCGCGTCACCGCGGACAGCTCGGTGATCAGGTACGGCGCGGAGAAGGTCACCTCGGGCAGGGCCTCGCGCTCGTCGGTGATGCTGAAGCTGGCCACCACCAGGTCGAGCTGCACGTAGCGCTCACGGTCGAACGCGCGCATGGTCTCGCGGTCCTCGTTGCGCACGGTCAGAATGCGGACGTCGTCCGAGGTGAACCCCAGGTCGGAGCCGACCATGCGGGCGATGTCCACGTCGAAGCCACTGAACGCGGCGGTGTCCGGGTCGCGCAGGCTGATCCCCGGCATGTCGCCGATCACCCCGACCAGCAGCTCGTCCTTGCCGTCCAGCCCCGCGCGAACCCGCAGCTCCTGCTCGGTGGGCAACCGCTCCCACCACACGAAAACCACGCCGGCGACCAGCACCACCACGACGACCAGGACCGCGACCAGCCGCATCGCCCGCCCCGCCGCCTGCGAGTCACCGCCGCGCCGCCGTTTGTCCGCCACCGCTCCCCCTCCGTCGCCAGCAGGGCGCCGAGCGTAGCGGCCACCCAAGCGGCACCGACCCGGACATCGAATGGGCCGCGGCGACCCGCTTGTTCAGCGGTACGGTTGATGCCCTTCACGCACATGAGCAGGTAGAGGCTCCAGAGATGGTCGTGCGCCCCCTTTCAAGGCGGCAGCGCGGGTTCGAATCCCGTTGGGGGCACGTTCACTGTGCGCCGGTTGTACCTGTCCGAGGTGATCGCCGGTGGGGCCGATGCGCGGGAACGGGCTGAGCGGGTCCGGGACGAGCTGATCCGTCAGATAGGAGAGGGTCGGCAGCCGCGGACGAATGCGACAGTCCGGGAGCTGGTCGCACCCCTTTGCCACTGCCCCAACCAGGCCCAACCAGGTTGGAAAAGGTTCACTATCTACTCAGTGTCACGCACAAGAACGCCATCCGCTGGAAGTGGGTCACAATCAACCCGACCAGGGATGCGCTGAAGCCGGCTGCACCGCATCGAGGGCCACCGCGACCGCGTCGGTGAATACGAACTCGCCGTTCACCTGCCATGGCGAGACAGCAGAAACTGCCACCGCCACCCGGGGTCGACACGACCTCATAACGTCGCGGCACGCCCACCCGCTCCACCGGTCCTGCCGATCGTGGTCGGCCGCGGCCTCCGCGACAGGGGACACGATCGCCTCCAGTGGCGATTGCCACAGGCAACGTCGCACTTCTGCCCATGAGGGAACACGCCGATGACATGGCAGATGGACGCCCCTGCCGCTCGCTGACGCCGAACAATGCGTACCGCGGCACGCCCCTACGATCGGATCATCGCCAACGTCGGCGCCTGGGACATCCCCGCGACCTGCCCGACCGGCCGCATCGTCGTCCCACTACGCTTCGCCACGATCACCGGGCTCCTCGCCTTCGACCGCACCCCAGGGCAGCCCGGTCTTGACCGCCAGCAGCTACCGCCTCGGCTTCTTCGTTCCCATGCAGGACGCCGGCTGGCTCGGCCCATCCTGCAGCCGCACCAATGTTGATCACGGCCGCAGGATGGGCACCATCAGTAGATGGCGAGCCTTCGGGTACTTGGGTACCCGTCGCCGAGGTCGGCGGGCGGCCGACGCCGGTTTCTTTCGTGTGCTGGCGGTCCGGTGCGGTGTGGGCCGGCTCATGCGTCGACCGGCAGGTGGAAGTGCGCCTCGTCGCGTACCAGCGGCCGTCACGTGGCCACCTGGTCGAGCCGCCCGATGGTCGCCGCGCAGGGCATGGTCGCGGGGTCGGGCCGACCGTGCCTGAGCACCCCGATGGTGCTCAGGCAGGTCGGGTGCTCACCCCAGTCGAGGCCGATCAGCGCAAGGCCTCTACCGTTCTGTTAGGAGCCAGCGGCACCACCGTCACGCCGAACTACGACTCGCTGCTGGCTCTAATACCCCAGCCGCAACTTCCATCGGTGATCACCAGCGGATCAGGCTCCTGGTTATCGCAAGGATCCGGACGATGATAATCCTGGTCCTCTTGAGCAGCTCCTTCGCTATGTCACGCGTCAGCGACTTGGGCTTCGAGCCCTCCCACGCCTTACGGATATTTTCCCTGGCGTCGTAGCCGTCCTTCAAATCAGAGCAATCTATCTTGCGGGAAGGGGCCCCGGATCCGCCTCCACCCTGCACGATGGCGGTCTGGTTCGTCAGCGGCGAAGGACTAAGAGGCCCGCTCAGGCCGATAGCAACCGCTACACAAATTTTATCGAAAGCGTCCCACCACGGCCCCTTGAACATTCTGGTGCCGCTGGGGTCCGTGTACGTGGTGGGGTTGTTGGCCACGTAGGTGTACTGGTTCCATCCGACGGAGCCGGGGGCTCCGGGGCGAATGGGGTCGATCGAGAGGAACCGGCCGGTGCCGGTGTTGAGGTCGCGGGCGTTGAGGTGGACGAGGTCGCCGGACTGTGGCGCCCCGGTGTAGCCGAACGGGGTACGGGAGCCCGTGGAGCTGGTCACGGCGCCGAAGGCGTCGTAGCCGGTCGAGCCGGTCACGGACCCGTCCGATGCGGTAACGGTGCGCACCGAGCCCAGCAGGTCCGCGAGTGGGTACTGGACGGTGGTGCCGTCGGTCTCCACGACGCCGTCCAGCAGGTGGAGGAAGTTCTCGTCGCCGTCCTGGACGAGATCAGGCAGGTCGTCGGTGGTCACCCGGTCGTGGAGCAGTTGCTCGGGGCCGCTGCCGGTGTCCTGGGCGACCCGGACGCCGTCGCCGTCGTAGGTGTATGTCGCCGACCCACCGGGGACGGCGGAGCCGTCGACCTCGATCATCCGGCCCAGCCAGTCCCAGTCGTACTGGGTGCCCTGGGCGGAGGTGACGTTGCCGGCCTGGTCGTGGGTGACCGGTGTGCCGCCGACGGAGGTCAGTTGCGAGGCATCGTCGTAGGTGTAGGTCACCGGCGCCGCGGTGCCGGTCCTGGAGGTGAGCCGGTTGCCGGCGGGGTCGTAGGTGTAGGTGGTCGTTGTCCCGTTCGAGTAGGTCACCGAGGTGAGCTGGTCGATGGCGTTGAGGGTGTAGTTCTCCACGCCGGCCGGGGTGGTCAGCCGGGTCCGGTTGCCGTCGGCGTCGAGGACGTAGGACGCCGAGTCCACGACCGTGCTGCCCCGCTGGTGCGTCACCCCGGTCAGGCGGCTCGCGTCGTCGTAGGTCCACGTCGAGGTCACGCCGTTCGGGCGGGCGAGCGTCCTGGCGCGGCCGTCGCTGTCGATGTCGATGTCGAACATCCGTCCGGCCGCATTGACGAGCCGGTCCAGACGGCCTGCCGGGTCGTAGGTGTAGCCGACCGTTCCGGCGGGAGTGGTCATCGACGTGCGCAGGCCGGACGAGTCGTAGGCGTAGGAGACCGCGCCGGCCGTCGCGGCGACCCGGCGGGTGGTCCCGTCCGGGTAGTACTCCCAGGTGGTCAGGCCCGTGGCGTCGGTCATCGAGGCGCGGCGGCCCAGCGCGTCGTAGGTGTACTGGACCGTGCCGGCGCCGGTCTGGTCGGTCATCGACGTGAGCCGACCGGCGTCGTCGTAGTCGTGCTCGACGGTGGTGCCACGTGCATCCTGGGTCGTGCGCAGCAGCCCGGCGTTGTCGTAGGTGGAGGTCCGGACCCGGTTGAGCGGGTCGATCTCCTGGTGCACGCCACCGAGTACGTCATAGATCACTCGCCAGGTCTTGCCGCGCGGGTCGGTGACCGTGGTGCGCTGCCCGGCGTGGTCGTACCCGAAGGAGACGGTGTTGCCGAGGGCGTCGGTCGTGGACTCGAGGTCGCCGAAGCCGTTGTGGACGTTGGTCACTGTCGCGGGGCCGGTGCCCTGCTGGCGCGGGTTGCGTTGGGTCAGGACGCGCCCCAGGACGTCATAGGTGGTCGACCACACATGGCTCAGCTCGTCGGTGGTCGAGATCCTCCTGCCGGCGGCGTCGTAGCCGTAGGTGGTGGTCACGCCCTGGGCTGTCGTATCGGATGCCACCAGTCCGGCGGCCGAGTAGGTGCGCCGGCTGACCGGGCCGTCGGGTGCGATGATCTCGAGTGTCCGGCCGGCTGCGTCCAGGGTGACCCCGGTCCTGCGGTTCTCGCCGTCGATCACCGCGACGGGACGGCCCGCGTCGTCGTACTCGACGGTCGTGGCGTCACCCTCGGCGTCGATCTGCCTGGTCAGGCGACCCATGGCGTTGTACTGCCGCTCCTGACTAGTGCCGTCAGGGAAGGTGGTGCGGGTCAGCCGTCCGGCCGCGTCGTACGCATAGCTGGTCGTGTGGCCCAGCGGGTCGGTGACCGACCTCAGCCGGCCGGTCGGCCAGTACGAGCGGTGGGTGGTCTTGCCGCGCGGGTCCGTCTCCGTGGCGACCAGTCCGTCCGGCGTGTACGTGTACGTGGTCACGCCACCGGCGGGATTCCTCGTGGTGTGGACCTTGCCGTCCGGGTAGGAGGTGTGGGTCGTCGTACGGCCCACGCCGTCGGCCGAGGTGAGCTCGTTGCCCGCGCCGTCGTAGGTCGACGCGGCGATCGTGCGGGACCCGATCTGGTGACTGGTCTCCCGGCCCATGTCGTCGTAGGTGAACGTGGTCGGCAGGTCTACGTGGTTGTCGATCCTCTGCACGAGTCCGGCGTTGTCGTAGGTGTAATCGACCGCTGCCCCCATGGGGTCGATGGTGCGGACGAGGCGGTCGAGGCCGTCGTAGACGTTCTCGGTGATCCGGCCGTCGGCGTCCTTCGTGGTGCGCACGTTCCCTGCGGCGTAGGTGGTCTCGGTGCGGTTGCCGAGCGGATCGACGACCGCGGTCTCGCGTCCGTTGGGGTCGTACTCGTAGGTGGTCACGTTGCCGAGGGGGTCGCGCTCGGTCTGGAGCAGCCCGGACGCGGTGTAGGTCCACGCCCATGCCTTGCCGTTGCGGTCGACCTTCCCGGTGCGACGTCCCGCCGTGTAGGAGTACGTCTCGGTGCGCCCGAGGGCATCTCTGCTGGAGGCGAGCGTGCCATCGGGGTTCCACGTGTTCGTCGTCACGTGGCCCTCGGCGTCGGTCCTGGTCAGCTCGTCACCGAAGGCGTTGTAGGTAATCGTGGTCCGCGCACCCGATGGCAGTTCGACGCCGGTGAGGTTGCCGTTCTGGTAGGTCATGTGCCACTCGTGGCCGGCCGGGTCACGCTCGAACACCAGGTTGCGGTGGTCGTCGTAGCCGTACTCGGTGATGTGATTCTGTTGGTCGTAGACCTCGTTGGACCGGATCAGGAGTCCACGCTCGTCGTAGGAGGCGATGGTGGTGCGCTTGCCACCCGGATCGGTCTGGGTCTCCTGCCGTTGGCCGACGTCGCTGCTGATCTCGGTGCGGTTGCCCTCGCCGTCGACAACCGCGACGATCCGGCCGTCCTGGTACTCGAACCGCGCCATCACGGCGGCGTCGGGACCGGTCACCTGGTCCAGGTAGTGATCCGCCAGGTACTGCAGCGTCGTCACGGCGCCCGTCTGGTTCGTCACCGAGACGAGATCGCCCGCGGCGTCGTAGCCGTAGCGGACCGTGCGGCCGTCGGGGCCGGTCATCTGGGTGATGGCGTCGGCGCTGTTGCGGGTGAACGTGACCGCGGGGCCCTGGCTGGAGGTGATGCCGTCGCGGGTGAACGTGGTGACGTTGCCGACCCGGTCCTCGATCTTCGTGAGCCCCCCGCCGTCCTCCAGCGTGTACTTCGTGCCGGACTTGTCGGTGAGTACGAACGCGGTCGGGTTGTAGACCCCACCGTTGCCAAACGCACCGCCATTGAGGTTGCCGTTCGTCCAGAACAGGCTGTTGTCGACGGCAGCCAGCGTCGAGGTGGAGCCAGGACGTGCGGTGAACCTCGCCGTGGTGAGGCCGCGGAAGAGGCTCGAGCCCTGGGCAGGGGTCAGGTCGAAGTACTCGTTGCGGCCGTCGGGCCAGGTGACTGTCACGAAGTGCGGGCCGGCGGAGGTGAAGCACAGCAGGCTGAAGCCGAAGCCGCCGCCGCAGGTCTGCATCTGCCAGCCGCCGTCACCGAGCGGGCCGTTGGACGACACCTGGAAGTCGGCCACGTCCAGCCGCCAGCCGACGCCGAAGTCGCCGCGTGACTTGTCGAAGCTGTCGTAGGTGCGCCGCACCTCGATCGGCAGGCCGCCGACGCCGACGGTCAGGTCGGTGATCGTCGTGGTGTAGCGGCCGAGCTTCATCTCGCCGTCGACCACCACGGTGACCTCGCTGGTCGACAGCCCGCCGCTGGAGGTCGTCGCGCGGACCGTGACGACATAGGTGCCGTTGGGCATGACCGTGGGATCCAGCACGGCATCGACGGAGCTGCTGGTGCCCGACGCCAGGACGGTGACGATGGTGTCGTCCGCGCGCCGGTAGTCGACGACCCACGAGTCCAGGGTCTGGCCCTCCCGCGGGCGAGCGTCGCCGTGACGTGCACCGGCTGGGTGACGATGGTGCCCTCGGCGGGTACGACCTCGCCGATGGCGGGGCCGTTGCCCTGCTCGCCGCCACCGGGACCGCCACCGCCGAGCCTCCCGACCAGGAGCACGGTCGGGTCCCCGACCTCGGCGGTCGCGGGGTCGTCGCTGAGCTGGGACGCGAGCTGGTCGGCAGTGAGGCGGGCCTGGGCACTGATAGCGCCGATCCCGTCGGAGAGGGGATTGTCCACCCGCAGCCGGAACCGGACCACGCCCTGTGCGAGCGGCCCCAGCTGACCGAGGTCGACCACCACGTGGTCGCCGGGCACGATCGCACCCTGGGTGGTCTGGACCGAGCCGGCAACGAGCGTGGCACCCTGTGGGGTCGGCACGTCGAGGTCGATCCCGGTGACGGCCCGGGTGCCGACCGAGTTGACGTCCACCTGGTAGGCGATGGTGTCGCCGGCGGTCACCGCACCGTTGCCATCGGCGTCGACCACCAGAGTGCCGGTGAGCAGAGCGGACAGGGCGGCGAAGGAGCGGATCACCGGGGTCGCGGTGGCGTCGGCAGAGCCACCGACGGTGGGGTCGTCGGTGAGCGTGTCGTTCTGGCCGGTGGCCCGGACGGTGCCCTGGGCCGACACCTCGGCCACGCCGATCGGGAAGGGGTCGTCGACGGCGACGTCGAAGGTCGCGGTGCGCGCGGTGTTGCCCAGCACGTCCGGGAAGGTGACCGAGACGACCCCGCCCTGGTGGTTCACGGTGCCGTCCTGGACCACGCCGGACCCGGCGACGAAGGTGGTGTTCGGGTCGAGGCCGACCTCGGCCGTGACCCCGGACATCGTGGCGTCACCGGCATTTCGCGCGATCAGGGTGTAGCGGAGCGTGTCACCGGGCGAGGTGGCACCGTCGGCCTCGACATCCGTGGCCAGTATGTCGGCGAGGGTGGCCCGCAGCCGGGCCGAGGTCTGTTCGGTGACTTCGAGGGTGGAGCCGCTCTCGCCGTAGGTGTTGCCGGCGCTGTCGGTCCAGGTGGCGGTGCCGCGTACCGGCACGGTCCCACCGGCCGGGGCGGCATTGGCCTGGTAGGTCGTATCGGCCGAGGCCAGCTCACCAGCAGCCAGCCCGGCAGGCGCGCCCGTCACCGGCAGGTCCGCCCCCGCGGTGCTCGCCTCGACGACGAGATCACCGGCCGGCGCCGAGCCGACATTGGCAAGCGCGAGGTCGTAGTCGGCGGTCGTGCCCGCGGTGACCACGGACGGACCGGTCGTGGTCACCTTCACCACCGGCAACGTGCGCGTCGAGGACACCACTGACAGCGGCGCCACCAACCGGCCCACGCCACCGGAGGCGAGCACGAACAGGCCACCGGTCAGCGCCGTGCCGTCGAGAATGCCCAGCCGGCTCAGGTACCCGGCGTCGGTCTCCCCCGCACCGCGCGGCGCCGCCACCGGCACGTCGAAGCTGCGGTGCACGGTGACGGACTCGCCCGGCGCGATCGCACCCAGGCCCGCTTCTGTGTCGGAGCCGATCACCTGGGCATCGCCGGACGGGACCAGGAAGGTCGCGCTCGCGTTGGCCACGTCACCGGACAACGCACGCAGCGCCGAAATGAAGTTGTCGCCGTGGGTGAACAACCGCCGCGCCTGGGCACCACTGGGCGAGACCTGGAAGTCCACCCGGGTGCGGACGCCCGCCGTCACCGCCGGGTCCAGCAGCGCGACCACCTCGTCGGGAGTCAGGTCGAGCACGGCCTGCAGGCCCCAGGTGGCCCACCCACCGGGGGCCACCGTGGTGCCGGCCACGCTCCCATCGGCGGGGTAGGTCACGCCGGGGAACGGGTTGGGCCGCATGTCGATGCGGAAGCCGTCGTCACCCGCGGTGGCCAACGGCTGCCACTGCCCGGTCACGGCGTCCAGCCGCTCCAGGGCGAAGTCGTACCTGTCCACGGTCTCGGCCGCGGTGTCCACGTTCTCCAGGCCGACCAGGGCCGGGGCCACCAGCGTGGCGCCGTCATTGGTGACCGTGAAGCCGTAGCCCAGGGTCTGCGACGGCAGCACCTGGTCCCTGTCCACCGTGATGGCCGCGGTCAGGTCCGGCACCAGCACCGGCCCGGACACCGTGGAGTCGGGCCGTCCACAGACCGCACCGCGCACGTTCACCCCGCCACCGGTGATCTCGATGCGGTCGCCCAGGATGCCGCAGTAGAAACGGTTGGCCGAGCCCGAGATGCTGATCTCACCGGAGCCGGCGAAGATCACACCGAGGAACTTCGACGACGACGTGGCGATGTCGATCGCCTTGGTGGCCGACGACCCGGACAACAGCAACAGCCCGTCCAGGTACGGCTCGAACGCCGGACGCGAACCACTGATCCTGATCGTGCTCTCCGACACCAACGTCACCCGACCACCGAAATCGGAACCATTGAGCTGGATCGGGCACGGCGCGTAGTACACCCCGTCCGACAGCACCGACTGCACCTCGTGCCACGTCCCGCCCGCACAGGCCGCCGTCATGTCGTGGTATGCCGACCCGATCTCCTCGGCCACCCGGGCACCCGGCCGGTACTCGGCCAGATCGAAGGTCACCGGAAACGGCTGGGTGGGTACCTGCACCGGCGCCGGGTCGAAACTGTTCCTCGTCGTGTCGGCGGACAGGCTGCCGGCATAGGTGGTGGCGCCGACCACCGTCTTGGGGGCACCCACGAACCGCAGCTCGCCATTGGTGTGCACCCGGCCCTGGACGGTGCCCTCGGCACCACCCCAGTTCAGCGACCGCGCCGCCGTCGAATTCGCCCACACCGCCACCGGCATCTGCACCTGCAACTGCCCCACGGATCGAGTCACCTGGCCGCCGTCGTCATCGGTCAGCGTCACCGTGAGCTGGTACGTACCCGCGGCCCCGTAGACGTGCGAGCCGAAGAACGTCCCCCAGCCCGAACCCTGCACCGACACCGGTACCTGCTGCGTGCTGCCGTCGCCCCAGTCCAACGTCGCCGTGTGGGTGTCCACCCACCCCGGGTCGGTGAACGTGCCATTGACCTGCGTCACCCCACCCGCAAACGCCTCGCCCGGTTCGATCGTCATGGCCGGTGCGGCGTTCCCCACGGTCACGCCCACCTGGTCGGTCGCGGTCCCGCCGAGGCCGTCGATGACCTCCAGCTCGAACACGTAGGTGCCGTCGTCGGTGGCCACGAACGAAGGCCGCTGACCGGTGCCCGCGGTGAGCACCACGGGCGGGCCGTCGGCGGACACCAGCCGCCAGCGGTAGCTCAGCTCACCGGTGACCATCACCAGGTCCGAGCACGTCGTGACGCTGGACTCGCCACCGGAGTCGGTGCCCGTGACCGTGACACAGACCCGGTGGGTGCCCAGGCCGACGCCGGGCAGCGCGAACGCGAGCGGGACCGCGATCGGACCCTCCGTGGGCAGACCGAGGGCTGCCGACACGTCCACCGGGGCACCGCCGTCGACGGTGTAGGTCACCCTCGTCAGCCGCGACGCGATGATCTCGGGGAGCAGGTCCGGCAGGTCGTCGACGTTGGGCACGTTGCGGCAGGTGCCACCGGTGCGCAGCGCGATGTCGTCGAGGCCGCGGCCGGCCGAGCCGGACGTGCAGCTGCTGCCGGCGCCCACGGCGAAGGTCTGGAAGGTGACCGGCGGGTTGCACGGCAGGGGTGGCAGGACGTCGTTGGCCTCGCCGTCGGACATGAAGGCGGTCAGCAGGTTCGTGGAGCCGGAGGTGGCCAACAGCTGGCAGGCGGCCCTGGTCGGTGGCGCGAACGCGGTGCCGCCGCCTTGCCGCAGGGTGCGCACCACCTGGACCAGGTCCAGGACGCCGTTGCCGTCGCGGTCCGCGTCGGGCGCGATCAGCGTGGCCGTGGCCGAGGTCGGGTCGAGGTCGCGGGCCGACGCCCCGGTGTTGAAGGAGATCAGCCCGACCTTGGCGACGGTGCCGGAGGCCACCACCTCCTCGTGCAGCGCGATGACGGCGGCGACCTCGCAGTCCAGCACCGTGCCCGAGCGGCGGTCGCCGTTGGCGTCGCCACCGCAGTTGACGATGTCGTTGGTGCTGCCGGACACGTCCACCACGTAGGCGACGCTGGTGTTCGTCACGGCCGGCCCCTGGCCGATCTCGGCCTGGCCGGTCAGCCGCAGCTCGCCCGCGGGCGCGTCGGGGTCCAGGCCCGCGACCCGCACGCCCAGCGACGTGCCGCCGGGCAGCGCCCCGGTCCGCTCGGAGTCGGACAGCACGGGCCTCGTGCCGGCCTGCGAGCCGGAGCCGTCGAGGGTGACGACCGAGCCCTCGACCACGCTCTGGTCCGCCCCGGCGTTCGCGACCGGGTCCGGTTCGGGCTCGGGCTGCGGGTCGGGCGGCTGCGACGCGATGCCTCCGCTGAACCGGAAGACGTTGTCGTCGTAGTCGCGGTCGCCGCCGCCGAAGAGGTCCTCGAAGCCGACGACCGCCGTGTCCTCGTCGGTGAAATCGACGGCCGCGTGCGGGATGCCGTCCGGGTTGCGCTCGGCCGGCCCCATTCGGTACTCGTTGCCGTCGACCCGAATGCCGAACAGCAGCTCGACCCCGGGCTCGAACCGCCCCAGCTGAACCCGCCGGCCGACCTCGCGGTTGGTCGCCACGAACACCTCGACCGGTTCGAGCAGATAGAGCTGGCTGGTCAGACCGGCGGTGGCCGGCAGGACCTCCACCTCGATCTCACCGCCGGTGGCGTAGAGCTGGCCGCCTAGCAGCGGCGTCGCACTCGCCGCCGGTGGCACGGCGAACAAGCCACCGCCCACCATCAGGAGGGCACACACCAGGACCAGCAACCGGCCCGGGATCCAGCGGATCCCGGTGAGAGGCGACGTGGCTCGATACACTTCGGACCCACTCCCGTCGACGCAGCGAACAGCAGCAATTGCGATACCGCGGCGGCACGAGTTCAGGATTTCGACAGCCCAGGCCTGATCTCCTGTGTAGCGCCACAATGACGGCCGGCCGCGGTGCTTCCTGGTCCGCGATCCACGGCCACTGTTCTCGATGACCGGGTTGGTCGTTGTCGAGTGCGGACACCTGTGCACGGCTTGCCAGATTTGTCCTGCTCAGAGGTATGGTCGTAGTCCGGTACGCCGGACAGCACCGGACAGGTCCGGCCTGGGCGGATCGGTGGTTGCCGTGGCGGGACCGGAAGAGCTGCTCCAACAGTTGTGCCGCGATCTCCGGCTCCTGTGGACGGAGGCCGGTGGGCCGGACCTGCGGACATTGGCCGGACGGGTGGGGCTGGGCCGGAGTCAGATCAGCGCCATCCTCAACGGCAGGGTTCGCCGGCCGCCGGACTGGGAAGTGATCAAAGGTCTGATCGACAATGTCCGCAGGTATGCCGAGGACCACGACCGTCTCTTCGCGCTGTCACTGCGCACCGGGGTGAACGAGTACTGGGCGCCTCGCTATGCCGTGCTGGAACACGCCTTCAGGCAGGCACCGCGCGGCAGGCCCGTGGAAGGCCGCCCGGCGATGCCCGCCACCGCCGTCCGGGGGGAATCAGGGCCGGTGCCACAGCAGTTGCCAGCCGCGGTGGCGCACTTCGTCGGGCGCTCGGCCGAGCTGACCGAGCTGACCGAGTTGCTCGACCGGCACGACGACCGCTCCACGGTGGTCATCTCGGTCATCGGCGGGACCGCGGGAGTGGGAAAGACCGCGCTGGCGGTGCACTGGGCACATCAGATCCGTCACCGATTCCCGGACGGGCAGCTGTACGTGAACCTGCGCGGGTTCGACCCGAGCGGATCGCCGCTCGACCCGGCGGCGGTGACCCGCGAATTCCTGGAGGCTCTCGGCATTGCGCCGCGGCAATGTCCCGGCGATCCCGACGCGCTGGCCGCCCTGTACCGCAGTGAACTCGCCGGGCGGCGAATGCTGATCGTGCTGGACAATGCCAGGGACAGTGGCCAGGTTCGTCCGCTGCTGCCGGGTACGCCGGGTTGCCTGGTGCTGGTGACCAGCCGCAATCACCTCTCCGGCCTGGTCACCGCCCATGGTGCCCACGCCGTGTCCCTTGATCTGCTCTCGGACGGGCAGGCGCGGGCGCTGCTGACGCACCGCCTCGGCTCCGACCAGGTCAGGGCCGAGGCCGGCGCGGTCGAGGAGATCATCGGCCGCTGCGCGCGTCTTCCCCTGGCGCTGTCCATCGCCGCCGCCCACGCCACCAGCCACTCGCACCTGTCGCTGCGGGCCGTGGCCGACGGGCTACGTCACGCCGGGAGCCGGTTGAACGTGCTCAGCACCGACGACGCGGCCATCGACGTGCGAGCCGTGTTCTCGTGGTCCTACCACGTCCTGTCACCCGAGGCGGCCCGCTTGTTCCGCCTGCTGGGCCTGCACCCCGGTCCGGACTTCTCCGCGCCCGCGGCGGCCAGCGTGGCCGCGCTCGACCCCCGGCGAACCCGACCGCTGCTGACCGAGTTGGCGCAGGCGAACCTGATCGTGGAACACGTCGCGGGCCGCTACACGTTCCACGACCTGCTCCGCACCTACGCCATCGAGCAGGCCCACGCCAACGACTCCGACGACCAGCGCCGCACCGCCATCCACCGCGTCCTGGACCACTACCTGCACACCGGCTGCGCCGCGGCCCGGCTGCTCGACGCCGACCACTCCGGGCCCGATGTCCTCGACCCGCCTCCCGCCGGAGTGACCCCCGAGCACCTCGCCGATCAGGAGCAGGCGCTGGCCTGGTTCACCGAGGAGCGCGCCGTGTTGCGGGCCGCCGTGCACCTGGCGGCGGCCAGCGGGTTCGACACGCACGTCTGGCGACTCGCGGGCATCTCGACGCTCTTCTTGTTCAGGCGTGGACACTGGGATCACGAGATCGAGATCCAGCTGGCCGCCATCGACGCGGCCGAAAGACTGGCCGACCCGCTCGCCAAGGCGCGCGCCCATGCCAACCTCGCCAATGCCTACGTCCGTCAGGGCCGCCTCGATGAGGCGCGTACCCACTGCCAGCACAGCCTCGACCTCACCATCGAGATCAAGGCCCTGCCCGGACAGGCCATTCTCCACACCAATCTCGCCCACCTGTCGCGTTTGCAGGGCAGCCATGCCGATGCCCTCCACCACGCGCAACAGGCGGCCCAGCTTTTCGAGATCACCGGCAACCCCCAAGGCCGGGGCCGGGTCCTCAGCTCGATCGGTGTGGCCCATGCCGAGCTCGGGGACCGGCAATTGGCCCTGGACATGTGCCGACAGGCCCTCACGCTCCAGTTCGAGCTGAACGACAAGCTGGGGCTGGCCACCACCTGGCACGACCTCGGCTACATCCAGCACCGGTTCGGCCGGCACAGCGAAGCCATCGACAGCTATCGGCACGCGCTGCACCTGAAACGAGAACTCGGCATCCTGTACGACGAAGCCGAAACCCTGACCCATCTGGGAAACACCCTCCACGCGGCCGGAGACCCCCGCGCGGCCCGTGATGCCTGGCAACACGCGCTGACCATTCTCGACCAACTCCGCCATCCGGACGCCGACCACGTCCGCGCCACGCTCGCCGTCAGGACCTGCCCCGAGCCCACCCCGTAATCGGTGGCGCGACGTGCTGTCCGGTGCTGTCCGGGACACGGGGCTTCCACCTCCTGCTGAACTGCGGTCATGCGGACCACGTACCGGACAGGTCCGGTGCCGGCACCGAACGGCCCCGGGGTCGGCCACGGTGGTGGCGACCGGTACGTCGTGGCGTCGTCTCTCGAAGGAGTCGAGATGCGCAAAGCATGGTCCCTGGCCCTGGCCCCCCTTATGACCCTGGCCTTTCTCACGATCGGGAGCGGCTCGGCGAAGGCATTCGGGTCCGAGGTCCTCGGCTGCTCCGTGGACACCGCGTCATGGCGCTCCCACTACTGCACCGGAGGCGGCGGTCAGGACCCGAATGCGACCTACGTCATCCACTATTCGCCGCGCAACCTGTCCGGCGGCTACGTGTTCAACTGGAGCTTGACAATGTCAAACGTCGGCTCGGCCATCCCCATCACGGAACGCTGCGGTGCCACGACGAGCTACCCCTGTATCGCGAGCGGATGCTACGCGGGTCCCGCGTATTCGACCACGTGCGACGTCCTGGTGAAGCAAGCCGTATATGCGCGGGTGTACGCCGCCTATCTGGAGCTCAGCCAAGCCGGTCAGAGCAGCACCCTCAGCGTGGGGGCCACGATCCACAAGCTCGACCTCGGTGGCCTCGACAAGAACCTCGATTAGGGACGCCCCGCGCCGCTGTCCCACGTCTCGTTCGTCACCCCCGTGGACAAGCCCCGTCCACGGGGGCCCTCGGCCTCCGAGACACCGCGTGAACCCGCCTGGATCATGGAAGTGTGGTGCCCCCAACGGGATTCGAACCCGCGCTGCCGCCTTGAAAGGGCGGAGTCCTAGGCCGCTAGACGATGGGGACCTGGTGGGGACCTTACCCGGCCGGTGGGGCGTCGGGTACTCCGGCCAGGAGGGTGCGGAGCTCGGCGAGTTCGTCGGGAGTCAGGACGGCGAGGGTGGCGGCGAAGGCGGCGGTGGTCAGGGACTCGGCGTGGTGCCAGCGGTCCAGGAGGTCGGGGCGGTCGGCGACGGAGGCCAGCAGGGCGTCGGCGTCCGTGGCGCGCCAGCCGAGGCGCAGGAGCCGGCGGCGGCCTTCCTCGGGGTGGACGGCGACGGCCTGGTGGGCGGTGAGGCCGACGGCGCGCAGGGCGCAGAAGTGCAGGCCGCCGCGAAGTTCACGGGCCAGGTTCAGGGCGTGGGCGAGGTCGGCGAGGTCGTCGCCGGGGCCGGGACGGGGGGCCGATCGCCAGCCGGCCACGAGGGGCAGGCCAGAGAGGTCGGCGTCGTCCACCACTCGGTAGAGGAGGGCGGCCGCGCGATGGGGCGAGGGGGCGCCGGCCAGGTGGTTGCGGCCCCACTGCCAGCACGTGGCGGCGAGCGCGCCGACGGCGGTGGCGGCGGGGACGGGGGTGCGCTCGAGCATGATCTCGACGAGCCGCGTGGGGAAGATGCCGAACGCGGCGGCGACGACGGAGGCGGGCGGGTCGCCGAGCACGGCGGAGCGGCCGCGGAAGTACAGGCCGCTGCGGGGGACGCCCAGCTGGGCCTCCTGCTCGGCGAGCTCGGGGCTCGTCATGAAGCGGCCGGCCAGGTCCACGAGCAGCATCCGGGTCGCTGCGGCGACGTCCTCCGGGGTAGTGGGTGCGCTCACGGCAACTCCTTCGTATGACGCTGGATCGGCTGAGCGTTGCGGGCTGGGACGGCGACGGCGTGGGTGGCGTGACGAATGATCGCGGATATCGGTGGACGGCGCGCGGAGGATGGCGGTGGGCGACGAGGGAGGTCGAGCCGTGGCGGAACGGACGGCGCTGGTCACGGGCGTGAGCCGGCGGATCGGGATCGGGTTCACGGTGGCGCGGCGGCTGGCGGCCGACGGGTGGAACGTGCTGGCGACGGGATGGCGGCCGCACGACGCCGAGCAGCCGTGGGGCGCGGACGCCGACGACCCGGTGCCGGCGCTCACCAAGGGGCTGCCGGACGGGCGGATCGTGTACCGGCACGCCGACCTGGCCGACCCGGACGTGCCGCCGGCCCTGGTGGACGCGGCGGTCACGGAGTTCGGCGGCGTGCACGCGCTGGTCGCCGTGCACGCGCGCTCCAGCCTGGCCACCCTCGCGGAGTCCACCGTCGCCGAGCTCGACCTCTGCTGGGCGGTGAACGTCCGCGGCACGCTGCAACTCGTCCGGCGCTTCGCCGCCACGCCGGAGCCGCGCCGCGTCGTGCTGTTCACCTCCGGCCAGCACTACGGCGCCATGCCCGGCGAGCTGCCGTACGTCGTCACCAAGGGTGCGCTGCAGCAGGTCACCCTCTCCCTGGCGAATGAACTCGCACCCCTCGGCTGCACCGTCAACTGCATCAACCCCGGCCCCGTCGACACCGGCTACGCCGACGACGACGCCCGCGAACACGTCGCCCGCCGAATGCCGTTCGGCCGCTGGGGCCGCCCGGAGGACACCGCCGAACTCGTCTCCTGGCTCGTCGCCGACACCGGCGCCTGGGTGACCGGCCAGACCCTGGTCAGCGACGGGGGCTGGGGCGCCCGCGGCTGACCGCGCTCGGACCCAGGCCGTTCCACCGGCCGCCGCATCGCCGTGCGGCCGCGTTCGTCCCGCTGAGCGCGCCAACGCGGAGGGGTCGCTGTCGGCGCAACCACAGTGCCCCCTCGCGGCCGCACCACAACCCAGGCACCCTGCCGTGCGCACCCCACCGCAGGCACCCGGCCGTCCGCACCACAACGCAAAGTGCCCCGCCGTCCGCGCGTCACCGCAGGCGCCCTGCCGTGCGCACCAGAACGCAAAGCGCCCTGCCGTCCGCGCGTCACCGCGGGCACCCGGCCGTCCGCACCACAACGCAAAGTGCCCTGCGGCCCGCACCGCACGCAGGCGCGTCACGGTCGGCTGGCTGCGCGGGGAGTCGGTCAGCGGTCGGGGTCGCCCGGAAGTGGGGCGGGGGCGTGGCGCTCGTACTGGGCGTGAACCTCGACGTGGGTGCGGTGCGAGGCAGGGTTGAAGATCTCGTCAATCGCGCTGAGGACCGCGCCCGCACGGCGGCGACGGGCGCGGGCAGCGAGCCAGACGAGACCGCCGAGGAGCGTCGCGTAGCCGGCGGCGATCGCGAGCAGCGGCAGCACGTCACCCATGCCATTGACGATACGACGCCGGAGGCGGCAAGCCCCGGTGTCACGCGGTGGCGATGGCGACGGCATCGACGACGCCCGCAACGGCATCGACCCTCCGACAGCCACGAGCAACGACGCACGAGCGGCAACGCGCCGACGGCGGTGGCAGTCACCCGCGAGCAGCGGCGCGCGAGCGGCTGCGCTCGGGCGGCCACCGCCGCGACGGCGGCAACGACAGCGGCGACCGGTGGCAACGACAACGATCCGCGACAGCCACGAGCAACCACGCACGAGCGACGGCGGCAACGGCGACGGGTGGCGACCGGCGGCGACCGGCGGCGATGCGGGATCGGCGATGGTGGCGGCGCGGGGCGGCTCGCGTCAGAGGATGGCGAGGAGCACGGCGTCGCCGTGGGTGGCCGCGGCGGTGTACAGGCCGCGCAGGTCCTCGTAGTACCCGAGCACGTACTGCTCGTCGTCGTCGTCGTCCTCCCAGATTCCGGGATAGATGCCGGCCGCGGCGAGGGCGTCGCGGTCGTAGCGTGCGCGAAGGTCGTCCGCGGCCGGCAACCCGGCCGCCACTGCGGCGACACGGTCCGGCGCGAGCAGCCGTGGCGGTCCGTAGCCGGCGTCCTCACCGATGGGTGAACCGCCCAGGATGGCCTCGCCCGCTCCGGGTGAGGTGGTCCAGTCGCTCCCCGTGAGCAGGAAGTGGATCGCGTGCCAGGCCTTGTCCAGGTCGACGGAGCGGTCACCCTCGTCGTACAGCAGCTCGCCGGCCGTCATCGGATCGGCGTGCACCTTGCTCAGCTCGGCCGAGTCCAGCCGGCGCGCGTAGAAGATCATCCCCATGACCGGAGTATCCCGCCCTGGCCCGACAGTCCGCCCTTCCCCGGCCCGAGGCTGAGCCACGACTGTCTTGGTCACCTCCGGACGGGCCTGACGGGAACGCCGACCGTGCACCGAACGGGCGCGGGAGCTGTCGCTGAACGGGGGCTGTGCAGGCAGCGGTGGTCGCATAGCGTGAGGGGTTGACCATCGGACCTGGGGAGGTAGCGGTGTCTCGACCGATCGCGGTGTTGCTGGAGATCGAGAACGACGGGCACGACGCGGATCGGTGTTTCGCGGGCCTGGAGCCGCACTTCACGCTCGGTGTCCCCGCCGCCGAGGTCCGGGACGACACTGACCCGGCCGCCACCGCGCGGCGCATCGTCGAGCGGCTGCTGCGCCACCGCGACGAGGCCGCAACCCATGGCTACGAGGCCGTCATGGTCGCCACCCATGAGTGGCAGACCTGGCGTGACACGATCGGGCCGGAGGTGCAGCGGCCGTTCATGGAGTTGGTGCGCGAGCACGGCATGGAGCCGCTCCAGCTCGACACGGACGGGTGCAACGCGCGCTTCCGCGACCTCCTGTCCGACCGCTTCGGCGTCACGGTGGCCTGACCCTCGGCCACCGGCTCCCCGTCGCTCAGCACGGCCACCGGCCACGTGCGACCCGGCACCCGGCGCCCGCGGCGGAGCACCGGGTCACGAGCACAAGGCACCGGCCGTGGCGACCAGGGCACCCGAGCGCCGGCCATGGGCACCGGGCACCAGTACCGGGGTACCGGGGTACCGGGGTACCGGAGCACCGGGCACCGGGCACCGGGCACCGGGCACCGGGCACCGGGTGCCAGCAACGGGCACCGGGCACCGGGTGCCAGCAACGGGCACCGGGCACCAGGCACCAGCAACGGGCACCGGGGTACCGGGCACAGCAACAGGCACCGGGCACAAGGCAGGGGCCAAGGCGCGGACCGCTTCCGGGCGACGGCGGGCATGGTGACGGCGCCGGGCCTGAGTCGGACGACCCGGCGCGGGCGGGTGGAGCTACGGCGCCGGGCGGGCCGAGGTGGTCAGGCGGTGGTGGCGTGATCCGGTTGCCGGGGGGCGGACACGTTGGCGCGATAGAGGTGGCGGGCGCGGCGGGCGATCTCGTGGGTGTCACCGCCGAACAGGTGGCGGGGCAGGTCGCGGACGCCGGGGAGGGTGAGGACCGTGCCCCACGGGCGGGCGGCGTTGACGGCGAGCTGGTCCTGCCACCAAGGGCGGTCGATGCCGGCCATGGCGCGGAGGTGGCGGGGCACGAGGGCGACGGCGGCGGACGCGAAGAGTCGCATGGGGCCCTGGAGGTGCAGCGTTTCGCGTACCACTGGCGGGTGGATCACGAACTCGATGGCTTGCCGAGCGTGTTCGCTGACGCAGAGTTGGGGACGGACTCGTTCGAAGTACTCGCGGTACTCCGACCGTGAGGCCGGGATGGACTCGCGTGGGGTGCCGAGCAGCGAGCCGATGACGGCGCCCTCGGCGAGGTACTGGTCCTGCTCGTCCTCGGTGAGGGGGCCGGCGAAGACCCGGTACGCGGCGAGCAGCGAGTGCCACTCGGTGCAGTGCACCCAGATCTGGAGGTCCGGGTCGGCGGCGCTGTACGGCCGGCCGGTCACCGGGTCGACACCACGCACCCGGCGGTGCACGGCGCGCACCCGCTTCGCCGCCGCGTGGGCCGTGGCCGTGTCACCGAACGCGGTCGCGGTGACGTAGTAGGCGGTCTGCCTCAGCCGGTCGAGCGACCGCGACTTGTAGTCGCTGTGCTGGGCCACGCCGGCCATGGCGAGGGGGTGCAGCGCCTGGATCATCAAGGCCCGCATGCCGCCGACCAGCGACATCGGGTGGCCGAGCACGCGCCACGCCACCGAGCCCGGCCCCAGCAACCCGGGATCCGCGTCGTCCATCTGGCCTCCCCGTCCCGCTCGTCACCGTCTGTCCCCAGCGTAGGCGCCCTCCCTCACGCCGTCGTGTGATGACGGGTCAAGGCCGCGCGGCCGGCCATGACACCGCGGCTGGGCAGGTGCGGGAATGGGAAGGGCGATGGGAGCGGCGCCAGAGCGAGGACCGTGGGACGACGAGGACCGTGGAACGACGAGCACGGTGGAACGACGAGCACCGAGGAACGACGAGCACCGTGGAACAGCAGGCACCTGGGACGACGAGCACCGTGGGATGGCAGCGCCGCGGAACGGTCGGCGCGTGGGTCGGCGGGCGCCGTGGGACGGCGAGGACGTGGCATCGGCGGGCGCATGCCGATGCCGGAGTACGGCCGAGATGGCGAACGGCCGCCGGGGGTGAGCCGGCGGCCGTTCGGGGGTGAGGTCTAGCGGCTGACGGGAGGGATGCCGTCGGGGCCGTCGATGAGGCCCAGCATGTCCAGGAGGCGGCGGCAGTCTTCCGGGTCGGTGGCGTTGCGGGCCACGACCACTCGGGCGCGCCTCACCTGGTCGGGCGATACCCGAAGGGGGTCGGCGCCGCGCTGGGTGGGCACTCCGCTCGACGGCGTGCGCAGGTCCAGGCTGTCGAACTGGGTCAGCCGGTGTGTACCTGAGGTGCTGCTCATTGGTGCCTCCCCGACTAGCTGGACCGTTTGGCATCGTTCGTTCTGGCGGAGGTTATCCACCAGCAACGGCCCGCACAGCCTCCCAGCGAGTGATCTCTATAACCACGCTGTGTAGCGTGAGCCGCCGTTGTGGTGCCCGGTCAACGAACATCGTCAGGCGTTGGTTCCTCTAGTCTCGCGATCCGTGACAGTCGTTCGGGGTTCCGGGTTACGCCAATGGGTGTGGCGGCTGACGGCTTCGTTGCTCACCGTGGCGGTGGCGGCCTCGGTCGGCGCGGCGCTGTTCGGGTGGGCGGCGCGCGGTGCCCCGGCTCCCCCGCCGCGGACGACCATGCCGGTGACGACCACGGAGCCGTTGCCGGCCGGCGCGCAGCCGATCGTGTCCGCTCCGTTCAGCGGACTCGACGGGTCGGCCAGCGGGATTGCGACGCTGCTGCGGACCCCGGACGCGCTGGTGCTGCGGCTGGAGCCGCTGACGACCGATGCCGATCCGGGGGACGTCCTCTACCTCGTGCCGGCGCCCGGCGCCCGGACGCCCGCGGCGGGCGTGGTGCTGGGGCCGTTGCACGCGGCGAACGGGGCGCAGAACTACGTCATCCCGGTCGGCGTGCGGCTGGACGGGCCGCTGACCGTGCTCATCTGGTCCCGGACGGACAAGGCGCCGGTGGCGCACGCGGCGCTGCTGCCCGGCCCCACCGGCTGATGCCCTGGCCACTCGCGGCCGGGAGCGCAGGCAGGAGCAAGGCAGCGAGCAAGGCAGCGCAAGGCGGCGAGTACGACCACGAACACGACCGAGAACACGACCGGAGGCGCGGCCGCACCCCGCCTCGGACGTGGCCGAGCGCCCCGGCACGCCGAGCGCCCCGGCACCGGGTCAGAGTTGCGGCTGCGGCACCGGGTCAGAGGTGCGGCTGCGGCCCCAGGATCTGCGCGAGGTGCAACGGCGTGGCATCCGAGAGTTGACGGGCCTGGAGGCGGCAGCTGAAGCCGTCCGCCAGCAGCACTGCGTCGTGGCCGGCCGACCGGATCGACGGCAGCAGCGAGCGCTCGGCCAGCGCGCGGGAGATCTCTTCGTGCCCGCGCTGGTACCCGAAGCTGCCGGCCAGCCCACAGCACCCGGACGGCCGGGCGACGACCTCCACGCCGGCGCGGGCCAGCAACGCCGCGTCGGCCGTGGCGCCGAGGACGGAGTGCTGGTGGCAGTGCGTCTGCACCACGGCGCGGCGCCGCACGGGACGCGGCTGCCAGTCCGGCGCGCGCCGGGTGAGCAGCTCGGCGAGCGTGTGGGTGGCCGCCCCGATCGCCCCCACCAGCGGGTCGCCGGGCAGCAGCTCGGCGGCGTCCCCGCGCAGCATCGCCGTGCAGCTCGGCTCCAGCCCGACGATCGGCACGCCGGTCTCCAGGTGCGGCCGCACGACCTCCAGGCTGCGCCGCAGCACGCGCCGTGCCTGCGGCAGCTGGCCGGTCGCGAAGTACGTCAGCCCGCAGCACACCGGCCGGTCCGGCATCTCGACGCGGAAGCCGACGGCCTCCAGCAGCTCCACGGCAGCACGGCCGACGTCGGGGTCGAACGTGTCGGTGAAGGTGTCGGTCCACAGCAGCACGGTGCCGCGCGGCGGCGTGCCGAACGGCGGGGTGCGGCGCCGCAGCCAGCGGCGCAGCGACTGGCGGGCCGGCACCGGCAGCGGCCGCTCGGTGGACAGCCCGGCGGCGCGCGCCGCGAGCCGGCCGAGCAGCGGCGACCCCAGCACCAGCCGCGACAACCCGAACCGGGCCACCGTGGGCAGCCGCCCCAGCGCGTGGTGCGAGCGCGGCCGCAGCCGTCCGCGGTAGTGCTGGTACAGGAACTCCGACTTGTACGTGGCCATGTCCACGCCGACCGGGCAGTCGGACTTGCAGCCCTTGCACGCCAGGCACAGGTCGAGCGCCTCGGCCACCTCACGGGAGCGCCAGCCGCCCCGCACCAGCCGTCCGTCGAGCATCTCGGCGAGCAGCCGGGCACGGCCGCGCGTCGAGTGCTGCTCGTCGCGGGTGACGGCATAGCTGGGGCACATCACGCCGACCCCGTCCGTCCGCCGGCAGGCGCCGACGCCGACGCAGCGGCGCACCGCGCGCGCCAGGTCGCCGCCGTCGGACGGCAGGCCGAGGAACGTCGCCCCGGCGCGCACCGGCCCGGACCGCAGGTCGGCGTCCAGCGGCGCTGACCGCACGCCGACGCCGGGGTTGAGCAGGCCGGGCGGGTCGAAGATGGCCTTGAACCGCTCGAACAGCCGCAGCACGGACCCCGGGAACACCCGGTCGAGCAGCTCGCCGCGGGCCCGGCCGTCGCCGTGCTCGCCGCACAGCGAGCCGCCGAACGTGCCGACCAGCGCGGCCGCCTGCTCGACGAACCGCCGGTACGCGCGCACGCCGTCGGGCGAGAGCAGGTCGAAGTCGAGCCGCACGTGCAGACAGCCCTCGCCGTAGTGCCCGTACACGGTGCCGCTGCGGCCGTGCGAGCGCATGAGCTGGTCGAACGCCCGCAGGTAGTCGCCGAGCCGCTCCGGCGGCACGGTCGCGTCCTCCCAGCCGGGCCAGGCCTCGGCGCCGGACGCGGTGCGGGTGGCGAGGCCGGCACCCTCCTCGCGGACCTTCCAGACGGCACGCTGCCGCAGCGGATCGGTGACCACGAGCGCGGGCACGCCGGCGTCGGCGGTGAGGGCCGCGGCCCGGCGTTCGGCGTCGGCCGGGTCGTCGCCGGCCACCTCGACGAGCAGCCAGGC
>DASWTI010000432.1:0-9167 GCA_036402215.1 Pseudonocardiaceae bacterium
GGCGCGCGGCGCGGCGGCGCGGCCTGCTGGCCGACGTCGTCGACCACCTCATCGACCGGACCACGCGGCCGATCGTGCCGTCAGGAACGCCCTGAGCGGGCCGGCGTGGCGGTCCTCGCGCCGCCACTCGGCGAGCAGGTCCTCCAGCAGGTGCAGCTCCTCCACCAGCTCGCCCCGCCGGTGGCGGCGGACCACGGGGTGCACGAAGGCGCTCTCGGCGGCGCGGTCCGGGCGCGGGTGACGCTCGATGGCGAACACGTCGGGGTGCGGGTCGCGGCCCCAGCGCAGGGTCACCGTGAGCAGTTCGTCCGCGTCGGCGAAGCGCCGGACCGCGAGGTCCTCCGGCAGGTCCCGGTAGTGGGTGGCGGTGCCGTCGCGCAGCACCAGGGCGTCGCACAGGTACTCGAACTGCGTCCAGAGCGCGGAGCTCCAGTTGACCCGGTCCAGGATCAGCGTGGTGAGCGCCTCGGGGGTCGCGGGCAGCGTGGCGCGTGGCAGCGGCCGCCCCTCGTAGCGCTCCAGCAGCAGCGCGGTGAGCGTCCGCAGGTTGTAGCGGAAACCGTCGACGAACGCCGACGATGCCCTCCGGAAATCGCGGTCCACGGCGATCGTCCCGGCGAAGTAGAGGCCGTCGACCGTCGTGGAGGACCAGTCCGGGCGCAATTCCGGAATTCGCCCGTCGCGCGTCATGGCCGGCGCGACGCCGGGGCCGAAGATGGCGGTGTCCATGGCGAATCCGGTGCACCGGAGCACCGAGTCGTAGGTGAGCGTCGCGCGTTCCCCGTCGGCATGGGTGTAGGTGATGTCGGCCTGGTAGCCGCCGGCCACCGGGCGGATCGCGTCGATCTCGCAGTCCAGCACGGAGTGCAGCGTCTTGAACTGGTAGCTGTCGAGCAGGGCCCCGTACTGGCCGCGCACGTCGCCGGGGTGCTTGGAGTTCCAGGCCAGGCGCAGCGGCCGCCGGCTGGCCAGGTGCACCATGGCGGTCCGGCCGAGCAGCGCGGTCGCCGTCTCGAACGCCGAGTTGCCCTTGCCGATCACCAGCACCCGGTGCCCGGTGTACGCCGCCGGGCAGACGGTCATCCGCTCGTAGCCCACGGCGTGCTCGATGCCAGGAATCCCTGGCACATAAGGCTTCCCCCAGCCGGTGGCGACGATCAGGCAGTCCGCGGTGATCGGCTCGCCGCCGGTCGCCAGGACGAACCGGCCGTCCCCGGCGCGCTCGACGTGGTGCACCGTCGTGCCGTGGCGCACCGGCAGCGCGTGCAGGTCCCGGAAGGCCGCGAGGTACCGCACCATGTCGTCGGCGTGCGGGAAGTACTCCCCGGAGAACTCCGCGAAGCCGAGGTCCGGCGCGCCGTCGGCCGGCAGCAGCGAGTTCCAGTCCCAGCGCAGCCGGATCTCCCGCTCGTCGGCGGTGCAGTGCGTCTTGTTGAGCGAGATCAGCCGCCGGTGCCTCGGGAACACCCGGAAGAAGCCGCCGGGGGCGTCCTCGCGTTCCAGCGCGATCACATCGGCGCCGGCCGCGGCGAGGAAATGGCAGAGCTGCAACCCGGCCGGGCCGGCGCCGAGCACGACGAAACGATGATGCTCGGGCATTAATCCTCCCGGGCGACGATTTCCCCCGGTATCGACCCTGCCCGGCCCGTCAATGGCGTGTCAAACGAATCCACGCGTTCGCCGGAGCCCGGCGGCCCGGATCAGTAGCGGTGCCGCTCCGCCTTGATGGCCCGGCGGGCCTCGGACCGCGACACCCGCGCGGCGCCGGGCGGGACGCGCCAGACGTCGGTGCCGCCGAAGACGGAGAACGCCCGCACCCGGATGCTCGGCGCGCCAGGGTGCACCGGGTGGCCGCCGCCGTGCACGTCGTTGCCGCCGAACAGGGCGAAGCCGCCGACCTGCACGTCCACCCCGGCCGGCAGGTAGATGTCCTGCCCGCCGAACAGGCTGAACGCCACGATGTCCGCCACGCCGTCCTCGTCCACGTCCACCTCGGCCTCGCGGACGTCGATGTCGGCGCCGCCGAAGATCGCCACGGAGCGCAGCACGCCGCTGAGCCGCCAGCGGCCGTTGAGCCCGGAGCCGCTGAAGATCGAGACCAGCCAGCGGCGGGCCGCCCGGCGGCGCACCGGGCGGGCCGCGTGATCCGGCGCGCCGGCCGGCCGGGTGGCCGGCAGGTCCGCGGTGATCAGGGCCAGCTCGGCCTTCGTGGTGGCGCTCCACAGGCGCTGCACACGTTCGTCGAAGTCGGCGAGCGTGAGATGCCCGGTGCCCACGTGCTCGGTGAGGCGCCGGGTGATCTCGGCGCGCTCGTCGTCGTCCGGCGTATGGCTCGGGGTCAGCGACACGCCGCCGAGCCTAGCGCCAGCACCACCCCGGTGGTCGCCCCAGCGCCACCCGGCCCCGGCCGGTGGTGGAGCGGGCACCACCGGCGCCGGGGGATGGTGGACCCAGCACCACTGATCCGCGGCTGCGCGCGGCGCACAATGGGCCGCGGGGAGGCGTCACCAGGAGGTTCGGAATGGGCACGGCACGCACGGCGGTCCTGCCACGGCTCACGGCGGTCACCACCGCCGAGCCGGCGGCCGTCCGGCTGCGGCGCGCCGGTCAGCTCGCCGGCCTGATCGGCATGGCGCCGGTGTGCCTGGCCACGGCCGGGCTCACCGTCAGCCTGCTCGGCATGGCCTGGACGTGGGTGGCACTGCCGCTGCTGGTGGCGGTGCTGGCCGGTGGGCGCGCGCTCGCCGACGGCTACCGCGAGGTCGCCGGCGCGCTGCTCGGCGAGCACATCGAGAGCCCGTACCGGCCGCTGCACGACGACCGGCTGGTCACCCGGGTGATCGGTCCGCTGCGCGACCCGGCGACGTGGCGCGACCTGGCCTGGCTGTGGGTGAACGGCACGCTCGGCGTGGCCATGCACGCCGCCGCGCTGGCGCTGCTCCTCGGCGGCTGCTGGCAGCTCGTGCTGCCGGCCGTGTGGGCGGCCTGGCCGGACACCTTCCACGACTACTACGGCTTCCTGCCGGTGAACTCGTTGCCGATGGCAGTGCTGCTGGCCTGGCCGCTCGCCGCGGCACACCTGGCCGCCTGGTGGAAGCTGGAGCCGGTGCTCACCCGGTCCTGGGCGCAGCTGGCCCGGTCGCTGCTGGCGTCCACCGAGCGGTCCAGGCTGATCCGACGGGTGCACGAGCTGTCGGAGTCGCGCGCCGAGACGGTGGACACCCAGGCGGCGGAGCTGCGGCGCATCGAGCGCGACCTGCACGACGGCGCGCAGGCCCGGCTCGTGGCCCTCGGCATGAGCCTGGGGCTGGCCGACGAGGTGATGGAGCGCGACCCGCAGGCGGCGAGGGCGCTGCTCGCCGAGGCGCGGGCCGCCACCAGCACGGCGCTCGCCGAGCTGCGCGACCTGGTGCGCGGCATCCACCCGCCGGTGCTCGCCGACCGCGGCCTGGAGGGCGCCGTGCAGGCGCTCGCGCTGGCCAGCCCGCTGCCGGTGGAGGTCCAGGTGGACGTGCCGGGGCGGCTGCCCGCGCCGGTGGAGTCGGCCGCGTACTTCGCGGTGGCCGAGGCCATCACCAACGTCATCAAGCACAGCGGCGCGGCGACCGCGTGGGTGCGGCTCACCTGGCGGCCCTGGCCCGGTGCGACGGCCGGCGGACGGGCCGCGAACGAGGTGACCGACGGGCGGCTGGTGCTGCTCGTGATGGACGACGGGTGCGGCGGGGCGGACCCGAACGGCGGGACCGGGCTGCGCGGCATCGAGCGGCGCTTGGGAGCATTCGACGGGACGGTGGTCGTGAGCAGCCCGCAGGGCGGTCCCACCGTGGTCACCATGGAGCTGCCGTGCGCGTCGTCATCGCCGAGGACCTCGCCCTCCTGAGGGACGGGCTGATCCGGCTGCTGACGGCGCACGACTTCGAGGTCCTGGACGCGGTGGACAACGGGCCGGCGCTGCTGCGCTCACTGGTGACGCACCGGCCGGACCTGGCGGTGGTGGACGTGCGGCTGCCGCCGACGTTCACCGACGAGGGGCTACGGGCCGCCATCGCCGCGCGCGCCGAGGTGCCCGGCCTGCCGATCCTGGTGCTGTCGCAGTACGTGGAGCAGTTGTACGCCCGCGAGCTGCTGTCCGACCGGGCCGGTGGCGTGGGCTACCTCCTCAAGGACCGCGTCTCCGACGTCGGCCAGTTCGTCGACGCCTGCCGCCGCGTGGCCGGCGGCGGCACCGCGATGGACCCGGACGTGATCGGCCAGCTGCTGGCCCGCAACGCCCGCAACGAGCCGCTCGGCGCGCTCACCCCCCGCGAACGCGAGGTCATGGAGCTGATGGCCGAGGGCCGGTCCAACGCCGCCATCGCCGCCCGCATGTTCGTCACCGAGAAGGCCGTCAGCAAGCACACCAACAACATCTTCGCCAAGCTCGGCCTCCCCCCGTCCGAGGACGACAACCGCCGGGTCCTGGCCGTCCTCACCTTCCTCAACGGCGCCTGAACCCAGCCGCCGCACGATCGTGGCGGCGACGGCGGCCGCGCCGACGTCCCGCGCGGCGGCGGCCCGGGGCCGGTGGGGGCGGGCAGGATCGGGGCATGGTGATGCGGTCGTTGTCGATGGCGCTGCACCCCGGGCGGGCGCCGCGCGCGGTACTGGAGCGGTTGCTGGCGACGCTGCCCGCGGACCTGCCGGCGAGCGGGCCGGACGGGCCGGTCGCGGTGCTGGAACGGCGGATCTCCGAGCTGCTCGGCACCGAGGCCGCGCTGTTCCTGCCGTCCGGGACGATGGCGCAGCAGGTGGCACTGCGCATCCACGCCGAGCGGCGGGGTCGGTGGGCGTTCGCGGCGCATCCGCAGTCGCACCTGGAGGTGTGGGAGGAGCGCGGCTACGCCGTGGTGCACGGCCTGCGGTTCCACCCGGTGGGCGACCGGCACGCGCCGATGGACGCGGCGGGGCTGGACGCGGTGGCCGAGCCGCCGGCCGCGGTGGTGTGGGAGCTGCCGCAGCGTGACCTGGGTGGCACCCTGCCGGAGTGGGACGACCTGCGCGAGCAGGTACGGCGGGTCCGGGCCCGGGGCGCGGCGGCGCACCTGGACGGGGCCCGGATCTGGGAGGCGCAGACCTTCTACGAGCGGCCGTTCGCGGAGATCGCCGGGCTGTTCGACACCACGTACGTGTCGCTCTACAAGAGCCTGCTCGGCATCCGCGGCGCGGTGCTGGCCGGCGACGCGGCGACGACGGCGCAGGCGCGGCTGTGGCGGCAGCGCCTCGGAGGTGGCATCGCGGACGCCTGGCCGCTCGCCGCGGCGGCGCTCGCCGGCCTGGACGACGTGCTGCCGCGGATGCCGGCCTACCGCGACCACGCACGCGCGATCGCCGCCGCGGTGAACGCCGACGGCACGGCGCACACCATGCCCGCCGTGCCGCCGACGCCGCTCTTCCACGTGGTGCTGCCGCTCGGCCGGGCCGCGGCGGAGCGTGCGGCCGCCGAGCTGGCGGCCGACCGCCAGGTGCGCATGTTCTCCCGCGTCTGGACCAGCGCCGACGACCGCTCGTGCCGCTTCGAGATCACCGTCGGCGAGCACGTCATGCCCTTCACCCCGAACGAGGTCACCGACCTGCTCCGCGACCTGGTCCGCCGCGGCCGCCGCCCGGTGGACCCACCGCCGGGCTGAGGCGTGTCCCGGAGTCCCCCGCCCCACCGCACCGCGCCCGACGTGATCACCTCCGGCGCGTACGGGTGCCGTCCGCACGTCGCCCCTGGGCGCATGGACCGTTGCCCCCACCGGGTGGGGCACCTGGTCCGTTCGCCCCGGCTCGTCCGCGTCCGCGGGCCGGCGTGAGCGGCGCCCGCGGTGGGTGGCGACCGTAGCGCCGCCGGCGTCACCCGGTGGCGCTAACCTGCGGCGGACGGACACCTCGGCGGTGGAGGAGTGGATGGGCGACACCCTGCTGGCGGTGAGCGACCTGCACGTGGGGCACGCCGAGAACAAGGCCATCGTGGAGCGCCTGCGCCCGCGCACCGCCGAGGACTGGCTGCTGGTGGCGGGTGACGTGAGCGAGCAGGTGTCCGACGTCGAGGCGGTGCTGCGCACGCTGCGCGCCCGGTTCTCCACGGTGGTGTGGACGCCGGGCAACCACGAGCTGTGGACCACCCGGCACGACGCGGTGCAGCTGCGGGGCGCGCCGCGGTACGCGCACCTCGTGGAGGTCGCCCGCGGGCTCGGCGTGATCACCCCGGAGGACCCGTACCCGACGTTCCAGGGGCCGGGCGGCCCGGTCACGGTGGCGCCGCTGTTCCTGCTGTACGACTACACGTTCCGGCCGGAGGGCACGACCACCAAGGAGGAGGCGCTCGCGGTGGCGCACGCCTCGGGCGTGGTGTGCACCGACGAGTTCTTCCTGCACCCGGACCCGTACCCGACGCGCGAGGCATGGTGCGAGGCCCGGGTGGAGCTCACCGAGCGGCGGCTCGCCGAGTGTGACCCGGACGTGCCGCTCGTGCTGGTGAACCACTACCCGCTGGTGCGTGAGCCGACGCGGGTGCTGCGCTACCCCGAGTTCGCCCAGTGGTGCGGCACGGAGCGCACCGCGGACTGGCACGTGCGGTTCAACGTCGCCGTCATGGTCTACGGGCACCTGCACATCCCGCGCACCACGTACCACGACGGGGTGCGCTTCGAGGAGGTGTCGCTCGGCTACCCGCGCGAGTGGCGGCGGCGGACGAACCCCCGCCCGCTGCCCCGCGCGGTGCTGCCGCACGACCCGCACGAGACCGAGGAGCGCGCGTGATCGGCGAGCTGCTGCCGAAGGGCGTGGTCACCGAGGAGCGCCGGGACGACGCGTCCGAGGACGCGCTGTACCCGGAGGAGGCCGCCGTCGTGGCGCGCGCCGTGCCCAAGCGCCGCCTGGAGTTCACCACGGTGCGGGTGTGCGCCCGCGCGGCGCTCGGCCGGCTCGGCGTGACGCCCGGGCCGCTGCTGCCGGGGGAACGGGGCGCGCCGCGCTGGCCGGCCGGGGTGGTCGGCAGCATGACCCACTGCGCGGGCTACCGGGCGGCCGCGGTGGCCCGGTCCGAGCTGGTCCGCTCCCTGGGCATCGACGCCGAGCCGCACGACGTGCTGCCGGACGGCGTGCTCGGTCAGGTGGCGCTGCCGGTGGAGCAGGTCGAGCTCGGCGCGCTGCCCGGCGGCACGCACTGGGACCGGGTGCTCTTCTCCGCGAAGGAGTCCACTTACAAAGCGTGGTTCCCGCTCACCGGACGGTGGCTGGGGTTTGAGGAAGCGCACGTCAGGATCGAGCCGTCAGGCACGTTCCGTAGTCAACTGCTGGTGCCGGGACCTCGATGTGACGGCCGGGTGCTCGACGGGTTCGACGGCCGCTGGCGCGTCCACGACGGCCTCGTCCTCACCGCGATCGCGGTTCCCGCGCTCGTTCCGTCCCACCAGTTGGGCGTCGGGGGCTGACCCGGGGTTGCCCCGTTGTTACTCTCGGCTCACCGGCGGTTGAGCCGTGGCCGCCCCGGTGATGTTGCTTCCGTCGTGACGAGGGAGCGTCGTCGCCAGTCCGAAGGTCCCAGCCGACGGAAGGCGAGCGCGATGTCCGACCTGACCGTGACAGTGCCCCCGGACCTGCTTGCCGTGACCACGGAGGTCGTCGGCCGCACCACGGTGGTCCGCGCCGCGGGCGAGGTCGACATGGCCACCGCCCCGGCGCTGCAACAAGCCCTCTTCGACGCCTGCCTGCCCGCTCGCCGCCCGGCCGCCCTGGTCGTCGACCTCACCGCGGTGCGCTTCTTCGGCTCCACCGGCCTCGGCCTGCTGGTCGTCACCCACCGGCGCTGCCTCGACCGCGGCGTCCCGCTGCGGATCGTCGCCGGCGCCCACGCGGTGCTGCGCCCGCTCGAGGTGACGGGGCTGGACCTGCTGTTCGACGTGGTCCCCACGCTGGACGCCGCCCTGAGCCGCGCCGCGCCCCGCCTCGCGTCGCCCGTCCCCACCGCCTGACCCGGCGGCCGGCTCGGTGACCCGGGCGGGTCAAGGCCGTGGCGTGTGTTCGCCGCGGCGCTGTGGCCCACGCCACACCGCGGTTAGCCTGCCTGGATGCCGGTCCCCGTGGTCCGCACGGTCAACGGCAGGGCGAGATGGTGTCCATCGCCCTGCCGCGAGCCTGTGCCGTCACGAAGTGGGGGTGCGAGGTCGCACGATGTCGCGCTCGATGCGGTCCCGCACGGACGGCGTGACCTGCTCCTCGGGCGTGGGGTCCGGGCCGGCGCCGGGCAGGTTGGCGATGAGCGCCTCCTGCTTCTCCTCCTCCTCACGCCGGGCGCGAATCCGGGACAGCGCCAGCATGGTCGCGCCGAACACGACGCCCAGCACCAGCATCACCACGCCGAGCTTGGTCACCACGATCTGCGCCTGGCCGGTCACCGGCACGTCCATCGTGGAGATGACGCCGAGGATGCCGAGCGCGAACAGGTAGAACATCACCGTCAGCAGGATGCTCACCGAGCCGGCGGTGCGCCGGTCCGGGAACGCCTCCTCGAGGTAGACGCGCCCCGCACGGGTGAGCAACTGCCCGACGACGATCACCAGGACGGTGCCGAGCACCACGAACATGAGGTAGCCCTCGGTGCTGATGTCCATCTCGACGCCCCTTTTCGTGTCGAAGTCCGCACTCGGGGTGCCCGGCGTGCGCGGACGGTAAACACACCCGCGGCACCGTCCGCGAGCGGTGGCCTGACGCCGCAGGTCAAGCGCACGATGAGAGAACCGCGCCCCCCTCTCGGTGATGGCTCGGTGACCGTCCGTGGGATTTTCTGGACCTCGACGTGGTTGACCCCGGGAATCCGGGGTACGTGGCTCCCGAAGGAGAGGGAAGCGACATGAGATGCCCGATCGAACAACCGGACCCCGCCGCGCTGCGCGAGGGGGAGTCGCACCTGCTGGTGGGCGGACTCTGGGGCAGCGTGGCACCCGTCGAGTCGACCCCGTGGATGGAGTGGGCGGCCGACCAGGCCGACCATCACCACCTCGACCCCACGGTCGTCCTCGGCCGCGACTGAGCCCCGCGCGGGTTCGGCGCGGGCTCGGCACGGGTTCGGCACGGGCTCCGCGCGGAGCCGGCGCGACCGGTGGCCGGCGCGGAGTCGGCGCGGTCAGTGGCCGGCCGGGGTC
>DASWTI010000433.1:0-5720 GCA_036402215.1 Pseudonocardiaceae bacterium
AGGAGGCGGCGGGAGCCGGACGGGCGGAACCGGGCGCCGCGACAGTGCTGCCGCGGGTGCGGTACGCGGAGGACTTCGAGCGGTTGCGGGACCGGGGCGACGCGCTGGCGGCCGCGACCGGACGGCGGCCCACGGTGTTCCTGGCTACGCGGGGGCCGCAGGCCCGGCACGGGGCGCGGGCCGCGTTCGCCGCGAACCTGTTCCGCGCGGGCGGGCTGGACACCGTGGCGGCCGGCGACACGACCACGGCGGAGCAGCTCACGGAGGCGTACCGGGCGGCGGGCAGCCCGCCGGTGGCCTGCCTGTGCGCCACCGACGACGAGTACGTGGAGAACGCGGCGCACGCGACGGGCGTGCTGCGCGCGGCGGGCGCCCGCGTGGTGCTGATCGCCGGCGGCCCGTACCGCGACGAGCATCCGTACCCCGGCGCCGGGCCGGACCCGTTCGGCACCGACGGCGCCGTCGGGCTGGGCTGCGACGCGGTGGCCGTGCTGACGGCGCTGTACGAGGAGGTGCAGTGGTGAGCGTCCCGAACTTCGCCGACATCGAGCTGGGCCCGCCGCCCGCGAGCGCGACCCCCACCGGCGCGGCAGCGGCCACGAGCGCGGCCACCACCGCGGCCGCGAGCACCGACGTGAGCGCCGATGAGGCGTGGGAGTCGCCGGAGGGGATTCCGGTGCGGCCGGGGTACACCGCGGCGGACACCGAGGGCCTGGACTTCCTGCGTACCTACCCCGGTATCGCCCCGTACCTGCGCGGGCCGTACCCGACCATGTACGTCAACCAGCCGTGGACCGTCCGGCAGTACGCCGGCTTCTCCACCGCCGCCGAGTCGAACGCGTTCTACCGCCGCAACCTGGCCGCCGGCCAGAAGGGCCTGTCGATCGCGTTCGACCTGCCGACGCACCGCGGCTACGACAGCGACCACCCGCGGGTGCCGGGCGACGTCGGCATGGCGGGCGTGGCGATCGACTCGATCCTGGACATGCGGCAGCTCTTCGACGGCATTCCGCTGGACCGGATGAGCGTGTCGATGACCATGAACGGCGCGGTGCTGCCGGTGCTCGCCCTCTACATCGCGGCGGCCGAGGAGCAGGGCGTCGCGCCGGAGAAGCTCAGCGGGACCATCCAGAACGACATCCTCAAGGAGTTCATGGTCCGCAACACCTACATCTACCCGCCGCAGCCGTCGATGCGGATCATCTCCGACATCTTCACGTACACCTCGCAGCGGATGCCGCGCTACAACTCGATCTCCATCTCGGGCTACCACATCCAGGAGGCCGGGGCGACCGCCGACCTGGAGCTCGCCTACACGCTGGCGGACGGCGTGGAGTACCTGCGGGCCGGGCTGGCGGCCGGCCTCGGCATCGACGAGTTCGCGCCGCGGCTGTCCTTCTTCTTCGGCATCGGCACCAACTTCTTCATGGAGGTGGCCAAGCTGCGCGCGGCGCGGCTGCTGTGGGCCAAGCTCGTCAAGCGGTTCGAGCCGGCCAACCCGAAGTCGCTCTCGTTGCGCACGCACTGCCAGACGTCCGGCTGGTCGCTCACCGCGCAGGACGTCTTCAACAACGTCACGCGCACCTGCGTGGAGGCGATGGCCGCCACCCAGGGACACACGCAGTCCTTGCACACCAACGCGCTGGACGAGGCGCTGGCGCTGCCGACGGACTTCTCCGCGCGCATCGCCCGCAACACGCAGCTGGTGCTGCAGCAGGAGTCCGGCACCACGCGGGTGATCGACCCGTGGGGCGGCAGCCACTACGTGGAACGGCTCACCTACGACCTGGCCCGCCGCGCCTGGCAGCACATCACCGAGGTCGAGGAGGCGGGCGGCATGGCCCGCGCCATCGACGAGGGCCTGCCGAAGCTGCGCGTGGAGGAGGCGGCGGCCCGCACCCAGGCGCGCATCGACTCCGGCCGCCAGCCGGTGATCGGCGTCAACAAGTACCGGGTGGACACCGACGAGCCGATCGAGGTGCTCAAGGTGGACAACGCCGGCGTGCTCGCGCAGCAGGTCGAGAAGCTGCGCCGGCTGCGCGCCGAGCGCGACGAGCAGGCCTGCCAGGACACGCTGTCCGCGCTCACCAAGGCGGCCGAGGCGGCGATGAACGGCAGCCGTGCGCCCGGGCTGGAGCAGAACCTGCTGGCGCTGGCCATCGACGCGGCCCGCGCGCAGGCCACCGTCGGCGAGATCTCCGACGCGCTGGAGCGCGTCTACGGGCGGCACGCGGGCCAGATCAGGACGATATCGGGCGTGTACCGCGAGGAGGCCGGGCCGGACCCGGCGATCGAACGCACCCGGACCGCCGCCGACGCCTTCGCCGAGGCCGAGGGCCGGCGGCCGCGCATCCTGGTCGCCAAGATGGGCCAGGACGGCCACGACCGGGGACAGAAGGTGATCGCCACGGCGTTCGCCGACCTGGGCTTCGACGTGGACGTCGGCCCGCTGTTCCAGACGCCGGCCGAGGTGGCCCGCCAGGCCGTCGAGGCCGACGTGCACGTGATCGGCGTGAACTCCCTGGCCGCGGGGCACCTCACGCTGGTGCCGGCGTTGCGCGACGAGCTGCGCGCGCTGGACGCGGAGCACATCCTGGTGGTGGTCGGCGGCGTGGTGCCGCCCGGCGACCACGAGGCGCTGCGCGCGGCCGGGGCGACGGCCATCTTCGGGCCGGGCACGGTGATCGCCGACGCGGCCGCCGAGCTGCTCACCGAGCTGTCGGGGCGCCTCGGGCATGGCGCCTGACCTCGCGCGCTACCTGGACGGCGTGCTCGCGGGCGAGCGCACCTGGATCGCGCGGGCCATCACGCTCGTCGAGTCCGCGCGCGCCGACCACCGGGCGCTCGCCCAGGAACTGCTCGTGGAGTTGTTGCCGCGCACCGGAAAGGCCCGCCGGATCGGGGTCTCCGGGGTGCCCGGCGTGGGCAAGTCCACGTTCATCGACGCGCTGGGCTCGCGGCTCACCGGCGACGGGCACCGGGTGGCGGTGCTCGCCGTCGACCCGTCGTCCACCCGCAGCGGCGGTTCCATCCTGGGCGACAAGACCCGAATGGCGCGGCTCGCGGTGGACGACGCGGCGTTCATCCGGCCGTCGCCCACCGCGGGAACGCTGGGCGGCGTGGCCACGGCGACCCGCGAGTCGATGATCGTGGTGGAGGCCGCGGGGTACGACGTGGTGCTGGTGGAGACGGTGGGCGTCGGCCAGTCCGAGACGGCGGTCGCCGAGATGGTCGACTCCTTCCTCTACCTGACGCTGGCCCGCACCGGTGACCAGTTGCAGGGCATCAAGCGCGGCATCCTGGAGCTCGCCGACGTGATCGCGGTGAACAAGGCGGACGGGCCGCACGAGCGCGACGCCCGCCGCGCGGCGCGGGACCTGAAGGGTGCGCTGCGGATGATGCGCGCGCCGGACCACGGCTGGGAGGTGCCGGTGCTGACGTGCAGCGCGCTCACCGACGCCGGGGTGGACGAGGTGTGGCGACGGCTGGTGGCGCACCAGGACCGGCTGGCCGCGGCCGGCGCGCTGGACGAGCGGCGCCGGGCACAGCAGGTCGGCTGGACCTGGACGCTGGTGCGCGACCGGCTGCTGCGCTCGTTGCGGGAGCACCCGGCCGTGCGGGCCGAGGTGCCGGAGCTGGAACGCGCCGTGCGCGACGGCGACCTCACGCCCACGCTGGCCGCCGATCGCATCCTGGCCGCGTTCCACGACGGCACCCTCGGCCGCACGGGCGGCGACGACCGGGCGGGCCGTGACGGCGGCCGGACGAGCGGCGACGGGGCGGGCCAGGACGGCGACGGCAGCGGTGCGGGCCGCGGGGCCGACGGCGGTGCACGCCGTGACGGTGACGGCGGTGGGGCTCAGAGCACGGCGTAGGCGCGGACCGGGAAGGTGCCCATGCCACGCACCGGGACCGGCGCGGCGTGCAGCCGGAAACCCGTGCGCGGCAACGACTCCAGCCCGCGCAGGTGCTCCAGCACCGGGATCCCGGCGCGCAGCAGCCCGGTGTGCGCCGGCCGCTCCGGGTCGCCCGGGTCGTCGATGTTGATCGCGTCGATGCCCACCAGCACCGCCCCGCGCGCCACCAGATCCAGGGTGCCCTCGCCGGTCAGGAACGGCGAGTCCTCGGCGTACGCCGGTGTGCGCCAGAGCCGGTCGCGCCCGGTGCGCAGCAGCACCGCGCGGCCGCCCACCTCGACGTCCGCCGGCACCGCGAGCGCCCGGCCGGCACCGGTCAGGTCGACCACCACGCCCGGCACGTCGGCCACCGCGGCCAGCGGCAGCCCGGCCACGTCCACGCCGCCCTCGAACCGGTGCGCCGGGGCGTCCAGGTACGTGCCGGTGTTGGCGATCATGGTGATCCGGCCGAAGTGGAACGAGGTGCCCGGCGCGTACCGGTCCGCGGTGTCGGCGTGCGACAGGTAGGTGTCCACCACCGGCGCCGGCAGGCCGGGGTAGGTCACCATGCCGTTCTCGACGGGGTGCGTCAGGTCGATGATCACGGCGCCCAGGGTGGCGCGGTCCCGGCGCCCACCGCCACCCCCGCGCGCACGCCGCCACCCAGCAGGGCGAGCAGCGGCGCGGCCTTGGCCAGGCACTCGGCCCACTCCGCGGCGGGCTCCGAGTCGATCGTGATCCCACCGCCGACGCCGATCCAGGCCTCGCCGCCCGGCGCCACCTCGACGGTGCGGATGGCCACGTTGAGCTCCAGCCCGGCGAGCGGCGACACCATGCCGATCGCCCCGCAGTAGACCTCGCGCGGCCACGGCTCCAGCTCGCCGAGCAGCTCCAGCGCGCGCAGCTTGGGCGTGCCGGTCACCGAGCCGGGCGGGAACGTGGCGGCCAGCAGCCCGGAGTCCGGCACCCCCGGCCGCAGCTCACCGTCCACAGTGGACACCAGGTGCCAGACGCCGGGGGCCCGGCGCACGGTCAGCAGCTCCGGCACGGTCACCGTGCCCGGCGCGCACACCCGTCCCAGGTCGTTGCGCACCAGGTCGACGATCATCACGTTCTCCGCGCGGTCCTTCACCGAGGCGGCCAGCCGCGCCGGGTCGGTGGCGTCGGTGCCCTTGATCGGCGACGACCGCACCCGGCGGCCGTGGCGGCGCAGGAACAGCTCGGGGGAGAACGAGGCGAGGGCGCCCCACGGGCCGCTCAGGTACGCGGCGTGCCGCGGCCCGTACCGGGCGACGCCCTCGGCGAACACGTCGGCCGGGTCGCCGTCCAGCCGCAGGCCGTACCGGGTGCACACGTTGGCCTGGTAGACCTCGCCGGCGCGGATCGCCTCCTGGCAGCGCAGCACGGCGTCCCGGTGCTGCGCGCGTCCCGGCGGCCGCACCCCGGTGGCCCGCCAGGCCGCCGGCGGCGGGGTGGCCGCCACGCAGGCCGCGAGCTCGGCGGCGAGCGCCTCGGGGAACGGCGCGTCGTCGGCCACCAGGGCCTCGAACCACCAGCGGCCGTCGTGGTCCAGGCGCAGCACGTGGTCCGCCCAGCCCCAGGCCGCCGGCGGCAGCACCCGGGCCCGCGACCGCGGCTCGGTCAGCCCGTAGCCGAGGTAGCCCACCCAGCCGCAGCCCACGGCGTCCGGCGGCGCGTCCACCACGACCGGCATCCGGTCCACCACGGCGGCGTCCGCGCCCGGCGTGACCGCCACCGACGGCGCGAGCACGGCGGCCGAGCCGAACCAGGAACCGGTGAGCGCCGCGGGCGGGGCCAGGCCGC
>DASWTI010000434.1:0-3203 GCA_036402215.1 Pseudonocardiaceae bacterium
CGCCGCGGCCGGTCGGGGGAGTGGCAGGGGTGATGTCGCGGCGACCTGCCGTGGACCGGGCCCGGGCGGCGGCGCCGGCGCCCGGGCCTGCCGTGTCCGTGCGTGCCGTGTCCGAGACAGCCGTACCTGAGACAGTCGTGTCCGAGACAGCCGTGCCTGAGACAGTCGTGTCCGAGACGGCCGGGTTTGAGACGGCTCGGCCTGAGGTCGTGGCCGCTGCGGTTGTGCCCGCTGAGGCGGGAGACCCTGGCGTCCCGGGCCGCGGGCGGTGGTCCGGGGCGCCAGGGCGAGCGGGGGTCGCACCGGTCGGCATCGGGGCGGTCCCCGGGTGACCGGGTGCGCCGGCGGGGGCGGTGTGCCTCGCGGGCTCCGGGCGGGCGTCGGCACCCCCGGTCCCCCCGGCGCTGCCGATGGGTTCCCTGCGGCTCTTGAGACCCCTGGGGTTGGTGCTGGCGGGGCGGCGGTGCGGTTCGGGCGGAGTCGTGGCGTGCTGAGGGGACTCACCGGAATGGGCGTCGCTAAGGGACGAGTGTGACGACACAGGGTGATTAGGCGTAGTCGACACTAGTTCAGACGTTCCTTCTCTGAGTGGCCCGCAGTTGTTCACCCAATGGGCCCAAGTAGTCGCTCTGAGCTGCGAAAACCGTGCTCGATCGGGGTAGCATCGCCGCTCCGGGTGGGCTCGTTGTCAACCTGGATGGTGATCGGGGGATCACCTGAACGCTATGACGATGGTTGCAAAGGGTAGTTACATGGAGCTTGCCGAGTCCGAAGTGGATCGCATCGACGCGGTGCTGCGCGCCGCGGAGGCGTTGACCGCTGCCCGGGATCGGCAGCACGAGCCGATGACACTCGACGAGAACGAACTGTACGGCCTCGCGGGCGCGATCGCTCGGGTCACGGCCGAGCTGGCCGGGATCACCGACCTGGTGAGTCAGCAGGTGGGACCGGCCGCACGGCGGAGGTTCGGACGCACACTTGCCGGGCTGGCGCCCGGCGACATGCAGGACGCCGGGGACGGGGGTGCCCATCCGGGAGCGGGCAACGGCTCCGGCGTCCGTCAGGGCGGGGCGGCGGGGCAGGCCGAGGAACTGGTGAACCTGGCCGCCGGGGTGGCCGCCGACCTGGTGGCCGCGGTGCGCGAGGCGGACATCGCCGCCATGCGGCTCTGGTCGGTGCTGGCCAGGGTGGCCGAACCGCCGCCCCGCCCGTTGCGTTGGCTGGGCGGACCCCTGGTCAGCCCGGCCGCGGCCCCCGCTCCCGCCCAGGACGCCTGAACTCATCGCGATCCGGCTGGCGCTGCCCGGTCGGCCCCGGTCCGGCTGTGGCTGTCGCTCCTGCCCTGGACGCCTGAATTCACCGCGATCCGGCTCGCGCGCCCCGGCCGGGACCCGACCCGGCCCGCCGCGTCCCGGCACGCGCCCGGACGGCAAGGACAAGCGGCGCGGATGCCGGGGCCGCTACGGAGTGGCTTGGCGCGGTCGCGTGCGAGCCGGCGTGGTCGCGGGTGAGCCAGGCTCGGCCCGGGTGGACCGTGCCGGTGGGTCTCGGCCGGAGCCCGCGCCCCGCTCGGGGAACGGGTCAGCCGCCGGCCATGGCGCCGACTATGTGGAGGGCGTGGGTGCCGTTGGCGACCTCGGTGGGAAGGGGGGTGTCGGGGTCGTCGTGGGAGAGGTCCTGTTCGCAGGCGAACAGGCGGACGAACGGCCGGCGCCGCGCGGTGGCGTGGTCGCGGATGGTGCCGCGGAGCATGGGGTAGCCGGCCTCCAGGGCGTCGAGCACCGAGCGCTGGGTGACGGTGCCGTCGACCTGGAGCGAGAGCTCGCCGGTGACGTGGGCGAGATTGCGCAGGTGGGTCGGCAGGGCGACTCGGACGGTGGTCACGGCAGCGTCTGCACCTCCACGCTCAGCACGGCCGGTAGGTCGCGCACGATGGCCGTCCAGGTGTCGCCGGAGTCGGGGGAGACGTACACCTGGCCACCGGTGGTCCCGAAGTACACGCCGCACTCGTCGAGGCGGTCGACGGCCATGGCGTCGCGGAGGACGTTGACGTAGCAGTGTTCCTGGGGCAGGCCGTTGGTCAGCGGCTCCCACTCGTCGCCACCGGTGCGGCTGCGGTAGACGCGCAGCTTGCCGTCCGGCACGTAGTGCTCGGAGTCGCTGGTGATCGGCACGACGAACACGGTGTCGGGCTCGTGGGCGTGCACGTCGATCGGGAAGCCGAAGTCGGTGGGCAGGTCGCCGCTGATCTCCCGCCAGCTCTCCCCGGCGTCGTCGCTGCGCATGACGTCCCAGTGCTTCTGCATGAACAGGGTGTCCGGCCGCGACGGGTGCATGGCGAGCTTGTGCACGCAGTGCCCGACCTCGGCGTCCTCGTCGGGCAGGCCCTGGGAGCGCAGCCCGCGGTTGACCGGCCGCCAGGACTTGCCGCCGTCGTCGGTGCGGAACGCCCCGGCGGCGGAGATCGCGGTGAAGATCCGGCCGGGGTCGGTGGGGTGCAGCAGCACGGTGTGCAGGCACAGGCCACCGGCGCCCGGTTGCCAGGACGGCCCGGTGTCGTGGTCGCGCAGCCCGGACAGCTCCTGCCAGCTCCCGCCGCCGTCCACGGATCGGAACAGCGCCGCGTCCTCCACGCCCGCGTACACGGTGTCGGGGTCGGTCAGCGACGGCTCCAGGTGCCAGACGCGGGCGAACTCCCACGGGTGCGGGGTGCCGTCGAACCACTGGTGGGTGCCGGGCACGCCGTCGTAGGCGAACTCGTTGCCCACCGGGTTCCACGTGACGCCGCCGTCGTCGGAGCGCTGGATCACCTGGCCGAACCAGCCGCCGGACTGCGACGCGTAGATGCGGTCGGGGTCGGCGGGGGAGCCCTTCAGGTGGTACAGCTCCCAGCCGCCGAACAGCGGACCTCGGATTTCCCAGTCCCGCCGCCCGGCGTCGGACGTGAGGACGAATGCCCCTTTACGGGTACCCACCAGAACCCGGATCCGGCTCATCGCACGCTCCCTTCGTCACGTGCCCGGCACCGTACTCCGAACGGCCGACAGTGGCAGCCGTCCCGTAACGTGCCGCGGCGTGGACGGCGTGGACGGCGTGGTGGTCGTGCTGGGGACGGGCCGGCTGGGGCGGGCGATCGCGTACGCGCTGGCCGGGCTCGTGCGCGACGCCCACGTGGTGGTCGTCGGGCGGCGGGCGGCCGCGGC
>DASWTI010000435.1:0-5601 GCA_036402215.1 Pseudonocardiaceae bacterium
CGCCCCGGCGCCCGCGGCGATCCGCATACCGACACCCAGCAACAGCGCCACGCCGATACCGAGCAGGCCGGCCATGAACAGCCAGTCCGCCCAGCCGTCACCGGCGATCCCCTTGTAGAACGACTCGAACGGGCCGCTCGCGCTGTTGGCCAGGAAGCCGTTGGTCGGCGAGCCGCCGTTGAGCCACGACCGCTCCGCCGGGGTGGCGAAGCCCCAGCCGAACGTCTTGTCCGCGAACGCCCACAGGAACTGCCAGGCGAACGCCAGCCGCAGAACGACCAGCAGCCCGGTGACCAGCGGCGACCTGATGTCACCAGGGGCGACGGCCGCACCGGTGGCGGAGTCGCGGCGCAGGGTGGCGGTCATGACGTGTCCTCTCCCGAACTTCGACGATGACGGCGGGTTCGCCGCCAGGTTCTGCCGGCGGCCGGGCAGGCCGCCGGGGTGATCAGCGGGTGGCGGTGTCCGGGCGGACGACGGCCACGGGGCAGGGGGCGTGGTGCAGCAGGGCATGGCTGGTGGAGCCGAGCAGCAGCCCGGTGACGCCGCCGCGGCCGCGGGAGCCGACGACGACGAGCGAGGCACCGGCGGCGGCGCGCAGCAGGCTGTGCGCCGGGCGGCCCGGCGTCACCACGGGGCGCAGCTCGACCGACGGGTACTTGTCGGTCCAGCCGGCGAGCCGCTCGGCGAGCACCGTGCCCGCCTCCCGCTCGGCGTCCTCCCAGGCGAAGGGGGCCGCGTCGGCGACGAGCGGGCCGGGCAGGTACCAGTCGCTCCACGCGTGTACCGCCACCAGTGGCACGCCGCGCAGGGCGGCCTGGTCCAGGGCGAAGCCGAGCACGGTGTCGTCGGAGGCCGAGCCGCCGACGCCGGCCACGACTGGGCCGGTCCACGGCGGGGCGTCGCCCGCGCCGGCCGGGGCGTCTGCCGGTTCCCCGGCGAGCTCTGTGCCGGGGGTGCCCCGGACCACGACCACCGGGCACCGGGCGTAGCCGGTGAGCCGTACCGCCGTGGAACCCACCAGCAGGCCGGTGAACCCACCGAGGCCGCGTGAGCCGACGACGAGCAGCCGCGCGGTGCGGGACTCCTCGACGAGTGCCGTGGTCGCCGTGGTCACCACGTACTCGGTGGTCACCGGCACGTCCGGTGCGACCGTGACCGCAGCCTCGGTGGCGGCCAGCAGCGCGGCGCGGCCGTGCTCCCAGCCGACGGAGCGGGTGTCACGCAGCGTCGGCACCCCGCGCGGCGGGGCGACCAGGGGCCAGACGTCGGCGTGCACCAGACGCAGCGGACTCCCCCACCGGCGGGCCTGGTCGGCCGCCCAGCGCACCGCGTCGAGCGCCGCGGCCGAGCCGTCCACGCCCGCCACCACCGGCCCCATGTGCGGTTCGGTCATGTCAGCACCTCCATGCCGACAACTCTCGTCCGCCGGGGCACCGCCGCCGCAGCGGCGAGCGTCCCGCTCCCGGCGGGACCTGGGTCCCGGCACGGGCGGGACGGACCTGGGGTCCTGGCACGGCGGGACCCAGGTCCGTACCGGGCCCGCCGGGGCGGTTCCTAGCGTGGAAGGAAATGACCACCACGTGCCCCCGGGCGCATGGGACGTGGTCACGGCGGGAGCGGAGACAGCCATGGACAGCACGACCCACCCCGGCACGGCGGTCGCCGCCGACTGGCGGCCCGCGCTGGTCGCCGCGGGAGCGGCCCCCTCGGTGCACAACACCCAGCCCTGGCGGTTCGTCGCCGGGCCGTCCTGGCTGGAGCTGCACCTGGACCCGGCGCGCCTGCTGCCGGTCGCCGATCCCACCGGCCGGGAGGCCCGGATCAGCTGCGGCGCGGCCCTGCTGAACCTGGAGCTCGCGGTGCGCGCCGAGGGCGTGGAGCCCGTGGTGGACCTGCTCCCGTCGGCCGGGCCCCCGACGCTGCGGGCCGTGGTGCGCCGCGGCGCGCGGCGCGGTGCCACGCCGTCGACGCAGCGGCTGCACGCCGCCATCGCCCGCCGCCGCAGCCACCGCCGCCCGTTCCACCCCGCGCCGGTGCCGTCGGCGGTGCTGCACGACCTGGGCCACGCGGCGAGCACCGAGGGCGGCTACCTGCGGCTGCTGCGGGAACCACGGCTCACCGGCGAGGTCGCCGCGCTGGTACGCGAGGCGGAACGGCGGCAGGCCGAGGACCCGGACTACCGCGAGGAGCTGCGGCGCTGGATCTCACCGGACGGCGAACGCGCCGACGGCGTGCCGCACTCGGCGGCCGGACCCCGGGGCGGCGACCTCGACGTGCTGCGGATACGCGACTTCGCGCCGGACCACGACCGTCCGGCGCGGGCGTACGAGTCCGACCCGCTGCTCGGGGTGCTGCTGCTGCCCGGGGACACGCCGCGCGATCAGCTGCGGGCCGGGCGCGCGCTGGAGCGCGTGCTGCTGACGGCAACCAGCCGGGGCGTGGGCGCGTCGATGATCAGCTCGCCGGTGGAGCTGGCCGGGCCGAGGTCGGCCCTGCGTACGCTGCTGGGGGGATCGATGTGGCCGCAGCTCGTGCTGCGGTTCGGTGCCGCCGTGCCGGTCGCGGGCAGTCCGCGGCGGCCGGTCGCCGACCACGCCGAGTTCACCGACCGTGCGGAGCCCACCCACGTCAGGAGCTGACATGAGCGACGCGGACGACGCCGCCGGCGCGCCGGATCGGCGCAGCGCCGAGGCCACGGCCCGCGCCCGGTTGCGCCTGGACGAGCTGCTGTCCGAGATGCGCGACCACCTCGACGAGATCTCGAACACCCGCGACTCGCTGCAGTCGCTGCTGGACGCGATGCTGGCCGTCGCCTCCGGGCTGGAGCTGGAGTCGACGCTGCGCCGTATCGTGCACGCCGCGGTGGACCTGGTCGACGCGCGCTACGGCGCGCTGGGCGTGCTCGGCGGCGAGCACAACCTGTCGCGGTTCGTCTACGTCGGCATCGACGAGGAGACCCGCGCCCGGATGGGACCGCTGCCGCAGGGCCGCGGCCTGCTCGGCCAGCTCATCACCGACCCGCAGCCGTTGCGCCTCCCGGATCTCACGGCACACCCGGGCTCGGTCGGGTTCCCGCCGAACCACCCGCCGATGCGCAGCTTCCTCGGCGTCCCGGTGCGGGTCCGCGACGCCGTCTACGGGAACCTCTACCTCACCGAGAAGCGCGGCGGCGGGGAGTTCACCGCCGACGACGAGCTGGTCGTGCAGGGCCTGGCCGCCGCGGCCGGCATCGCCGTGCAGAACGCGCACCTGTTCGAGGAGAGCGTGCGCCGCCAGCACCAGCTGGAGGCCACCGGCGAGATCACCACGGCCCTGCTGACCGGGGGTGACACCCCGCAGGTGCTGGGCGTGGTGGCGCAGCGCGCCATGGAGCTCTCCCGGGCCGACGCCGCGCTCATCCTGGTCGGCGACCCGGCCGGCGACGGGGGCGGTCACGAGGGCGGCCACGAGGGCGCGGCGGGACTGCGCGTGGGCTCACGCACGGGGTTGCCCGACGGTCCGGCCGACCTGCTCGTCACGGACCTGCGGGGCACCCTCCTCGCCGAGGCGGTCGCCCCCGGGGTGCCGGTGCTCACCGAGCTGGACGTGCCCGGCGGGTCGCCGCTCGCCGGCTTCGGACCGGCGATGGCGGTGCCGATGCGCTCGGGCGAACAGGTGGGCGGCGTGGTGGTCGTGCTGCGTACCGCGCGACGGGAGGCGTTCCGGCCGGACGAGATCCCGCTGCTCGCGGCGTTCGCCGACCAGGCGTCGATCACCCTGGAGTTCGCCGACAAGCAGCAGGCGCGGCGGCAGCTCGACCTGTTCGCCGACCGTGACCGCATCGCCCGCGACCTGCACGACCACGTCATCCAGCGGTTGTTCGCCGCCGGGATGAACCTGCAGGGCACGCTGCAACGCAGCACCGAGCCGGACGTGCGCCGGCGGCTGCAGGCGACGGTCGACCAGCTCGACCAGACGGTGCGAGAGATCCGGACCTCGATCTTCGACCTGCACACGCCACCGAGCGCGGCGGCCGTGAGCCTGCGCCGGCGGCTGCTCAATGTCATCGCCGAGGGCACCGAGGGCACGGCGCTGAGCCCCACGGTGCGCATCGCCGGCGCCGTCGACAACCTCGTGCCGCCACCCGTGGGCGACCACGCGGAGGCCGTCGTCCGGGAGGCCGTGAGCAACGCCGTCCGGCACTCCGGCGCCTCCGAGCTGGCGATCTCGGTGCGCGCCGGCGACGAACTCGTGCTCGACATCGAGGACGACGGCAGCGGCATCCCGCGGGACGCCCACCGCCGCGGCCTGCGCAACCTGGAGAAACGCGCCCACGAATGCGGCGGCACGTTCACCGCGACGACCCGCGCGGAGGGCGGCACGCACCTGCGCTGGACCGCCCCGCTGCGCTGAGCCGTTCCGCACGTCATTCCTCCGCCGTGCTGCCAGACACTTCCGCTGCGCCGGACCTTTCCGCCGGCCCGGACACCTCTACCGTGTCGGGGCCAGGCCGCCCGCGGCGGCGGGTGAGCGCGACCACCAGGCCGGGCAGCAGGGCGGCCAGCACGGCCACCACCAGCTCACGCGGGCCGATCCAGGCCAGGCCGAGCAGGTCCCGCAGCGGCGGCAGGTAGACCGCCGCGAGCTGCAGCAGCACCGCGCCGGCCACCGCCACGTCGAGGAACCGGGGCCACCGGCCGCCGGGCCGGCGCAGCGCCAGCGCGACGCCGAGCTGGGCCAGGCCCAGGGTGAGGAAGACGCACGACTGCCAGGGGCCGCCCACCCGGTGGGACCAGACGCCGACGATCAGCGCGACCACGGCGATGAGCGCCCCGGTCCAGCCGATCCGGCGCCACAGGCCATCACCGAGCACGTGCTCGGCGGGTGGACGCGGCGCGGCGCGCATCACCGCGCCACCGGCCGGCTCGGCACCGATCGCCACCCCGGGCAGGCCGTGGGTGATCAGGTTGATCCACAGGATCTGCGCGGGCAGCAGCGGCACCGCGAGACCGGCCAGCGGCCCGAACAGCATGACCAGCACCTCGGCGAGCCCACCGGACAGGGCGTAGCGCAGGAACATCCGCACCGAGCCGTGGATGCGGCGGCCTTCCTCGATGGCGGCGACCACCGTGCGCAGGTTGTCGTCGGTGAGCACCAGATCGGCCGCCTCGCGGGCCACGTCGGTGCCGCCGCCCATGGCCACGCCGATGTCGGCGCGGCGCAGCGCAGGAGCGTCGTTCACGCCGTCGCCGGTCATCGCCACGACGTGACCGCGCTCCTGCCAGGAGCGCACCACGTCGAGCTTCTGCTCCGGGCGGATCCGGGCGTACACCCTGGCCCGCTCCACGCGACCGGGGTCCGGCCCGGCCGCCAGTTCGGCGCCGGTCATCACCTCGCCGCCGGCGTCGGCGATGCCCACCCGGGCGGCGATCGCGCGGGCGGTGTCCGGATGGTCACCCGTGATCATCAGGAGCTGCACCCCGGCGTCTCGGAAGGCGCGGATCACCTGACCCGCGTCGGCGCGCGGCGGGTCGGTGATGGCCAGCAGCCCGGCCAGCCGCAGCCGCGGCGCCGGGTCGGCCGGGTCCGGCAGCCGGTCGCGCACCGCGTCGGCGACCG